>JABWBC010000053.1 GCA_013360695.1 Phycisphaerales bacterium
ACGCTGGCGGGCGGTGCTCGCGGGGCCGGCGCCGCGCCCGTGCGCCTCGCGTATGTCTTCATGCCCAACGGCGTGAATTACGACGCGTGGATGCCCAAGCCCGGCACGACCGCGACCGACTTCGCCCTCTCGCCCACGCTCGAATCGCTCGCGCCCGTCCGCAACGACATCAACATCCTCACCGGGCTCACGCTCCAGAAGGCCCGCGCCAACGGTGACGGCCCGGGCGATCACGCGCGATCCTCCGCCTCTTTCCTCACCGGCATGCAGGCCCGCAAGACCGCGGGCAACGACATCAAGAACGGTGTGAGCATCGACCAGGTCGCGGCGCAGGCGATCGGCAACGAGACGCGCCTGCCCTCGCTGGAACTCGGCTGCGAGATGGCGCCTTCGTCGGGCAATTGCGATTCGGGGTACTCGTGCGCCTACTCGTCGAACATCTCGTGGCGCGACGAGTCCACGCCGATGGCCAAGGTCGTCGATCCGGCCGCGGCGTTCGAGCGCCTCTTCGGCGATGCGACCCAGGCAGCCGCCGCCAGCGAGCGACTGAGCCGGCGCAAGAGCATCCTCGATTTCGTGCTGGAGGACTCCCGCGCTCTGTCAAACCAGCTCGGAACGGGCGACCGGCGGAAGCTCGATCAGTTCCAGAGCGCGGTGCGCGAGATCGAGCAGCGCATCGAGCGGGCGCGGAACGAGACCGAGCCCCGCAAGCTTCCCGCGATGAGCGCGCCGGCGGGGATCCCGGACAAACTGAGCGAACACTTCGAGCTCATGTACGACATGCTGCTGCTGGCGTTCCAGACCGACTCGACGCGCGTCGCGACGCTGATGCTCGCGGTCGACGGGAGCAACCGCACCTTCCCGGAGCTCGGCATCAACGAGGGGCACCACCAGCTCTCGCATCATCAGAACAACCACGAGATGATCGAAAAGATCCGGCGCATCGATCGCTTCCACGTCGAGGGCTTCTCACGCTTCATCAAGAAGCTCGCCGAGACGCGCGAGGGCGAGGGCTCGCTCCTGGACAACTGCCTCGTCATGCTGGGCGGCGGGATCAGTGACGGCAACAAGCACAACCACGAGGACCTGCCGATCGTGCTGGCGGGGCGCGGCGGGGGCACGATCGAGACCGGGCGCCTCATCAAATCGCAGCGTGAAACGCCGCTCTGCAACCTGTACCTGTCGATGCTGGAAAAGGCCGGCTGCCCGCGCGACCAGTTTGCGGACAGCACGGGCGTGCTCAGCTTGTAAATACCCGTTTACGAATACCCGTGGGACTCGCACGCGGTGCTTGGCGTCATTCCTTGCGCGCGAGGCCCAGTCCAGCGATCAATCCGCCCGCCATCCCTCCTGCGACTCCGCCGGACCCCGCACCGAGCAGCCAACAGCCCGCCAGCGCTCCGAGCGCAGCGCCGAAGATGCCGAGGGACAGGCTGGTGATCCATCGGGGTGTGCTCATGGCTGAATCCTCTCCGCATGATTCGTCGTTTGACGGCATCGACGATCACGAGATCGATCGCGCCTGAGATGGAAGCGACGACGTCGAGCGTGACTCACGCAGACTCTCTCGCGGTGCGGGAATGCACCGGTTATCAGTTGCTCGCGCCTCGTGCTCGTCGCGGCAAGCACGGCCCGCCCTCTTATGCCATGCGCTCTTGAGCAACGTGGCCATCTGTGACGCAGTTCTGCGCCCCTTGGCCGCCTTCGCTCGAGATCTCTTGCCCTCCGCCTCCTCCAAAACAACCCCGCCCGCGAGGGTGGGCTCACGGGCGGGGAAGTGAAATCGGCGGCGGGCGAGTGGTGGGTGGAGACCCCGCCGCCAGACAATGCGCCCGGACGTTGGTGGGTCGCCCGGGCACGAGAGCCGGATCAGGCCGTGAACCTCTGGTCAGGAGATTCCGTGGCACCCCTCGCGGGGTCGTCCGAGGCCAGTTTCCCGAGCGTCCCTGCGCGGGTGTGGCCTTGCCAGAACCGCGGGAGCCCCCAAATCCTGGAGGAAGTCCCGTGGCTGCCGTGGCGCCGAGTCCGTTCGAAGGCCCGCGCCGGCTCAAAGATCACGAATCGAGCTGTCAATCCCACCCCAAGCCCGCGAAAGCCCGGGGTGGGCTCCCTCACACAACTACTTCTCCCGCCCTGCCGGACCCTCGGACCTTTCCACGTCCTGAGCCAGCGACGGCAGGCTTGCGAACAACTCGTCCTCGCCGCTCTTCCAGGCTCCCTTGGCTCTGATCTCGAAACGGTCGCCCGACCCGATCATCACCACCTCGCCCGAAAGCCCGGTCCGTTCCAACTGGTGCTTCGGGATCACGATGCGCCCAGCGCCGTCCATCTCGACGGCCTCCGCGAACCCGAACAAAGCGGCCTGGAGCCGTGCCCGCTCCGGGCTCGGCGTCAGGGAACTCCTCATTTGCGCAACCAATTGTGAGAACCCTACTTCCGTATAGAGGCGCAGAAGGCCGCGCTCCCACGGAACCAGTACCCAGTGCTTCCCGTCGGCCGTGGGGTCCCACTGAGCGCGATACCGCGCCGGCACGGCCAACCGCGCCTTGGCGTCGATCACCAGCTCCGAATACCCCACGTACAGCAATCAGCACCGCCTCACTCCTAGATCGGCGGTGGATTATGCCCCACTTTGCCCCACGCTTCAACACAGAATGCGAAACTTCGCACACTTGTGCATAACTCGTGCAGAACCTGTCTGTGTTCAGTTTCCGTTGCCCTCCTGACCTGTGGAAAACTGGTGAAACCCGGCAAGCGAAGGCAGCGCAAAGACATCTGTCTCGGGGCGTTCTGCCCCACTGATCGGCATGATCGGACCCTTTTCATGCGAGGGCGGGAAATCCGGCTGGATTGGGCGGCATTGAACGCCGAATCCCCGAGACGCAGCGGCTCGTGGCCGCGGAGAGGCTGGCGCGTGCAAGACAAGGCCGCACGGACCAAGGACGTGCTCACCCGCATTCCAGGCGGGCTCTTTGTCATGACGTCGAGCTTCGAGGGTAAGCGGGGCGGGGTGATCGTGAAGTCCGTCATGCCCGTCGCGGAGGAGCCGCTGCTGCTCGCGGTCGCCGCGTGGAAGGGGCACGGTCTGGAGCCCATCATCCGCGACAGTCACTTCTTCGGCGTGTCAATGATCGACCCGAGCGATCGCGTGCTGGCCCGGCGCTTCACGGGACATCTCTCCGAGCACGGCGATCAGTTTGATTCCGTGGCGACCGAGCGGATCGTCTCGACGTCGCCGATACTGTGCCGATCGATCATCGCGATCGATTGCGAGGTCGTGCGTCACTTCGACATCGAGGCGGACCACGAGCTCTACATCGGGCTGGTGCTGGGCGCAAAGGTCTGCACGCCGGAGCATCCACTGGCGGCCCACAACCCGGCGCGGCAGGTCACGAACTTCAAGTCGTCGTCGGCGCTGCGCCGAGCGGCGGAGCGGCGTGCGGCCCGTGCGATGGAGCGCGAAGGCGCCGCGCCACGCGACGCGAGCAACGGCGAGTTGCATGAGCAGGCCGATGAGCCAGCGAGGCAAGCCGTCCGCGAGTCGTTGCGCGAATCAACGCGTGAATCGAGGCGTCCCAAGCCCGAGAAGGCCCGCGATCGTGCGTGACGCAGGAGTCCGCGGCCGTCGCCGGGGAAAGATCAACGCGAACAGGCGCCGGGCCAGAGCGATCATTCGATCGAAGGTCCGGGTCAATGCTCCTCGGGCGCGGTCCGCGCCCGATCGGCATCACGCCTTGCGTGCCGTCACGTCGAGGCTCGTGACGAAGTCGCTCGGCCTGCTTCCCGCGGGCAGGCTGTTGACGATTTTGCGATAGAGCGGGTCCTCCCAGTTGGTCATCGCGTCGATGTAGTGGCCTTTGGGCGTGAGCACGATGTCGACCAGGCCCGCGGCCCGAGCCATGGCGCGCGTCTCTTCCACCAGCACCGCGCCGGCAACGCAGCCAATAAGAGCCTCCACGTCCGCGAGCACCGACGCGGGGAGCGGCCTGAGCAGCGCCAGGTCCGACACCGCCACACGCCCGCCGTGCTTCAGAACGCGGGCGATCTCGCGCCACACGCGCGGCTTGTCGGGCGAGAGGTTCAGCACGCAGTTGGAGATCACGACGTCCACGCTCGCGTCCGCGACCGGAAGCGCCTCGATCTCGCCCAGCCGGAACTCGACGTTTTCGAGCCCGGAATGCTCGCGGTACGACGCGATGTTTCGGCGGGCCTTGCTCAGCATGTCGGGCGTCATGTCCACGCCGATGACGCGCCCGGACGCGCCGACCTTGGGCCCGGCGACAAAGCAATCGAACCCCCCGCCGGCGCCGAGATCGAGCACCACCTCGCCCGGGCGGAGCGATGCGATCGCGGTGGGATTCCCGCACGAGAGGCCCATGTTCGCGCCGTCGGGTACGGCGGAGAGTTCGCCCGACGCGTAGCCGATCGCCTGGGCGAGCTGCTCGGGCGTGAACGCGGTTGCGCCGCAGCACCCGCCGCCGGCGGACCCCGATGGCCCCCCGCAGCAACCCGTGCGCGCGATCTCGGCGTATCCCTCACGGACTTTCTCGCGGACTTCGTGATGAGCGGCGGTGTCGAGGGGTGCCGCCGCCGCGGATGGTGAGCGAGAGTTCGCGGGCACTGAGGAGGTCTCGGTGCAGCAGCTGTCGGCGCAGCCGCACGATCGCTTGGCGGCTTCGGTCTTCGCGTGGGCCTGGCTTGTCATGGCAAATCTCCTTCCATGATGTGAGGAAGACGCTGAACAAACTCCTTGATCTCGTCGCGGACGCGCCGGTAGTGGGGGAGCGCTTCGTCGTCGTCTTTGGCGCCGAGCGCCAGGCGCGGCGGATCGTCGAAACTCTGATGGATGACCCGCGCGGCGCCGGGGAACACCGGGCACGCCTCGCGGGCCGAGTCGCACACGGTGATGACGCAGTCGAACTCGATGTCGCCCAGCGATGCGATCGCCTTTGACTCGTGGCGCGAGATGTCGACGCCCACCTCGCTCATCGCGATCACCGCCAGCCGATTCAGACCCTGCGACCTGGTGCCGGCGGAATGGGCCTCGACGCGATCACCGAGCAACGCGCGGGCCCAACCCTCGGCCATCTGACTTCGGCACGAGTTGCCCGTGCAGAGGAAGAGCACGCGGATGGGGCTAGGGCGAGCCACAGCACCCTCCACCTTGGCCGCACCCCTCGGGGCAGCACTCGTGAAAAGCGTTGGCGAGCGAGCGGAGCAGCGTGACAAGTGCCGTGTAGCGCACGGCGTAGTAAACGGTTCGCCCTTCCTTGCGAGACTCCAGCACGCCGGCCCTGGCGAGCACGCCGAGGTGACGAGACACGACCGAGAGATCGACCGAGCAGCATTCGGCGACCTCGCTGACCGAGCAGCCACGTCCGCACTTGGCGATGCACGCGACCAGGGCGGCCCGGGTCGGATCGCACAACGCGCGGAAGAGGTCGGGATTGAGCAAAGAATCGATCGGGGCGCGGCGGGCGGCGGCGTGCTTGGGAGTCGCGGGGCGCGAGGTCTTCGTGGTGCGACCGGCGCCTGCGGGGTGCCTGGCGTCCCGTGCCCCGTGCCGGCCCGCGGGTTTCGAGTCCGCCCCGGATCGTTTGTTTATTTGCGTCATTATGCAAGTATTGACCGCGCGGGCCGTCTTGTCAAGCGGGCCATCGGCGCCGCCGCGTGGCGTTGACGTGATCGGACCAGGGCCGGGAGGCGACGCTACGCCAGGAGCCCGGGCACCACGGCGCCGCTCACGTCGGTGAGGCGGAAGCGTCGGCCCTGCGACATGAAGGTGAGGCGCTCGTGGTCGATGCCGAGCAGGTGCAGGATGGTGGCGTGGAGATCGTGGATGTGGACGGGGTCGCTGGCGATGTTGAAGCCGAACTCATCGGTCTGTCCGAAGGAGATGCCGGGCCGTATGCCGCCGCCGGCCATCCACATCGTGAAGCAGCGGGGGTGATGGTCACGCCCGTGATCGGGCGAGTCGATGTCGCCCTGGCCGACGGGCGAGCGGCCGAACTCGCCGCCCCACACAACGAGCGTTTCGTCGAGCAGGCCGCGCCGCTTCAGATCGAGCACGAGGGCGGCCGATGCCTGGTCGGTGTGCTCGCATTGGATGCGCAGCTGCTCCGGCAGATGGCGGTGCTGGTCCCACCCGACGTGATAGAGCTGTATGAACCGGACGCCACGCTCGGCGAGTCTTCGCGCGAGGATGCAGTTCGCGCCGTACGAGCCCGGCCTGCGAGCGGCCTGGCCGTAGAGATCAAAGGTCTCGTCGGGCTCACTCTGGATCGCGACGAGGTCGGGCACCGAGACCTGCATGCGGAAGGCGAGTTCGTACTGGGCGATTCTCGCGGCGATCTCGGGATCGCCCGTCACGTCGTGGTGTGCGGTGTTGAGCGCGGTGAGGTCGTCGAGCTGCCCGCGCCGGACCTCCCTCGTCACGCCCGGCGGGTTGGGCAGGAAGAGCACCGGATCGCGTCCGGCCCGCAACTTGACGCCCTGGTGCTCCGCGGGGAGAAACCCGGCGCTCCAGAGGTGCTCGTAGAGAGGCTGGTCGCAGGTGCGCTCGACATCCTTGGAGACCATAACGACAAAGCCCGGCAAATCGTGGTTGTCGCTGCCCAGGCCGTAGACGGTCCACGCCCCGAGGCAGGGACGCCCCGGGATTTGGTGGCCGGTCTGGAAGAATGTCATCGCCGGCGCATGGTTGATCTGCTCGGTGAAGACGGTTTTCACGATCGCGATCTCATCGGCGATGTTCGCGGTGTGCGGCACCAGTTCGGAGAGCCACGCTCCGCTGCGGCCGTGCTGCGCGAACGCGAACTGGCTGGGTAGCAGCCTCTGCGGTTGGCCGGAGGTCATGGTTGTCACGCGCTGGCCCATGCGCACCGAGTCGGGGATGAGCTGACCTCGCAGCGGGACGAGCCCGGGCTTGTGATCGAAGAGGTCGATCTGAGACGGTGCGCCCGCCTGCGTCAGCATGATGACGCGCTTGGCCTTGGGCGCGATCGCACGCACGCCGCTCGGAAGCCCCGCGGGCCGGGCTCCGGCTCCGCCGGCGAGCATCATCGCGAGCGCGGCCGAACCGATGCCGGCGCCCGATCGTCCCAGAAACTGCCGACGCGTCATCTCCAGGGGCCCGGCCGCCCCGCTCGGTAGCGTTTCTCCGAATGGACTGCCGAATGTTGGCATGGCTACTCCCTGCTCAGGGCCTCGTCGAGGTTGAAGATGATGCTCATCACGCCGGCGTGTGCCGCGACTTCCGCGAAACGATCCGGCGCGGGGTCCGGGCGTTCGCCGGCGCACGCGGCGTCTCGGGCGTCCTCTGGATGCGAGGCGTAATACTCGCGCAGTCGGCCGAGGCGCGCGAGCAGCACCTCAAGCTCGCGATCGCTTGCGCGGCGTGAGAGCACGGTCTCGAACGCCCAGCCGATCCGCTCTCGGTCTCCGCCCTCGCACTGGCGCAGGGCGCGCTCGCCCAGCGCGGCGGCGGCCTCGGCGAAGGTCTCGTCGTTCAGCAGCACCAGCGACTGCAGCGGTGTGTTGGTGCGGATGACGCGGACCGAGCACCTTTGCCTCTGCGGCACATCGAAAAGGTTGGCCGGCGGCGCGGTGCGTCGCCAGAACGTGTAGACGCTGCGCCGGTACAGATCCTCGCCCTTGCCGGGCTCGTACTTGATGCGACCGAAACTGACGTCTTCCCAAACGCCGGAGGGGTGATACGGCCTGACCGGCGGGCCGCCGAACTTTTCCACGAGGAGTCCCGAGGCAAGGAGCGCCTGATCTCGCAGGACCCCGGCGGCGAGGCGATAGCGAGGAGAACGAGCCAGCAGTCGGTTCTCGGGGTCGAGTTCCAAGAGCTTCTTCGAACATACGGAAGCCTGGCGGTAGGTCGCGCTCGTCGCGACCAGCTTCAACATGGCCTTGACATCCCAGCCGCTTTCCATGAAGCGCCACGCCAGCCAGTCGAGCAGTTCCGGGTGCGTGGGCCGTTCTCCTTGCACGCCGAAGTTGTCAGGGGTGCGGACCAGCCCTTGGCCCAGGAGCTGTTGCCAGAGGCGGTTGACCGCGACGCGCGCGGTCAGGGGGTTGTCGCGTGAGGTGAGCCACGCCGCCAGCGTGAGGCGGTTGGGCGCGGCGCCCGCTATTCCGGGCGACGCTCCGGCGCCGGTGGTGATCGCGAGGGGCGTGCCGGGCTCAACTTCCTCTCCGGGCCGATCCCACGCCCCACGGACGAGCACGTTCGTCTTCCTTGGCTCGCTCCGGTCCCGCATGACCATGATCTTCAGGTCGCGCCCCGCGACGTCCTTCCAGTCCAGGAGTGGCGGCATATCACCCTGTTCGCCGCCGCCGGTCTCGTCGACGCTGTTGAAGAAGCCGAAGAACCGGTAGTAATCCTCCTGGGTGAATGGGTCGTACTTATGGTCGTGGCACTGGGCGCACGACATGGTGATCCCAAGAAACACCGTGCTGGTCGCATCGACGCGATCGTGGACGTAGTCGATCCGCGATTCCTCGACGTCGCGCCCGCCCTCGCCGTTGATCGGGTGGTTGCGGTTGAACGCGGTCGCGAGAATCTGCGCGGCGCTCGCGCCGGGCACGAGGTCGCCGGCGATCTGATCGAAAACAAAGCGGTTGTAGGGCATGTTGCTGTTGAATGCCTCGATGACCCAATCGCGCCACGGCCAGGCCGTCCGGTCCGGGTCGATCTGAAACCCGTTCGAGTCGGCGTATCGTGCCGCGTCGAGCCACGCGGTCGCGAAGTGCTCTCCGAATCGCGGGGAGCCGAGCAGGCGATCGACCAGACGCTCATAGGCGTCGGGCGATGGGTCGCTTGTAAACGCCGCCACCTCCTCGCGCGACGGCGGCAGCCCATTCAGGTCCAAGCTCAGCCGGCGGATGAGTGTCTCACGATCGGCTTCGCTCGAGAGTTCGAGCGGCGCGCTCGGATGATTCTCCAACCGAGCCAGCACAAATCGGTCGATCTCATTCCGGCACGCCGCGGGGTTACGCACTTCGGGAATCGCGGCCGGTCGGACCGACTCGTAGGCCCAATGCCCGCTCCATGCCGCGCCCCGCTCGATCCACGCGCGCAGTTTGGCGATCTCGTCGGCGGAGAGTTGCCGGGCCCATTCGGGCGGCGGCATGCGGTCGTCGTCATCCTCGGACAACACGCGCCGCGCAAGCTCACTCTTCGCCGGATCACCCGGCGCGACGATGCGTGACGGGAGCGACGGATCGTGCCCTTCGCGAAGGGCGTCGCGCGTTGGTCCGAACAGTCCATCGCGAGTGTCAAGACGCAGCTTGGCCTTGCGCTTCGCCGCGTCCGGCCCGTGGCACGCAAAGCACGAATCAGACAAGATCGGCCTGATATCTCGATCGAAGTTGATTCCGTCGGGTGGTCTGTCCGCCCGCGACGCCAGGGGCAGACAGGCCGACAACGCGACCACTGCCATCCCACGAGCGCGGGGCCGACGCAGACCAAGGCCGTATTCCCTCGCGAGCTTCATCGTGCCAGCATACCGGCTCGCGTCCGGCGTCGGAACATTAACTCGGGTTGCTGCTGCCCAAGCCACCGCCCGATCCCTTACCGCCTCGCGTCCAGGCCGGTCCATTTGTGCGTCCAGACCTCGCCAGCGGTGCTCTCGACGACGAGGTACTCGCCCTCGCGCCGCGACTTGAGCGGCACGTTGTTTTCGTCGTTCTGGTATCGCGCATCGAGAATCCCGGACTTTACGAGCTCATCGAGCGAATCGGGAACCCGCCCGAAGGCGAGGCGGAAGGCGTAGGCCGCTCGCCCGATCGCAAGGCGGACGAAGTGCGCCTCGTGATGCGTCTTGGGCTCGCGCTTGGCGGCGGGCGGGAGCTTCAGCAGGCGCAGCATCTCGATCGCCAGCGGTCCGGGCTGTTCCTTCGTGCCCTTGAACGCGATCGTGTGCGATCCCTTGGTGAGCGTGAGCCGCCCGAGCGACAGATCGAGTTCCGCGCCGTCAGGTGTGCGGAAATCGAGCGTGCCGGCGCTCCGGCCGTCGATCTCCACGTTGTACTTGCCGTGATCCCCGCCGCTGGCGGCCGTCAGGCGCACGGCGTATTGGGCGTCGCTCTTCACTTCGAACGGGAACGACACCGACGCATCCGGCGCGCGGTTGATCCACAGAAGAACCGGGCGAGCGCCGAACAATCCCGACGTGTCGATCTTCACCGCGTCGCCCAGCAACTGCCTGGCGGCCTGATAATCACGCACGAAGTGGTGGCGGTCCCAGGGCACGCGCCGATCGTTCCAGCCCGGCAGGGGCGTCCACGGCCCCGGCTCGCCTTCCTGGTACCAGAACGCGACGTTGCTGATGAAGTCGGGACGCTCGACGAAGAAGCCGGCGGTGTCCTCGGGAAGATTGCCCTTGTGCTCGATCGCGACCATGAGCGAGTGATCGAAGTTGACGGCGTCGGCGACGTGCCAGCGATAGCACACGCCGCTGTCGCCGGTCGAATCTCCCTGCCAGCGCGGCGAGCCGAACCAGCGGCTGGTGCGCGGCCTGAATCCCCACGCGTCGTTGAAGTAGTCTTCCGAGCCGGTTCCCTGCAGGCTCGGCGTCTGCTCGCCGTCGATGAAGAAGAAGTCGTCGCCCTCGCCGAACCAGCCATCCTGCGCGAGCGTCAGCGACATGACGGTGCCGACGTAACGCCCCTTGCCGGTGAGCTCCGCGAGCACGTAATCGCGCCCGGATTGAGCCGGATATTCCTGGCGGTATTTCGCGTAGAACTTCGGCGTACCGGCGGGAAGACCAGGGAGCTGCGTCCAATCGACCTGCCAATACAGGCCGGCGCCGCGCTCGGGGTTGTCGTTGGTGACGACGATCTTCGCGGACCTCTCGAATGGCATGCGCCAATAACAGGAAAGCGAACCGGTCGCCGAGACCTGCACGACCTCGCTCTCAACGACCGCGGGCTTGCCTTGACCAACGGCAAAGAAATCGGCGAGGGGCGTTTCCACGCCGGGCGTTGCGCTTCCGTCCCAGTAGATGCGAAGCGAGAGGGAATTGAGTTCGCCGGTCCATCCCGAGTGGCTGGTGAACCACATGTGGGTGATGACGCCCGGGCCTTCGAGGCGCGGCATCTCGATCGACTCGCCCGGCTGGAGCCAGGTCATGTCGAGATTCTCGGTGTTCCACGCGGGCTGCATGTTGCTCGACACGCGGCGGTTTCGGCCTGCGGGCGCGAGCGCGGAGGGACTGAGCAGCTCCGTGATGCCCGCTTCATCGGCGCGGGCGTTCGGACGAGATGTCGGCCCGCGATCGGCTCCTTGTGCTCCCGTCGCCGCGTTCACGCCGTCGCCCGCGTCGATCAACGGCGCATCGATCCATGCGGCGTCGTTGGCGTAGGCGAGCGCGTATTCGTAGGTCATTTCTGATTCGCGCGCCGGTCCCGAAGAGTTGCGGAAGATGAAGACCCCGCCGCCCGGCATCGCGGGGTCATCGCGATAGCCGACGAAAAGAACGCTGTGCCCGTCGAACACGTCCGCGGGCGCGGCCATCCGCAGCACGTTGTTATCCCATTCGGCGTTCTTCGGCCATCGCAGACCCGTGAACACCGGCCACCCTCCCGCGATCGTCTCCTTGATCGACGCAAGGTGCTCGGCGGTCAGCCCGGAGTTGACGTCCCACTCCTTGATCCAGTGAAGCCGAAGCCCGAGCTTCAGAACCTCGGCGGCCCGGGCCGTCGCGTCGGCGCTCGCCGGTGAATCAGGCTCAAACTTCTCGCGATACGGCATCGCGGATTCGGGACACACGCCGTGTTTCTCAAAGCCCTTCCAGAGGTCGGAGAAGAACCCGCCGTCGGCGGCGTGCCCGATCGCTTGGTTCGAGGCCCAGTTCAGGAACTCCTCGCTGAGCCGTTCGCCCGCGCCCTTCTTTCGCGCGACGGCGAACTCCAGCGCCTGCGTGACGGCGAAGACCGAGCATGTGCCGCGCCCGCCCTGCACGCGGGGCGTGAGCCCGAAACCCGCAAACTTGGGGCGAAGATCGACCGAGTGCGGTCCGTTGGCGTGAGCGAGCACGCTCGACGTTGAACGACTCGGCGATGCAGCATCGGGCGCTGATTCGCCGCTCTGTGCCCCGGCCAGCCAGCCCGGCGTGCCCAGTGCCGCCACGATCAACATGGCCGCCCGCATCGAATTCGTCATGCCGATTCCTCCCGCGCCATGTGGCGCGTTGCAAGTCGGCGCAGCGTAGCAGATTCCTACCCGGACTCGATCGGCGGAGCAAAGGGCCGCGGCCTTGCGGTGGCGTGAGATACGCTCGGGTCGGGCAGATCCTATTTCAGCGTGAAGTGCCGGATCTTCGCGAGCGTGGTCATCAGCTCGCCGCGGAAGTCAGGGTGCGAGATGCTGATGAGTGCCTCGCCGCGCTGGCGCAGCGAGAGCCCCCACAGATTGACGGCTCCGTATTCGGTCACGATCCAGTGAACGTGCCCGCGGGTGGTGACGACGCCCGCGCCGGGGAGCAGTTCGGGCGTGATGCGCGAAAGCTTGCCGCCCGAGGCGGTGGAGGGGATGGCAATGATCGCCTTGCCTCCCGGGCTGAGGGCCGCGCCGCGGATGAAGTCCATCTGCCCGCCGATGCCGGAGTAGATGCGGTGCCCGATCGAATCGGCGCACACCTGCCCGGTGAGATCGATCTGCAGCGCAGAGTTGATCGCGACGACCTTGGGATTGCGCCGGATGATCGCGGTGTCGTTGGTGCGATCGCACCCGTGGAATTCGACGATGCAGTTGTCGTCGACGAAGTCATAGAGGCGACGCGAGCCGGAGCAGAACGACGTGACGATCCGCCCCGGGTGGACTTCCTTGTGGCGGTTGGTGATGACGCCCGCCTCAACCAGGTCGATCAGTCGATCGGAGAACATCTCGGTGTGAACGCCCAGGTCGTGCTTGTTGCCAAGGCTGGAAAGCACCGCGTCGGGAATCGCGCCGATGCCCATCTGGAGCGTGCTTCCGTCCTCGATCAGGTCGGCGACGATGCGCCCGATGCGCGCCTCCACCTCGGTCGGATCGCCCGGCGGGTGATCGGGCAGCTCGCGGCTGGAGCGGAAGGCGCAGGTGACGCGGGAGAGCGGGACGGCCGTGTTGCCGTGCGTGCGCGGGAACCGATCGTTGATCTCGGCGATCACGATGGGCGCGGTGTCGACGGCGGCGCGGGCCGCGTCGATCGACGTGCCGAGCGTGCACAACCCGTGCTTGTCGGGCGGCGAGAGCTGCACGAGCGCGGCGTCGATGCGGATGCGCCCGGAGGTGATGACGTCGGGAATGTCCGACAGGAACACCGGGATGAAGTCGGCGCGCCCGTCCTGGATCGCTTCGCGTGCGTCGGGCCCGGTGAAGAAGGAGTACGACGTGATGCGCCCCGCGACCTCACGCGCGAGGAACGCGGCCGAGCCCTCGGTGTGCAGGTGAAAGACGCGGACGTCGCGCAGGTCGGCGCGGGCGGCCAGCGCGCTCAGGAGCGGCGCGGGCGTCGCGGCGCTCCCGTGCACGAAGATGTTCATCCCGCTGCGGATGAAGGAGACGGCCTCTTCGGCGTTTCGGACGATGTTCATGGGCATCCTCCGGGCAAAGTGAGTTTTTGATCAGTCTAGCGCTCCACATGGAAGAATCTGCGCGCGACACGAAAGACTGTTCGATATCGGCGGACTATGCTGAAATGAGCGCGACGGAACTCTGCCGGGGCGCGATCTTTCGAGCCGTGCCGGCCGCGCCCGCGAGGTGCACGATGCTCCCCCGTACATTCGACATCTGCGAATCGTTCCCGAACGTGGACGAGGCCCAATGGCGCGCCCTGGTCGAGCAGGACCTGAATGGTGCGCCCTTTGAACGCAAGCTCGTCACCCACACCTATGAAGGTCTGTACGTACAGCCGCTTTACACCGCGCGAGATTGGGCGCAAGACGGAGACCCGTCCGGCTTCAGCGGGTTATCGCCCTTCACGCGCGGCTCGCTCCCGCTCGATCATCAACTCCGCGGCTGGGACATCCGCCAGCAGCAAGACCACGCCGATCCGCGCGCGTTGAACGCGTCCATTCTCGAAGACCTCGCGGGAGGTGTCACCTCGATTCTCGTTCGCTACGACGCCGCGGGACGGGCCGGGCTCGATCCCGATGACCCGGGCGCACGCGAACTCGCGGGCGTCGACGGCGCGATGATCGCGAGCACGGACGATCTTTCCGCGGCGCTCCGTGGCGTGGAGCTCGGCATGATCTCCGTCGCGCTCGAAGCCGGCGCCGCCTTCATTCCCGCGGCGGCGCAGCTCAGCGCCGTGTGGGAGTCGGAAAAGATCGAGCCCGCAAAGTGCCGCGGCGCATTCAACGCCGATCCGCTCGGCGTGCTCGCACGCGAAGGGCACCTGCCCTGGCCGATTGCCGAGGGGCTCGCGCGGGCCGCGGACCTGGCGGCGTGGACCTCCGCGCGCTTCTCGAATGTCACGGCGATCCGCGTGGGCGCCGCTCCGTATCACCACGCCGGCGCGACCGCGACCCAGGACCTGGCATTCTCGATGGCGACGGCGCTGGAGTATCTGCGCGCGATGACGCGCGCGGGGCTGAGCGTCGACCAGGCGGCGGCTCAGCTGCTCTTCAGCTACGGGGTCGGGACGCACCAGTTCCTGGCGATCGCCAAGCTCCGCGCGGCGCGACGCCTGTGGGGGCGCATCGCGCAGGCGTGCGGCGTGGGTCTCGACGGGCAGCGGATGAAGATGCACGTGCGCCCCAGCAAGCGCGTGCTGACGGCCCGTGATCCCTGGGTCAACATCCTGCGCAACTGCGTGTGCGTGTTCGCCGCGGGACTGGGAGGAGCCGACGCGATCGGGTCCGAACCGTTCGACGCCGCGATGGTCTCGGGCAAGCCCGGGTGGCGCAGCGGCACGCTGGCGCGGCGCATCGCGCGAAACACGCACCTGATCCTGCAGGAAGAGTGCCACCTGCACCGGGTCGTCGACGCGCCGGGGGGGAGCTGGTTCCTCGAGCGATTGACCGACGAGATCTGCGAACGTGCGTGGGTGATCCTGCAGGCCATCGAATCGCGTGGCGGGATGGCCAAGAGTCTTGAGGACGGCTGGATCGCGCAGCAGATCGATACGGCCGCACAACCGCGCTGGCGCGACATCGCAACGCGCAAGGAAGCCCTGCTCGGCGTGAGCGAGTTCCCGAGCGTGGGTGAGCATCGCCCCGAGCCATCCGCCGTGAATCTCGAGGAGATTAGGCGTGAAGCCCGCGAGCGTGCGGCACGCCAGCGCTCCAGGCCGCTCCAGACATCGAACGCGAGCAGGGTCTCGCCAGCGATCAGCGGCGCGATGAGTCAGCAGGCGTTCAATCTCGCCTCCCAGGGCGCGACCATCGGCGCGATCACCGCGATCCTGGGGAACGGCGGGCCGCCCGCGAGCATCCACGCGGTCGCGCTCCATCCCTTCTCCGAGGCGTTCGAGCACCTTCGCGATGCGGCCGACGAATACACCGCGTCGTGCGGGCGTCGCCCGCGCGTCGCTCTCGTCAGCATCGGCACACCCGCGGACCACCTGGCCCGCACCAACTACGCCAAGGGCTTCTTTGAGGCGGGCGGCTTTGAAGTGCGCGTCGTTTCGGGCAAGGCGGACCTGGTGCAGGGCGCCTCAGAGTTTGCTCGTTGCGACGCGAACATCGCGGTGATCTGCTCGAGCGACGCGATCTACGCGACGAGCGTTGCGACGCTGGCGCCGCTGCTCCACGCGGCTGGCGCGGGCGCCGTGATCCTCGCGGGCAACCCCGGCGCGAACGAGACCGCCTATCGCGAGGCGGGCGTGGACCGCTTCGTCTACATGCGCTGCGATGTCGTCAAGACACTGTCCGAGCTCCTCGTGCAGGAAGGAGTGTCGCTGTGAACGCCGCTCAACCAGGCGCGATCATCCCGAACTTTGCTGACATCCCTCTTCACGCGCCGGGCGCACCGGCCGATGAACGGACCTGGACCGAAATGGTGCGTCGGGCGACCGGCCGCACGCCGGAGCAACACTCGTGGCGCACGCCCGAGGGGCTCGTGATCAAGCCCGAGTATCACGCGAGCGATCTCGACGCGGTCCGCCATCTTTCCACCATGCCCGGGCTACCACCGTTCGTTCGCGGGCCGTACGCGACGATGTACGTCCTCAAGCCATGGACCGTGCGGCAGTACGCCGGCTTCAGCACCGCGGAGGCGAGCAACGCGTTCTATCGCGCCAATCTGGCGGCGGGCCAGAAGGGTCTGTCGGTCGCCTTCGACCTTGCGACGCACCGCGGCTATGACAGCGACCATCCGCGGGCCGCGGGAGATGTCGGAATGGCGGGAGTCGCGATCGACTCGGTGCTCGACATGGAACGATTGTTCGACGGCATCCCGCTCGGGCAGATCAGCGTGTCGATGACGATGAACGGCGCCGTTCTCCCCGTGCTCGCGATGTACATCGTCGCGGCGGAGCGTCAGGGCGTGAAGCCCGGGCAACTCTCGGGCACGATCCAGAACGACATCCTCAAAGAGTTCATGGTCCGCAACACATACATCTATCCCCCCGCGCCGAGCATGAAGATCATCGGCGACGTGTTCGCGTTCTGCGCCGCGATGATGCCGAAGTTCAACAGCATTTCGATCAGCGGCTACCACATGCAGGAGGCCGGCGCGACGGCTGACATCGAACTGGCCTACACGCTCGCCGACGGACTGGAGTACGTGCGCACCGGCGTGGCCCGCGGCCTGGATGTCGATGACTTCGCGCCGCGTCTCAGTTTCTTCTGGGCGATCGGCGAGCACTTCTTTATGGAGATCGCCAAACTCCGGGCCGCGCGACTGCTCTGGGCGCGCCTCATGAAGACGTTCAACCCGAAGAATTCGCGCAGCCTCTCCCTCCGCACGCACAGCCAGACCAGCGGCTGGAGCCTGACCGCCCAGGACGTCTACAACAACGTGGTGCGAACGTGCGTCGAGGCAATGGCCGCCACGCAGGGGCACACGCAGAGCCTGCACACCAACGCGCTCGACGAGGCGTTGGCGCTGCCCACGGACTTCTCCGCGCGCATCGCGAGAAACACGCAATTGTTCCTGCAGATGGAGACCGATACCTGCCGCGTCATCGACCCCTGGGGTGGCTCGTACTACGTCGAGCGTCTCACGCACGACCTGGCCTGCCGCGCGTGGGCCCACATCCTTGAGATCGAGGACCTGGGCGGCATGGCCAAGGCGATCGAGGCCGGAATCCCCAAGCTCCGCATCGAGGAGGCCGCGGCCGCGACGCAGGCCCGCATCGATTCGGGCTCGCAGACGGTCGTCGGAGTGAACCGATTCAAGCCGCAGCGTGACGACGCGATCGACGTGCTGAAGATCGACAACACCGCCGTCCGCGAGGCGCAGGTCGTTCGCCTCCGCGAGCTGAAGAGCAAACGCGACGCCTCCGTGGTGAGCCGGGCGCTCGAAGCACTGACCACCGCGGCCAAGAGCGGCCAGGGAAACCTGCTCGAGCTCGCGGTCGACGCCGCTCGCGCGATGGCGACCGTCGGCGAGATCTCGCTCGCGCTCGAGAAGGTCTTCGGGCGACACGAGGCCGTGGTACGCTCTATGCAAGGTGTCTACATGAGAGAGTCCGCCGAAAAGGGAACGATCGAGAGCATCCGCGCCCGCGTCGCGTCGTTCGAGAATCGCGAGGGCCGGCGCCCGCGAATTCTCGTCGCCAAGATCGGACAGGACGGGCACGACCGTGGGCAGAAAGTCGTCGCGTCCGCCTACGCGGACATGGGCTTTGATGTCGACATCGGCCCGCTCTTCCAGACGCCCGAGGAGGTCGCCAGGCAGGCGATCGAAAACGACGCGCACGTCGTCGGCGTGTCGTCGCTCGCCGCGGGTCACCTGACGCTCGTCCCCGCGGTGCGCGCGGCGCTCGATCATGGCGGGCGCACCGACATCCTGATCGTGGTCGGCGGCGTCATCCCCCCGCAGGACTACGACGCGCTCTATGCCGCCGGCGTCTCCGCGATCTTCGGTCCTGGCACCGTCATCAGCGCGGCGGCGGTGCGTGTGCTCGATGAACTCGAGAGAGTTGAGCAGCCCAAGCCCCGTGCGCAATCCGCGGAGGGGCGATGAGCAACCCCGCGCCCCGCGAGGGCGAGGACTCTCGTTTCGGCGTGTCGGTCGCCAGAGCGGGCGAGGGCGCCAGCGCGTCGGCGTCCGCACGCCCGGCGCGTCAGGAATTGAGCGTCGACGATTACGCCCGGGGCGTGCTCGCGGCGGATCGTGCCGTGCTCGGTCGAGCGATCTCGCTGATCGAGTCCGCCAGACCCTCGGACGAAGCGGTCGCGCAGGAGGTGCTCACGCGACTGCTTTCCAGCACCGGGCGCGCGATGCGCATCGGCATCACGGGCATGCCCGGGGCGGGAAAGTCCACGTTCATCGAGAAGCTCGGCACGATGCTCACCGAGCGTGGTCATCGCGTCGCGGTGCTGGCGATCGATCCCTCCAGCCGTGTCTCGGGCGGCTCGATCCTGGGCGATCGCACGCGGATGGGCAGGCTGTCGAGTGATCCGCGCGCGTTCATCCGCCCCTCCCCCAGCGGCGGCACGCTCGGCGGCATCGCGCGCAAAACGCGCGAGGCGATGCTCGTGTGCGAGGCCGCGGGGTTCGATGTCGTGCTGATCGAAACCGTTGG
This sequence comes from Phycisphaerales bacterium, assembly GCA_013360695.1. Lineage (GTDB taxonomy): Bacteria > Planctomycetota > Phycisphaerae > Phycisphaerales > UBA1924 > JABWBC01. The sequence goes on from JABWBC010000053.1 coordinate 18,684, forward strand.
CGTCGGGCAGAGCGAGACCGCGATCGCGGACATGAGCGACGTCGTCGTGGCGCTGGCGATCCCGGGCGCAGGCGATGAACTGCAGGGCATCAAGCGCGGATTGCTTGAACTGGTCGATCTCATCGTGGTGAACAAGGCCGAGGGCGAGAACGCCGCGAAAGCGCGAACGGTGGCAGCAGAGTACGCGGCGGCCGCCCGCGTCATGCGCGGCGATGACACGCGCTCCGCGGTCTCCGTGCTGACATGCAGCGCCCTGACGGGCGAGGGCGTGTGGCGAGTCTTTGAGGACGTTCAGTCGCGATTCGAGCGGCTGCGAATATCGGGCGCGATCGAGACGCGCCGGCGGGCCCAGGATCGTCATTGGCTCCGCACCCTCTTGCACGAGCGGCTGGATCGCCTGCTGCTCGACCTCCCCGGCGCGCGAACGGCCATGATCCAGGCCGAGGCGGAGGTGCTCGACGGCCGCTCGCCGCCCGCGCTCGCGGTTGAGCGAGTGATCGAGGCGCTGCGCCAGGAGCTTCGTGGCGCGCCGCCGACCCGTATTGACGGACACTGAACGCCGGCTCTCCGCACGCCGTCCGAATGAAATGCAAAGCAGATCGTCGAGGGCGATGAATCGTTGAAAACCGCTACAAACGACGACGACTGCAGGGAATGCACGGAGCGGCGGCCTATCATGCGATCGGACACGGAGTTGGCGATTCGGTTCCGAATTCGCCGCTCCGCCAAAGCACTCGCACGGAACGCGAACGCTCGGCCGACTGACTTGGGAGATCGCTCATGATCCACGCCCAAGGCGTCAATCACATCGGAATCGCGGTCAGGTCGCTGGACGCTCAGCGGGATTTCTATGAGCGGATCCTCGGCGCTCGATTCGAGGGCGTGCAGACGGTTCCCGATCAGAAGGTTCGCGTCGCGTTCTACGCACTCGGCCCGATCGAAAACCCCGTCCGACTCGAACTCCTCGAGCCCACCAGCCCGGATTCGACCATCGCGCAGTTCATCGAGAAGCGCGGCGAGGGCCTTCACCACGTCGCGTACACCGTCGGTGATCTTGCCGCCCGACTCGAGGCGCTCAGGGCGGGAAACATCCGTCTCATCGACGAACGCCCGCGCGCCGGCGCCCACGATTCGTCGATCGCATTCCTTCATCCCAAGGCCTCGATGGGCGTGCTGACCGAACTGTGCCAGCCCGCAGGTGTTCATTCCCGCGCGCCTTGACCGGAGCCAAGGTCAAGGCCCGCGCTCCGCACCGATTTCAATCACTCTCCGCGTTCTTCGTGAGAAAGGTCCATCTGTGAGCAACGCCACGACGCCGAACACTCCCGCCGCCGCGCCCGCCATGCCCGCCAAAGCCCCGACGCCCATTTCGATGGCCGATCGTCTCCTCGAACTCAAGAAGCGCCGCGACGTGCTGATGCTGGGCGGCGGCGCCGACCGCATCGCCAAGCACCACGCCGCCGGAAACCTCACCGCCCGCGAGCGCATCGACGTCCTGGTCGACAACGCCTCCTTCCACGAACGCGACGGCTTCGCAAAGCACCGCTGCACCACCTTCGGCATGGACGGCAAGGACTTCCCCGCCGATGGCGTGGTCACCGGCTCGGGCACCATCGACAAGCGCCTCGTTCACCTGGCCAGCCAGGACTTCACCGTCGGCGGCGGCGCGCTGGGCGAGGTCCACGGCGACAAGATCGTCGAGATGATGAAGATGAGCCAGAAGACCGGCACACCCTTCATCTTCATCAACGACTCGGGCGGCGCCCGCATCCAGGAGGGCATCGACTCGCTCGGCGCCTACGGCCGCGTCTTCTATCACAACACGCTGCTCTCCGGGCTGGTGCCCCAGATCTCGCTGATCTGCGGACCCTGCGCGGGCGGGGCGGCCTACAGCCCCGCGCTCACCGACTTCGTCATCCAGACGCGCCGGGCCCAGATGTTCATCACCGGCCCGCAGGTCATCAAGCAGGTCACGCGCGAAAATGTCAGCGCCGAAGAGCTCGGCGGCGCCGAGGCCCACATGCACTACTCCGGCAACATCCACTTCATCGCCGAGGACGACAGGCACGCCGCGGCCCTCTGCCGTCGTTTGCTCTCGTTCCTGCCGTCGAACAACATGGAGGACCCGCCGCGCCTGGCCTTCCCCGGCGACATCGGCACCGACGACGCGATCGGCGAGATCCTCCCCGCCGATCCCCGCCGCACCTACGACGTGCACAACGTTATCCAGCGCCTCGTTGACAACGACGATTTCCTCGAGGTCCAGGCCGGATTCGCCGGGAGCATGGTCATCGGCTTCGGGCGCATCGCGGGTCGCAGCGTCGGCATCGTCGCCAACAACCCGGGCGTCAAGGCAGGATCGCTCGACATCGACTCCAGCGACAAGGCCTCGCGCTTCATCCGTTTCTGCAACGCCTTCAACATCCCGATCCTCACGCTCGTCGACACACCCGGCTATTTCCCGGGAGTGCAGCAGGAATACGGCGGGATCATCCGCCACGGCGCCAAGCTGCTCTTCAGCTACTCCGCCGCCACCGTGCCCAAGATCACCATCATCCTGCGCAAGGCGTTCGGCGGCGCCTACGTCGCGATGGCGAGCAAGGATCTGGGCACCGACGCGGTCGCCGCGTGGCCCACGGCCGAGATCGCCGTCATGGGCGCCGAGGCGGCGGTCGAGGTCATTTTCAAGCGAGAACTCGCGGAAGCCACGGACCGCGCCGCCAAGCGCGCCGAGCTGACCGATCTCTACCGCAACACGTTCTCCAATCCGTTCGTCGCCGCGGGGCGCCGCATGGTCGACGACATCATCGCGCCGAGCGAGACCAGGCGGTACATCGCGCGGGCGCTGGAAGAACTCCAGACCAAGCGCGAGCTCCGCCCCGAAAAGAAGCACGGCCTGATCCCGCTGTAGTCCTTTCGCACCAAGCGCCGCGCACCTCGCACGCCAATCCGATCCGATCCGATCCGAACCATGCCAACCACCCACGCACCACCACGACACTCCATCCCGCCGCACCACTTGAAGGCGATCCAGGCGGTCGTCACGCTCGTCGCCGGCCCGCGCGCCGTGATCACGCACGTCCGCTCGCTCAGCCAGCCGGCCCGCGCGTCGAAGCTCTCGCCGTGGCAGCAATCAGCCCGCCGGGCTTCGATGGAGTATCGCGATCCACGCCCGGCCAGGCGCGGTTGGCGCGCGGGCTCATGAGCCCGAACGAGAAACCAATCACCTCAACGATCGGCATCACACCCGCAACCCCGCACACCAAGCTCGCACGCGAGACAACGACATGAAGCTTCACGTCACCATCGAGAGCCAGACCTACGAAGTCGAAGTCGACGTGGTTGAACCCAACGCGTCTCTCGCCTCGGCCGACCTTCGCGTGCAGAGCGCGCCCGTCGTCGCGCCGCCCAAAGCGCCCGCCGGGCGCATGATCGTGCCCGGCATGAACGGCAACGGAAATGGCTCCAAGCCCCTGCCCAACGCCCAGCCCACGCCCAACGTACAGCCCACGCCCAACGTACAGCCCACGCTTGTCACGACCGAGGCCGCTCCGGAACTCGTCGGACCGCCCGAGCCGCCGCTCACCCCCAAGCCGGCGTGGCACGGCCTTGGTGTCGGCGCGCCGGGCGAAGTCTGCAGCCCCATCCCCGGCATCATCACCAACGTCAACGTCAAGGTCGGCGACGCCGTCAAGGCCTACGACCCCATCGTCGTCATCCAGATCGCCAGCAAGTATGTGAGCGATGATCGGCCCATGACCGGAACCGTGCGCGCCCTCGTGGGCGGCACGCTGAAGGAACTACTCGTGCGCAAGGGCGACGCCGTCGAGACCGGCCATGTGCTCGCACGCATCGCGTGATCCCATGGCGGGCGCGCCCGGGCACAGGCACCACCAGAGCCGTGAATCCATGCTTCCCCAGAAGCACCGATGCCCGCGCGCAGCGCCGTTGCCCTCTCGCAACGTCATTCTCGGACCATTCGCGGCCGGATCGTGCCGCGAAGCGCCCCAGGCACGCTTCCCGTCTCCGGCACGCCGCTTGTATGGTCTACACCGGAGTGAGCGAGCGCGAATCCAAGATCGACGGACTTGCCCTTGACGCGGCGTGGGGTCGGAGGAGGCTCCGCGCCGCGAAAGGGCCCTTGCGTGCGTGGGTTCTTCGCGCCGCCCTCCTCGCCACGGGCGCTCTTCTGACGAATTCCGGCTGCTCCAGCGCGGTCGCCCATCGCCACCGTGGGCCGGCGGCGACCGACGCGCCAACCTGGGCCGGCGTGCTCGCTTC
>JABWBC010000054.1 GCA_013360695.1 Phycisphaerales bacterium
TCGCGCACGAGGCCAGGCCGAGCGCGCCCGCACCGGCCAGGGCGACCGCGGCCGCTCCCGCGAGCCGACGCATGTCCCGCACTCCACGCCGCGTGTCGATCACAGGCACAACCCTCGCTCTTTCAGCACGATCTCGGTGGATTCAGCGCGCTCGATCGGGAGGTGGTACAGGCGTTCCACGCGCACGCCCCGCGCCCGCAATTCCGCGGAGGCGTTCCACAGCTTGTCCTCGTGCGCATCGCTGGAGAGAAGGACGCACGCGCCCTCCGCGACCGCCGACGGCTTCTGGACGATAATCCCGGCGAGCGCGCGTCCCGGCGCGTGGTCGTCGACGATCCCCGCGATCTCCATGCCCAGGTGCGCCGCGTGATCCATGACCCAGGCGGTGTGCGCGCCCGCGCCGTAGAGCCACACGCTTGAATGGCCCTCGGCCCGCAGGCGCTGGCCCGCGAGCGTGAGCAACGCCGCACGGGTCAGGGCGACGCGCGAGCGTGCCGACGCTTCCGATTCCTTGGCGGAGATCCACGCGGCCAGCGCTTCCACCGACGCGGCGCGATCCAGGAGCGTCTCGAGTTCTTCCATCGCGCCCGCCCGCGCGAGATTCAATCGCGACACGATCATCGCCAGCAACTCGCGATCTTCGTGCGTGGCGCGGGGCAGGCGCGCCCAGGCTTCCATCTGCGCCTGGGCCGCGTGCTCTGATTGCGCCTCGCCCGCGCTGAACGCGGCGCCCGGCGCCCGCTTCAGGTGGTGCGTGTACAGGACCTCGGGCGACGCGCCGACGCGGGCGGCAAGGCGCAGCCAGAGGTCGTAGTCCTGGGCGCGGCTGCGTCGCTCGTCGTACCCGCCCGCCAACAGCACGGGCTCTCGCCGGAGCAGCATCGATCCGTGCGCGAGTTCGTTTCGGTGCAGCAGCTTCCACGCCAGACGCGGCGCCCGCGTGTCGGGGCGGATCGTGGCGACCAATCGCCCTTCGAACCGCTGTTCCCACGCGCAGCCGATCGCGGCGAGCTCCGGCCGTTCGCTCGCCAGCATCACCTGTCGCGCCAGGCGGTGGGGCGGGCACTCATCGTCCGCGTCCATCCGCGCCACGAGCGGGGCGCGGCTCTCGCGGAGCGCGACGTTCAGCGCCGCGGCAAGTGATGCGTGCTCCAACTCGATCACACGCACGCGCGGGTCGCCGATCATCCGTGCGGCGCGGCGGGTGGCGTCGTCGCTTCCGTTGAGGATGATGAGCAATTCCAGCTCGCGCACGGACTGGGCGAGCACACACGCCGCGGCACGCAGCAGCACCTCGCCGTCGCGGTGGACGGGAAGGGCGACGCTCACCCTGGGCGGGCCGATGGCCATGCCTCACTTTATCGCGCCGTGGCGACGCGCGGGGGCGGGCGTGTCTGGTTCCGCGGCGTCTCAAAAACAGCGGCGCCGAATCGCCGACGGCCGATACCAGCCTTGTGCGCGCCCGTCGCGCGCCCGGCCATGCAGCGTCTCGATCCCGAGGGCACGCGAGTGAAGTACCAGACCCGGCTCACCTACACCGATCGCCCGACCAAGGCGGCGTGGATCGCGGACAAGTATCGCGCGATCCTCTCCGGGCACGTGCTGGACGTCGGATGCGACCAGAAGCACCTGGCGAAGCACCTGCCCGCGGGCGCCCGCTACCTGGGCGTCGACATGGGCCCGCCGGCGGACGTCGTCGTCAACCTTGATCGCCAGGAGCTTCCATTCGAGGCGAGGTCGTTCGACACGGTGCTGTGCGCCGACGTGCTCGAGCATCTCGATCGTTTGCACGATGTCTTCGACCGCCTTTGCTCGATCGCGCGCGGGCACGTCATCATCGCGCTCCCGAACCCGCTGCGGAACATGCTGCTGGCGCTTCACGAGGGCACGAAGGGGGTTGCGCTCAAGTACTACGGGCTGCCGCTGGAGCCGCCGCCCGACCGGCACCGCTGGTTCTTTGGTTACGAGGAGGCCGAGCGGTTTCTCCGCGAGCGAGGGCGACGCAACGGCTTTGCCGTCGAGCAGGTCGAGCCCGAAGAGCGCGGCGTGCCCGCGCTGACCAACGCCAAGGGCGTCAACGTCATCGACTCGCCCAACGCGACGTTCGGCACGATCTGGTGCGTGCTCAAACGCGACTGAACCTGGCGCGGCGTCGCCTTCGCGGTCCACACTCGGCTCTTTCTGGCATCACGCGCACACGGCTTTCTACTCACCCGCCGCTTCGCTGTACACTCACTACATGCCCGAGGACGCCCCGCGATTCCCCGTCCTCTCCCGCCGCGTTTTCAACGCCGGCGCGATTTCGCTCACCGCGTCCCTCGCCGCGCGTGCCCTGGGTTCGCATCAGCCAACAATCCAACCAACAACGCAACCAACGGGCCAACCAACGGGCCAGCCAACAACCCAGACCCGCGCCAATCTCAACGACGCCGATTTCCTCGAAGACCAGGCCCGACGCGTCGTCGCCTCCGCCCTCATCCGCGCCGGGGAGACTCGCGGCCCGTACACCAACTCAACCACCTTCGACCTCCACGTCCCCGGCGGAAACATGGGCTACCCCGCCTTCTGGATCCGCGACGCCGCCATGATGCTCGGCGCCGATCTCATCTCCGCCGCCGAAATCAAAGGCTGGATCACGCTCATCGCCCGCACCGTCCGCGACACCGATTGGAACGTCCGCGAAGGCGTCGTCGTCCCCGCCTACTTCGTCCCCGATCACATCAACTTCGACGGCTCCGCCTGCTTCTACCCTGGCTCCTATGAATCCGGCGACAAGCAAGGCGGTCCGCCGTGGGGAAAGTTCCCGCCCCTCGACGACAACTTCTACTTCATCGATATGGTCTACCGGCACTGGCGTCTCACCCGCGACATCAAGCACTTCTTCGCCCCGGTCCACACCGCGACGGGACAGTGGCCCCTCAGCGCGGTCTGCATCGACGCCTACGGCGCCGTGCCGTGCGAGGCCATGTTTAAGCTCGTCACCGCCGGCAACATCGACACCGACAACGCCAAGGACTGGGGCTTCTGCGACAGCGTCTTCAAGTCCGGCGCGCTCCTCTTCCCATCCATCCTGAAGTGGCAAGCCGCTGCACAGCTCGCCGTCATGTTCGCCGCGCTTGGCGACAAGGAACTCGCCGCACGCTTCTCTGGTGAGCGCGACCTACTCGCGATCGGACTTATCACATTCCTTTACCAGTCCGGCGACAATGCCATCGACGCCCAACCCAACGAAGCCTGGCTCCATTCCGCCGAAAGGGTCGGCAACCAGCCCGATCTCTGGGGCAGCGCCCTTGCCGTCGCCTCCGGCGCGATCACCGGTCGGCGCGCCGAACGCGTCTCCCGCGCCCTCGTCCGCGCCTACCGCGAAAAGACCGCCGTCCGCGATGGACTTGTCCGACACATCCTCACCACCGACACCACCAACAACTCCGGCTGGCAGAAGTCCGTCTCTCCTGTCGGCGAATACCAGAACGGCGGATACTGGTCCACACCCAGCGGCTGGTACATCGCCGCCATGAACCTCACCGACCCCGCCGCCGCGCGCGACATGGCCCGCGACTTCGTCCGCACCCTGCGCTCCTGGCTCCGCGACGACGGCACGACCCGCGCCTGGGAGTGGTCCAACCCCGACACCGGGCGCCAAGCCAACGAGTTCTACGCCGCCAGCGTCGCGCTCCCCTGGATCACGCTCAAGAACGCCAACCTTCTCCACCTGCTCCGCGACACCTGATCGCGCGATTCGCGCCGGGGCGCCCGCGTGCCGTCGATGTCACTTCGCGCCATCGCGGCGACCCGGCTCGTGGCGGGCCCGGCGTCGCTTGCTCACTTGTTCCCGGCCCCGCTCTACCTCGTGCCGGCGATCAGCACGGTCACCGCGATGACCGCCAGCGCCCCGAGCACCGCCAGCGTGATCTTGGCGGCGCTGTACGGCCTGTCGCCCGAGAGCTCGCCCGTCCGCGCGTTCACCAGGAATCGATACGCCTTGCCCGCGTAGCGGTACGCGCTCACCCACACCGGGACCAGGATGTGCTTGAACGTCACGCCCGAGTACGTGATGTACGTTGTCCCGATCCGCTGGTGGTCGCCGCCGATGTCCCGACGGATCGTGCCCTCGATCGTCGGGCGCATTCGCGCCTGCGCGTCGGCGAAACCCTCCTTCAAGCCCACGCTGTACGCCTCCGCGCGGAAGCCCGCGAGATACTCGTCCGCGTACGGCAACAGTTCGTGCGTGTTGAAGTCCGCGATCTTTTCCAGGTGCTCGCGCGGCAGCGTCTTGCTCGCGGGCACGAGCACGTCGTCGAAGCGATTGCGCACCACGCCCGACACGGGGCGCCAACGCGTCTTTCGCACCTGCTGCGGGCGCATCACGGTCTTGCCGTTCACCGTCGCGCGCACCATCTGCGTCTCAAAGTAATCGTCGCCGCGCTCGCCGGTGTAGCGGCATGTCGTGGCGCAGTCGTAGGTCCAGTACGGCACGTACACGCCGGACAGACCGCCCTCGATGTTCGCAAAGTCCCTGAGCTTTCCCGGCGCGAACCAGCGCGAGCGCAGCCAGCCCGCGAAGAGTGACCTCGCCTTCTCAGCGTCGATCTTGAACGGGAGCAGGCTGCGCGGCTTCAGATATCGCTCTGACACGGCCTGGGCCACGATCGGCGTGCCGCAGAACGCGCACGACTGGGACGTGACATTCGCTGCCAGCGTCTGCGTCGCGCCGCACGAATCGCAATGCACCACCAGCGCCTCAACCGCCCCCTCGCCCGCGGAAAGCTCGGCCAGCGTGCGTTCAAAGTCGATCTCTTCGACGACCTCGGTCGTCACCGCCCCGTTCGCGATCTCGCCATCGCCCGCGCCATCGACCGCGTTGTCACCCGCGCCGCTGCGTGCCGCCGCGATCGGGTTTTCGTGGCCGCAATATTCGCAGTGGAGCGAATCGGTGCCGGGCTTGAATAACAGCTTCGCCCCGCAGCGGGCGCAGGGAAACTCGCGGTCGCCTCCCCTGGCGACAGGCATGGGCGACTCGGGCTCGGGGGCGGGCGTCATCGACGAGGAGTCGGTGGTCATGGTGGTGGCGCGTCGCGTGGGTCGTTACTGGGGAGGCATGGCCGGCGGCAACGGCGGCGGCACGCTCGCGAACACGCCCGCCAGTTCCGGAATATTCCCCGCGGGCGACCAGCTCGCCATCCCCTGCTTCCACACCAGCGTCTCACGCGCCAATCGCCCGCTCGACGCCTGCTGCGACAGCGTCTGCATATCAAACGGCCCGGTCTGCTGGTTGTTCACCGCGACGAAGAACATCGCCGCGCCGGGGATCGGCGGCGGAGTTCCCGCTCCGCCCGCGTGACCTCCCTGTGCGCCGGCGTTCAGTGCGCTGGCCATCTGCTGCGCCATCACGAAGCCCATCGCCATCCCCGCGCCGTCGCCGGCCGAGCCCGGGTTCTTCGCCGCCGCCTCCATCGCGTTGGCGGCCTGGAACTGCGCGTACTGCTGCAGGTTTCCCACCAGGCCCATGCTGCTCCGCTTGTCCAGCGCCGCCTCGACCTCGGGCGGGAGCGAGATGTTCTCGATCAGGAGCTTCGTCAGCTCGAGCCCGTAGGTGTTGAACTCCGGCCTGATCGCGCCGGCGACGAACTCGCCCAGCTCGCTGAGGTTGCCCGCCAGGTCGAGCATCGGGATCTTGCTCTCGCCCAGCGTGTCCGTGAAGCGCGACACGATGACGTTGCGCAGCTGCTCGTTGATCCCCTCTTCGGTGAATCGAGCCGCGGTTCCAACGACCTGCTTGATCAGCGCGCCGGGGTCGCCGACGCGCATCGCGTAGGTGCCGAAGGCGCGGAGGCGGACCGGCCCAAACTCCGGGTCGCGCCGCATGATCGGGTTCATCGTCCCCCACTTAAGGTCGGTGAACTGCTTGGTCTGGACGAAGTAGACCTCGGCCTTGAACGGGCTCTCAAAGCCGTACTTCCATCCCTTGAGCGTCGCCAGGATCGGGAGGTTCTGCGTCGTGAGCGTGTACGTGCCGGGCTTGAACACGTCCGCGAGCTGTCCCTCGTTCACGAACACCGCCGCCTGGCCCTCGCGCACGACGAGTTTCGCGCCGTTCTTGATCTCGTTGTTCATCCGCTCAAAGCGGTGGACCAGGACGTTCGGCGCGTCCTCCAGCCACTGCACGATGTCGATCAGCTCGCCCGAGAGTTTCTTCCAGATGTCCACGGCGGGGCCTCCGCGCGGCGATTCCCTGGCCCGGCCGCGTGCGGGCGAATCTTCATTCGCAGTCTAGCACACGCGGTTTCAGGGGCGGGAGGCGGCGCACGGCCCAGACGATCGGCGCGCGAAACCCCGCGCCCGGAGCGTTCCCGGGCGCGGGTTCAGAGAACGACCTCGCGGGTTTCGTCAGCGGCCCGCGCCGCGTCCTCGCCGCCGGCGCGCGGCGACGAGCCCGAGGAACGAGACGAGCGCGAGTGCGCCCCGCGCGGGGATGGTGGCGGTCCACATGACGGCCTCGACGGTTCCGTTGATCGCCGTTGCCGCGCCAACGATGGTCACGACATCCCCGGTGCGAGAGATTGCGGTCGCGCTGGACGACACATAGCCGGGTCCGAGCGAGGGCTGGAGATCAATGAAGCCATCAGGCGAGTCGCCGATCCAGGCGGCGGCGTGGTCGCCGATCGGAAGGCGGACGAACCCCGCGTGGATACTCCCGGTGGTGGCTTCGACAGTGGAGTAATAGGCCGAAGGCGGCGCGAGGCGTACGAAGCTCTCGGCGCTGTTGTGCCACAGGCCCGCGACGGGGTTGCCGTCGAAGCGGGCCCAGCCGACCTGTGTGTCGGCGGTCATGGCCTGGATGCCCGTCTCGAATGCACCGGCGGGCGAGATATCGATGTAGTCGTCCTTGGATCCGTTCCAGATCAGGCCACGGCTGCCCCAGTTCGAGAAGCTCGCGGAGCCGGCCTGGCGCACGCCGTCGGTCGCGCCCGCGCCGGACGACAACGCGCCGGTTGGGTGGAGGTCCGTGAACGCGCCGTCGCTCGCGCGCCAGAGCCCGGCGCGAATGCTGCTTGCCCCCTTAATAGCGACCCCCACGATCTGGTCCCCCGAAATCTCATCCGCCCATGAGGATCGGAATCCAGCAGGATTGATATCACGAATGGACTCGGGCGTGCCTTGCCAGGTGATGGCGTGGGTGGTGTAGCTGACGTCACCGATGAGGCCGCGTCCGACCTGGTAGGTCTCCGAGGTCGAGTTGATGGACGCCTCGACCCAGCCGTAGGGGCGTGCATCCAGCAGCGTTGCGGATTCGGGCGTCCCTCGCCAGATCGTGGGGATCGTGGTCGCCCCTTGAACATAACCGGCCTGGATCGAACCGGCGGTGCCTTTCGCCACGGATCGACTCAATCCCGTTGGATGCAAACTGGTCGCGAAGAACTCGACTTGCGCGGCGGCGGAGCCAACGCACGCGATCGCGATACACGCGCTCAAGAGCCGCCAGGAGACGGGACGAGATGGAGCGGCGGGCCGGAGGCGCATCGCACTCATGGCTGCTCCATTTCTTCGTAGGAGGCCACGAACTCGTCGAGGTCGTTGGAGTTCACGAAGCCGTCGTCCGCCACGAGATCGCACGTTGTGCCGCCTCACACAATCCACCATACCCCAGCCGCCGGACATGTCCAGCGGGGACCCGAAGTATCGAACGAAGGCCGTCTCGCGTTCGCACGCGGTTCGCATGAACTTACGAACTTGATGCGAACATACAACGCCTTCGTTATGGCGTTCGTCTCACAACCGTCGCTTGCAAGTTGTCCGGCGTTGCCTCAGCACCCCACCTCGAACGCGCCGGCGAAGGCGTCGTAGTCATCGCCGTTCACGAAGCCGTCCGCGTTGACATCTCCGCGCGTGTCGCCCGACTCAAAGTAACCGGCGAAGAGGTCATAATCGTCGGCGTTGGTGAAGCCGTCGGAGTTGATATCCGCTGGGCCGCACGGCGACGGGCAGCCCGCCGAGCCGCAGAAGACCGGGATGCGCCCGACGCTGCTGAGCGCCTGCCCGCCCGCGGCCGCAGGATCATCCACGAACCACTGCGCGAACAGCACCTGGCCGGTGCTGGCCTCGCCATCAACCAGCGCCCAGGGCTGCGTCGCAACGCCCGCGCCCGATCCGGTGCCGCTCGCGCTCGTGAAATCAAACCAGCGCGTCGGCGTGATGCGTCCGTTCACCGGCGGCGAAACCGAAATCCCGAGCCGCAGCGTCGCGCCGCCGAGCACGCGCCCCACGCCGATCCGGTATTCGGTGTTGCCCAGCATCGCGGGCGCATCCACGACGATCTGCGGCACGAGCCCGCCCGACCCCGCCACGCCGCCGCCCACGACGGTCGCGCGATCCGTCGGCCGTTCACTGAACAGCGTCGGACGATCAAACGGGAATGTCGCATTCGCCACGCGCGGATCGGTCAGGCCATTCTGGAGGAAGTTCTGGATGTCGCCCGCGACCTGCGGCGGCATCTGGATGGTCGGGATCAGCGGGTCCTGGTTCTGCGGGAATTGCGGCGGAGCGCCCTGCCCGCGCGCGTACCAACGGAGCACGTCCGTCAGCGTCTGGAACTGCCCGTTGTGCATGAAGGTCCGCTTCAGGCCGACGTTCCGCAGTCCCGGCACTTTGAAACGACCGGCGTCGGCGGCGATGCCCGTGATCGCCTGGCGGCCATTGTCCTCCGCGATCGGGCGCAGGCCGATGTTGCGAAATCCGTTGCCCGTGAAGAGGTCGTCCGCCAGCGTGTGGCACGCGTTGCAGTGGGTCTGCGGCGCCTGGAACGCCTGCAGGCCACGCTGCTGCGCCGGCGTGAGCGCGTTGGTCTGCCCGTTGCGGAATTGGTCATACGGTGATTGGTCAGAGATCAGCGTGCGCTCGTAGGTCGCGATGGCGAACGCGATGCGCTTGGATGTGATCTCTTGGTCGCCAAAGGCCCGCTCGAACAGCTCGCCATAGCTCGGCTTGTCGTCGAGCGCCGCCGCCACGTCCGCCGGCAGGCTTGTCGCGAGGTTCAGCGGATGCACGCGCGACAGGCGTTCGGCCAGGTTTTCATAGGTGTTGCCTGCGTGCGCCATTTCGATCGTGTTGACGAGCGGCTGCATGCTCTGGCTTTCCAGCGCCCCGCCGCTCTGGATTGCAACTTCGCCGGTCTGCGGATCAACAAACCGCGACGTCGCGCGCCCATCCCAGAACAGGTTCGGCGCAAACGCCGCGTTGATCGGCGAGTTTGCCGACCGCCCTGTGATCTGCGGCGTCAGCGCGAAGACCGCGTCCGCCTCGTAGTTGTTGATCGCGTCCGAACGAATCACGCCCGGCGAGCCCTGAATGTCGTCCGGCGTGTTCAGGATGTTGTCGTCGCCCGGATGCCGCGCCAACCGCGGCTCGGCGCCCGCCCGCGGCATCGAGTGACACGTCGCGCAAGCGACGTTGTTCGACGTCGAGAGCTGCTCGTCGAAGAACAGGATCTTGCCCAGCACGCGCTTCTCTTCCGAGAACGGATTCTCCACCGGGAAGACCACCGGCGGCACGTCCGCACTGGCCACGTGCGCCAGCCCCAGCGCTCCCAGCGCCAGAATCCCGACCACCGGCCCAACAAGCCCGACCCGACCCGCGCGCACCGACGCCGCTCGACCAGCCTTCGACATAAAGCCTCCGCGTGCTCGCCCGGACTCCCCCCACGGGATTCACACCGGGCATGTGCCCCAGTCCAACGCACCGCCAAGGCCGCTTATTGCCTGCCGCCGACGCCTGCGCGCGATTTCTTTCTTCGCACCGCGGCGATCGGATGTCACAACTCTCCGCCCCGCCGGGGATCGCGCCTGCATTTCACTTCGCAACTCGACCACCCGACCACGCCGCCCCTCTTTGGCTTTCTCGAGTGCCGAGTGCCCAGTGCCTATTGCCTCTCCTCAGCATCCCACGTCAAAGTGGTCGACGAACTCGTCGTAGTCGTTGCCGTTGACGAACCCGTCGTCGTTGAAGTCCGCCGTCGGGTGGGCGGCGTCGAAGAGCTCGGCGAACAGGTCGTAATCGTCGCTGTTGACGGTGCCGTTGAGATTGAAGTCGGCCGGGCAGATCGATTGCACCTCGAAGCGCACGTCGTCGGCGAAGTGCCCGTCGAACTCCTCGCCGTACACCAAGTCGTCGTGGATGTTCTCTTTCGCCCGCACGAAGACATACACGAACGTCGCGGTCGGATACCACCACGGAAGGCGTATCTGGACTTCGGCCCGCTCCCACGTTTCCGGCAAGTCATCGGAGATCAGGGACGCCTCGCCCGCTATTGGCCACCAGCGATAGTTCAGGCATTCGGTGCGGAATCCCTCGAGCGTCGGCAAATCAAATGCGCGGACGGTAAGAAGGAACTCCGTATCGGTATGCGCATCCCCCGCGATTCGATTGAACGCCGCGGACACGACCAGGCGAGCATTCCCCGAGTCAATGAGTGCTCGCGCGGGAGCGAGATCGATCAACTGCCCGACGCAGGCGAGCTCCCCCCAGGCGCGGGTGTCCGTCCGCTGGCAGAACGGGGCCGTCTCCTGGAATTTGAGCATCTTCGACCCTTCGAGCGGCGTGATGCCCTGCGTCGGGCCGACCGCGGTCCCGCCGTCCACGCTCCAGACGCTGAACTGCTCGACGATCTCGCTGAGGATCGGGCCGGACTCAAAGCCGGGGTTGGCGAGCTGTTGGGCGTGCGCTCCGCGCGCGACAACGAGCGAGCATCCGGCGGCGACGAACCCGAGCGTGCTTGGCTTTCCCATCGTCATTCCTCATTCCCGTTTTTCAGACAGGGCACCGTGCGCGGCGCATGGCGCAACCCGCGCCCGCCGGCAACCGCTCAACGACTTCGGGCCTGGATCTACATCCCGACCGCGAGGGAGGCGTCTTCTGTCGCTTCCATCGTCACATCGTCTGTTCGTCGCTCAACCACGCCGCCACTTCCGGGCTTTCCCCCGACGCCCGAAGGTCGACGCCTGATGCCCGGTGCCTGATTCCCGGTGCCTCTTTTCATCAAGAGCCCGGCCGTCAGGGAGCGCGTGTCTTTCCCTGTCTCGCTGTCTCGCTTAGCACCCCGCATCAAAGTGATCCGCGAACTCGTCGTAGTCGTTGCCGTTGACGAAGCCGTCGGCGTTGAAATCAGCGCCCGGGTCGGCGATGTCGAACAACGCGGCGAACTCGTCGTAGTCGTTGCCGTTGACGAAGCCGTCGTGGTTGAAGTCCGCCGGGCAGGGGTTGACGAGCGTGAAGGGGCGCGACACCGCGAAGAAGATCTTGCCCACGGCGTCGACGCGCACCCGCGCGTTGGTTATCGCGCGGATCGGGAACGTCACGCTCGCCGAGCCGTTGTTCGGGAACGTGCCCAGCACGTCGGGCCAGGTCGCGCCGCCGTCGGTCGACAGCCGGACCTGCACGCTCGCGGCCGAGATCGGCGCCGCGTTCGTATTTCCGACCGTCCACGTCACGTTGGCGGGATAGCCGGTCCCGGAGTTGAGCACGGCGCCCTCAACAGGAGCGGTCACGCCGAACGCCGACGTGCCCGACGCGATCGTGAGCGTGACCATGCTCGAGGTCGCGGTCGCGCCCACGCCCGGGTGGTTGTCGCGCACCACCACGCGGAACTTGCGATTGACGCCCCTCACTGTCGGCAGTCGCTCGCCGCGGACATACCCGCCCGCCAGCACGCCGTCCATGTTCGGGAAGACGCGCCACGAATCCAGCGTGGGCGGGAAGACGCGGAAGAGCGCGCCCTGCCCGTTGTCCTCCGACCCGTCGCCCTCCAGGGGGCGGCGCACGCCGTTGTCAAACTGCTCCCACGAGTAGGTGAGCGGCTCGTTGTCCGCGTCCGTCGCCGTCGCGCTCAGCGTGAAGGGGGTGGAGGGCGGGATCGGCTGGTTGGGCGTGACGAACGTGATGACCGGCACGTTGTTGGACGAGGCGCTCGAGCCCATGCAGGTGGCGAAGGGAAGAAACGCCTTCATCTCCTCGATCGAGCCGTGATGGAAGAAGGGGTCGGCGAACTGCACGATGTTGTCGGAGGGTGGGGCGTCGCCCACCGGGCACCCGCCGGCGTAGGCCATGGGCGAGGAGCCCGAGCCGGCCTCCCAGGCAGTGTCGAGGTTGGCGTTGTTGCCGCAGCGTCCGCGCGTGCCGCTGAACGTGTGGTTGGCGCCGAACTGATGCCCGAATTCGTGGATGACGACGAGGGCGGAGAACGGGTCGGCGTCGCCGCCGCGTGGGATTCCCGACACGCCGCCGCCGTCGCTGCACACGTCCCACAGATATGCCACGCCGCCGGCGATGCGTGTCATGCAGTGCCCGATGTCCCACGCCGACGAGAGATTCGAGTAGAGCGCGCCCGGGAGCGCGTTCAGCACCGGGCTTGAGCAGTCCGAGCCCCCCAGCCCGTCGCACGTCGTCGGGAAAGGATCGGTGTTGGGGTCGAAGAACACCACCTGGTCGTTGTCGGCCACGAGGTTGAAGTGCACGCCCAGGTCGGCCTCGTAGACCACGTTGCTCCGCGCGATCACGGTCACGATCGCCGCGAGCGGGTCGGCGACGTTCGGCGCGTGCCCCTGGATCGTCGAGTGATGCACGCCGTACTCGCCCGTACACGCCATCGCGACCCGCGCCGTGCGCAGCGTCTGCGTCGCCCGCGTCGTGCCATCGTCGCCCGCGCCATCCATCTTCGGCCGGTGCTTCCCGTGCTTGGCGGGGTCGGCGTGGCACGTCCAGTCAATGCTCGCATTGAGGTCGCGCAGCTCGTATGACATCACCGTCGTCACGTCACCCGACCATGCCGGATCGATCATCCACGCCTGGCCCTCGGTGGTGCGGAGCATCGCCGTCAGTCCGCGCGGCGTGACCTCCAGGCGGCCCGTAGCGCTCCCGTCTCCGGTGCGCACGATGAAGGATTGCAGCTGCGGAAAGCGGGCGGCCAGTTCCGGCTCCATCACCGGCGAGCGCGCGATGTACGCATCGATCAGCTGCCCCTCGGGCGTCGGGAGTTGAATCATCATGCCATAGGCCGAAAGGTCGCGTGACGGATCCTGATCCGGCGCGCCCGCGACGGCGGCCGCCAGCTTCTCATGGTCCGAGAAGACGACCGAGCCCGCCGCGGGCCGCGGCCCAGGGACCGAGCCCGCGAATGGCGCAAGCTCCGACGGACGATCTACGAACGAAAAGAACTGCGCTGCCGCGCCGGAGGCCAGGCTCAGGGCCAGAAGGCCCGAAAAAAACGCCGTCCGCGCCCCGCCGTCACGCGTGAAGAAACCGCTTGACATATCGAACTCCCCTGCCCGTCGTGATTACGTCGGATCACGCCGACTGACGTTTGTCCTCGCCCGCCCCGGGCGCCCTGGACCCCCACGCACGTTCGCACGATCCAAAATACAGCCCCGCGCCCCCGGCGCAAAGGGGCAAGTTCCCGAATCGTGGCGGAAATCGCCAAAGCCGCGGTCGGCCGGAACCGCGGGAACGCGAGCCGAAGGGCCCTGAATCGGGCCACTCATGTTGGTTCCCAACGCGGCGAGGGGCACCGTTGGGGCCGGTGGGTCGCCGGTGCCCAACGTGGTGCGGACGATCGGCCATGGTTTGGGGCCGACAGTGCGATGCGAACTCGCCGGCGATGTCACGCGATCCAGACCCGCGCCACGATTTGCACCACCGCCAGCGCGTACAGGCCCGCGAAGAGATCATCGAGCAGGATTCCCCAGCCCGAAGGCACGCGCTGCAGTTGTCTGGCGGGCCAGGGCTTCACGATGTCGAGCACGCGGAACGCAAGAAAACTCGAGGCGAGCGTGAGCGCCGCCTTGATCGGCGTTGCGAGCGCCGCGGCGGGCAGGGCCAAGAGCGCGATGCACTGGCCCGCGACCTCGTCCGCGACCACTTCCGACGGATCGTGCCCGAAGCGTGCCTCGGCCCGATCGCCCTGCACCACGCACGCGCCGGCAAAGGTGACAAAGAGCAGCGCGAGCACGGCGTGGTAGATCACGCTGTTCGTGGCCGATGCGCCGGGAGCGAATCCGAGCGCAATCAGCGCGCCGGCGATGAGCACGGGCGGCATGGAACCCCACGTGCCGGACGCGGGGCGCATGAAGCCCAGACCGAAGACGGTGATGAGGCGCAGGCCTCGGGCGGAGTGCGGGCTCATGGGGCGCTTCCGTTGGCGGGGCGCGCGGGCGTGCGAAGCTGGGCCATGGCGCGGAAGACGTAGGGGATGCCCGAAACGATGGTGGCGGCGATGGTGAACCAGACCAGCCACTGGATCAGGGTGCGGGCGGGCGCGCCCGGGCCGGTCTCAAAGAGGGCGATGAGCCCGATGATGGTGGGGACCGCGACCGACTGGAGGATCATCTTTGCCTTGCCGGCCCAGTTGGCGGCGAAGTTCCCGCCCTGGGATTCGATCAGGCCCCGCAGCGACGTCACCAGTAGTTCACGGGCGAGCACGACGATGGCCATCCACGGTTGGACCGCGGAGACTTGCAGGGTCTGGCCGGCACCGACCGGCCAGGTGAAGGCCGGACCGGCGAGACAGACAAACGCGCCGATCACCAGGACCTTGTCGGCGAAGGGGTCCATGATGCGGCCGAACTGACTGGTGACACGCCACTTACGCGAAAGGTGTCCGTCGAAGGCGTCGGTGACGGCGGCGACGACGAACATCAGGCCCGCGGCGATCAGGTTCCAGTCGGGGAGGGGGTGAACCTCGGGCTTGAGGTGGGGGGTGCCACGCCAGCGGCTGAGGATGACCACGAACGCGACGGCCAGCACAACGCGAACGAGCGTGAGGGCGTTGGGGAGGTGTCTGCGAACCACACCGGGGTCGGAGATGACGAGCGGCGTCGGGGGCGCGGCGATTGCGCCGCGCTTTTCCACATCAGACTGGTCGGCCAAGGTGGACATCCCGTGGGCGATGGTAACCGATCCGGGCGCATCGACACGCGGCGCGCGCTGTTTTGCGGTGATAGGCGACCGAGGGGTCCGGTCGGTTGAATGCCGCCCGTGGTGAAACTATCCTCAGCCCCAACCTCTTGTTCGGGCGACAAGCCCGGCGAGGGGTGGGCCGTGGGGTGCCGCGTGTCGGTCCACGGCGTGTCGGGCTTTCTCCTGTTCCTTTCTCCGGCAGGCCTGATGGGCATCGACGCATTCATCAATCCATATCTCTTCTACGGCGCGGTGGTGCTCGGCGGGCTGGGCATCTGCATGGCGCTCCCGCGGGGCGGCAAGACGGCCCAGATCGTGAGGGCCGTGGTCGCGGCGCTGGCGGGCGCGCTGGTGATGCTGGGGCTGGGCGCCAAGAGCGTCGCGTCGCTCCCGAACATCTACTTCTACATCTTCTCGGCGATCGGGCTGGGGGCGGCGTTGCGGGTGATCTCGCACCCGCGACCGGTCTATGCCGCGTTGTATTTCATCCTGACGGTGCTGTCGTCCGCGGGGCTTTTCCTGCTGCTGTCGGCCGAGTTCATGGCGATGGCGCTGATCATCGTCTATGCGGGCGCGATCCTGATTACCTATCTGTTCGTCATCATGCTGGCGACGCAGGCGCCGACCGAGGATCGCCCGGAGGAGCTGGCGGAGTATGACACGGTGGCGCGAGAGCCGGTGGCCGCCACGACGGCGGGCTTTGTCCTGCTCGCGGTGCTGACGACGCTGGCGTTCAACGGTGTATCGACGCTCAATCCCCCGCCGCCCGGCACGCCGGACTCGGTGCTGGTGCAGATCCCGCGGAAGGTTGAGCGTGTCCTGCGCGGCTATCAGCTGATCCAGAAGGATGAGAAGGTCGAGGGCTTCAACCGCGTGAGCGGCGACGGGGTGACGGCGATCGAGTCGGTCGTCATCAAGAACGCCGATGGCAAGACGCGCGAGATCGCCAAGGAAGCCTGGCCCGAGGAGCTGCGAGTTCGCAACGTCGAGCAGCTCGGCCTGAACCTCTTGCAGGACCACCCGGGTTCCATCGAGATCGCGGGCGTGATCCTGCTGATGGCGATGCTGGGCGCGGTGGTGCTGTCGCGGCGTCAGGTGCAGATCGATGAGGACGCCAAGCGGCGTCAGTCGCAGACGCTGGCCCAGACCGTGGCCGAACCCGCGGGCCAGGGCGGAACCTCAGGGGGTGCGGCGTGATGAACATGCTCGCCTCGATCCCGGGCGCGATGGACGCGGTGATCACGGGCACGACCCTGGCGCAGGCGTCGGCCCCCGCGCCGATGGCGGCGTCGCAGCTGGCGCACTATCTGTTCGTGTCGGCGGCGTTGTTCGCGATCGGGCTGATCGGATTCCTGACGCGGCGCAACCTGATCATCATGTTCCTGTGCACGGAGCTGATGTTCCAGGCCGCGGGCGTGGCGCTGATCGCGTTCAGCCGTTTCCACCTGAACATGACGGGCCAGACGTTCGTGATTTTCATCCTGACCGTGGCGGCGGCGGAGGCGGCGATGGCGCTGGCCCTGGTGGTGCTGCTGTTCAGGCGTCGCGAGTCGCTCAACGCGGAAGAGTTCTCGGAGATGAAGGGCTGAGTTTCGATCTCGGGCGGCCGGCCCTCATGGGGGCGCCGCTCCGTGCCGGGTGAATGGGCTTCATGATGACTCTCTCGACCATCCTCGCGACCCTGGCCTCACCGATCGCGGCGCTCGCGCAGAGCGAACCGGTGCACGCCGCTCCGCAAGAGGCGGGGCACGCGGCGGAGCAGGTGGCGCACGCGGCCGCCCACGTTGCGAGCAAGATCGAGGCGATCGCGGCCCCGGGTGTGGGTCCGTTGTGGCTGCTCCTGATCCCGGTGCTGCCCCTGGTGGGCTTTGTGCTGTCGGCGTTGTGCGCGGCGTTCAGGGTGAAGAGCAAGTTGCCGGCGTGGCTGACGGTGCTGTGCCTGGGCGCGTCGTTTGCCGTCACGCTCGCGATGTATCTGCAGTTGAGTTCGGGCCAGATCGCCAACCCCTCGGTGGCGACGGGCTTTGAGTGGATCAAGGTGAGTTGGGGCCTCGGCGACGCGCATTCGATGGTCGCGAACTTTGGGCTGTACATCGATTCGCTGACGTGCCTGTGGATGCTGTTCGTGACGGGGCTGGCGACGCTGATCGGGCTGTACGCCAGCGAGTACATGGCGGGCGACGTGGGGGCGGGGTACTGCCGGTTTTTCGCCGCGTTCAACCTGTTCGTGTTCTCGATGTCGTGCCTGGTGATGGGCGACAACCTGCTGCTCCTGTACCTTGGCTGGGAGGGCGTGGGACTCTGCTCGTACCTCCTGATCGGGTACTTCTATAAGAAGCCCTCGGCGGTGGAGGCGGGCAAGAAGGCGTTCATCGTGAACCGCATCGGCGACCTGGGCCTGGCGCTCGGGCTGATGCTGACTGCGGTCCACTTCGACTCGATCGAATACTCGGTTATTTTCGCGAAGGCCCAGCCGTATCTGACGGCCTTGTCCGAGGGGCGGCTGGGTGATATTCCGGCGGTGGTGCAGCTGATCCCGGTGCTCTTGATGATCGGCGCGTTCGGCAAGTCGGCGCAGTTGCCGTTGTATGTGTGGCTGCCCGACGCGATGGAAGGCCCGACGCCGGTGTCGGCGCTGATCCACGCCGCCACGATGGTGACGGCGGGCGTGTACCTGATCGCGCGCACGTATCCCCTGTTCCTTTTGAGCGAGACGGCGCTCCCGATCGTCGCGTGGACGGGCGCGCTCACGGCGCTGCTGGCGGCCACGATCGGAATGGCCCAGTTCGACATCAAGCGGATCATGGCGTATTCGACGGTGTCGCAGCTGGGGTACATGTTCGCGGGCCTGGGCGTGCTGACGTCGGGTGGCGCGGCGTTCCACGTCTTCACGCACGCGTTCTTCAAGGCCATGCTCTTCCTGTCGTGCGGCGCGGTCATGCACGGCTTTGCGGGCCAGCTCGATCTCCGCAAGCTCTCCGGCGTGGGCTCGATGCCCGGCTGGCGGGTGGTGGGGATCGCGATGCTGGTGGGCTGCCTCAACCTCGCGGGCTTTCCGGTGATCACGTCGGGCTACTGGTCCAAGGACATGATCCTGGGCGAGGCCTTCGCCAACCCGCACATGGTGGCGATCGGCTGGATCCTGCTGCTCACGGCGGGGTTGACGGCGTACTACACGTTCCGCGTGTACTTCCGCGTGTTCGTCGGACCCAAGTACTTCGAGCCGGGCGATGAGGTCCACGGGCACGGCGGGGATGACCACGGCTCGCACGGCGCGGATGCACATGGGCACGGCTCACATGGCACCGATGCGCATGGCCACAAGGCACATGAAGAGCATGGTCATGCCGGGCATGGGCACGACGCGCACGCTCATTTCCATCCGCACGCGCCGGGCTGGGCCATCAACACCGTGCTGGCGATCCTGGCGATCGCGGCGTTCGCGGTGATCGGGCTGCGGTTCGTGGGCGGGCATGAGGGTTGGGTGAGCGGGCTGATCGAGCATTCGTCGGCGAACTACGCGGGGCACGCGATGTACGCCGCGGCGGCATCGCATGGCGGTGAGCACGCCCACGCGACGTTCTTCGGCTATGACGCGCACACCGCGATGATGTACGTGTCGGGCGTGGTGGGCATCGTGGGCATTCTGACGGCGTTCGTGCTGCACTATGTGGGGCGGACGACGGCGGCGAAGTCCAAGGCCGACGCGCTGCTTCCCTTGGTCGGCCCTTTGGCCAAGTGGGCCCAGGGCAAGTGGTATGTGGATGAGTTGTACAACGCGATCATCCGCGTGCCGCTGCTGGTTTTGGCGCACCTGTTCCACCTGATCGACAAGGCGATCGTGGATGGGATCGTCGACCTGTTCGGCTGGGTTCCGAAGTTCACGGGTTCATCGCTGCGGCCTTCGCAGAGCGGCGCGCTGCACGGCTATGCCCTCTCGATGGCTGGCGGGCTGGCGGTGCTGGTCCTGATCGTGGTGATGGTGATGAAGTAGGAAGAGACGGAGTGAAGAGAAGAAGTGGTCGGGTGGTCTCGTGGCGAAATGGTCGAGTGGCGGAGAGGTGAAGGGGCTGAGTCGGGGGATCTGACGTTCGTGGACCGAGCGGATTTCTGATGCCCGAGGCCCGATGCCCGACACCTCTCTTCCGAGGAATGTCCGATGATGCTGGCGGTGCTCATCCTGATTCCCCTGGCCGCGGCGGTGATGGTCGCGGTGGCGCCCGCGTCGCGGGCGCGGTCGATCGCCATGGTCGGGATGCTGGGCGTGGCGGCGATGACGGGGTATTTGCTCTTCTCGTTCGACTGGGAGCACACCGCGGCCCAGCAGTTTGCGCTGGACGAGGAGTCGTCGCGATTGATCGGCCCCTTGGGCGTGTCGGTCTCGATGAGCGTTGACTCGATCTCGATGATGCTGGTGGCGCTGACGGCGCTCCTGGGCCCGATCTGCGTGGCGGCGTCGAAGACGGCGATCACGGAGCGCGTGAAGACGTACTACGCGTGGATGCTCGTGCTGCAGTCCGCGATGCTGGGCGTCTTCTGCGCCCGCGACATGATCTTCTTCTACACCTGCTTCGAGTTCACGCTGATCCCCATGTACATCATGATCAGCCTGTGGGGCTCGACCAACCGCAAGAAGGCGGCGGCCAAGTTCTTCCTGTACACGTTCACCGGCTCGGTGATTGCGCTGGCGGGCATCGTGTACGTCGCGTGGAGCTACGCGGATCGGCACGGCACATGGACGTTCGACGCGGACACGCTGATGCGCTGGTCGCGTTCGCTGCCGGCGGCGACGCAGGGCTGGGTTCTGGGCGCGCTCTTGCTGGGCTTTGCGGTGAAGGTGCCGCTCTTCCCGTTCCACACGTGGCTGCCCCTGGCGCACACCGAGGCGCCGACGGCGGGCTCGGTGATCCTGGCGGGCGTGCTGCTCAAGCTGGGCACGTACGGGTTGGTGCGGTTCGCCATGCCGTTTGCTCCGGCGGCGTTTGTGACCTATTCGCCGGCGATCGCGGCGGTGTGCGTGGTCGGCATCCTGTACGGCGGGCTGATCTGCTGGGTGCAGACCGACGTGAAGAAGCTGGTCGCGTACTCCTCGGTCGCGCACCTTGGCTTCTGCGTGCTGGGGCTCGCGTCGTACAACGTGATGGGCGTGACGGGCTCGATCCTCTACATGATCAACCACGGCCTGTCGACGGGGGCGCTGTTCCTTTTGATCGGCATGGTGTATGAGCGCTATCACACCCGCTCGATGAAGGAACTGGGCGGACTGGCTTCGAAGATGCCGGTGTGGTCGACGTTCATGGTCTTCTTTGCGATGGCCAGCGTGGGACTGCCGGGATTGAACGGATTTGTGAGCGAGTTCATGTGCCTGTTTGGCGCGTTCCAGGCGAGCGACCAGTGGGGCGCGGGCCTGTGGGGCACGGCCGCGGGCCAGACTCCCGGCGCGACGCCCGGCCACCTGGGCGCGTGGGTCGCGGCGATCGCGGGCACGGGCATGGTTGTGGCGGCGATGTATTTGCTGTACATGGTGGGCAAGGTCGTGTGGGGGCCGCTGGTCGAGCCGGCGGGGCATTCGTCACACGGCGCCGATACACATGGGCACGGCTCACACGGTCAGGGGTCGCATGGGCACGACACTCACGAGCACGGCGGCCTGCCTCGGGATCTGACGGGGCGGGAGATCGGCGTGCTGGTGCCGCTCGCGGCGCTGTGCATCTTCCTGGGCGTGTACCCGTCGCCGGTGATCAAGGCTCTCAAGGACCCGGTGGCTCTGACAACCGACGAGGTGGTGAACTTCGGGAAGGCGCGGACGGCGATGCCGCTGGTCCCGCCGGCGAATGTCGCGCCGGCCGGGCATCAGGACAACGCCGGGCACGCGTCCGACGCGGGCCAGAATGACGTGAGCCAGCACAAGGAGACCGCGCGATGATGGATCGTCTGGCCTATCTGTGGCCCGAGATCGCGCTCTTCATCGCGGCGTGCGTCGTGATGGTGGTGGGCATCTCTCCGTCGGTCGCGACGCGCAAGCTGGCGGCGGTGTTCGCAGGGCTGGGCGTGATTGCGGCGGGCATTCTCGCCTGGACCACGACGCCGAGCGGCAACGCGGTGACGGCGAGCTCCGGTCAGGTGCTGCTCCCGAGCCTGGCGCTCTATGCCAAGGTCGGGATCGCGATCGTCGCGCTGCTGCTCTTGCTCCTCAAGCCGGGCACGGTGGATCGTGCGGAAGAGGCGGCGATCGAGCTCGGCGTACAGAAGTTTGACGCGCTGCGGACCAACCGCGCGGAGTTCTTCTCGTTCTTCCTGTTCTCGATCATGGGCCTGATGCTCGTGGCGGGCGCGGACGACCTGATCTGGCTGTTCCTGGCGCTCGAACTGACGAGCCTGCCGACGTACATCATGGTCGCGATCTCGGGCGGCGCGGGGCGCGAGCCGGCGGCGCGGGCCCAGGAGGCGAGCGTCAAGTACTTCTTCCTCGGCGCGCTGGGCGCCGCGGTGTTCCTCTACGGCTTTGCGATGCTCTACGGCGCGACGGGGTCGACCAACCTCAACGCGATTCATACGTCGCTCACGACGGGCGGCGTGTCTGGGCTGGCGCTGGCGGGCCTGATCCTGAGCGTGCTTGGCATCTGCTTCAAGATCGCCGCGGTGCCGATGCACTTCTACACACCCGACGTCTACCAGGGCGCTTCGCCCTCGGTCGCCGGCTTCCTGGCGTTTGTGCCCAAGACCGCGGGCTTCCTGTCGCTGCTCCTCCTGGCGTCGATGGTCGGATGGACTTGGTCCCCGGGTGGGGCCTTGGGCGGGGTGGCCGGCGAGAACGCGCTGCTCGTCGCGGGGACGGGGACGTCGCTCCCCGAGCCGTTGCGGATTCTCTTCTGGGTCATCGCGGCCCTGACCATGACGATCGGTAACGTGCTGGCGCTTCAGCAGAAGTCGGTCCGGCGCATCCTCGCGTATTCCTCGATCGCCCACTCGGGCTACATGCTCGTCGGCCTCATCGCCGGCCCGGGCGACGGCTCGTTCACCAGGAACGGCGTGGCGGCGGTGCTGTTCTATCTCTTCTGCTACGGCGTGATGAACGCGGGAACGTTCGCCGTGCTCGCGGGCCTGGAGCGGAAGACGCGCGACGGACAGATGTCGGAGATTGATTCGATCGAGGACATCCGCGGCCTGTGCGCCACGCACCCGCGCCTGGGCTGGCCCATGGCGCTGTGCAGCCTGAGCCTGCTCGGCTTCCCGCCCTTGCTTGGCTTCTGGGCCAAGCTGCCCCTGTTCACCAGCGCGATCTCGGCGGGCGAGATCATCCTGGTGATCGTGCTTGGCCTGAACTCGGCGATCGCGGCGTTCTATTACCTGCGGCTGTTCGGCGCGGTGCTTCTGGAGAAGCCCGAGGCCAATTCGGGCGAGGTGATGGCGTCGCCGTTTGTCACGCGGCGCGTGGCGGCGATGGTGTCGGCGGCGCTGGTGGTGGCGCTGGTGGTGGTGGTG
>JABWBC010000055.1 GCA_013360695.1 Phycisphaerales bacterium
CCCCCGCCGCGCGGGAGCGAGACGATCCTGATCGCGGAGGACAGCGCGCTGGTGCGCGAGCTGGTGGCCGAGGAGCTGCGGAACGCGGGGTACACCGTGCTCAGCGCCGAGAGCGGGCCCGAGGCGCTGAAGCTGGCGGCGGCGCACGCGGGGACGATCGATGTCTTGCTGACGGACGTGGTGATGCCGGGGATGAGCGGCGTGCAACTGGCGGAGAAGCTGGCCGAAACGCGGAAGATCGCGGTGATCTACATGTCGGGGTATACGGAAGAAACGATCACGCACCACGGGGTGGACCCGGAGCGCGTGACGTTCATCGCCAAGCCGTTCATGTCGGACACGCTGCTGCACCTGGTGCGGCGGGTGATCGGGGCGGGGGGATAACTCTGAGCGTTCCCGCCGGGTGTTCCAACGAAAATGAAGCCGCCGGCCCGGTTGGAATCAACGTGGGCGCGGCGGCGCGGCGATGATAAGGACATGTCCGGTGATCCCCAATCAACATGGGCCGCGGTCGATGCGCTCGCGGAGGAGCGGCTGGGAGTCGGCGATGCCGTGCTTGACGAGGTGACGGCCCGCGGCACGCGCGCGGGGCTGCCGGCGATCGCAGTCTCTCCCTGCCAGGGAAAGCTTCTTCACTTGCTCGCGCGGGTTTCGGGCGCGAAGCGCGTGCTGGAGGTCGGCACGCTGGGCGGGTACAGCACGATCTGGCTGGCGCGGGCGTTGCCGGCGGACGGGAAGCTCGTCACGCTCGAGATCGACCCCCACCACGCCCAGATCGCGCGCGAGAACTTCGCGCTGGCGAAGCTCGATCATCTGGTCGAGCTGCGCGAGGGGCCGGCCCTCAAGTCGCTCGGAGAGATGGAGCGCGCGGAGGTCGAGGCGTTCGATCTCGTCTTCATCGACGCCGACAAACCGAACAACGCGCGGTACTTCGAGATCGCGCTGCGGCTGGCGCGCCCCGGCGCGATCATCATCGTGGACAACGTGGTGCGCGAGGGCGCGCTGCTGGACGACTCGGGCACGAACCCGTCGAACGAGGGCTCGCGCCGGGTGCTGCGCCTGATGGGAAAGACGCCGGGCCTGGCCGCCACGCTGGTACAGACCGTGGGCGTGAAGGGCTACGACGGCTTTGCGATCGCGGTGGTGGGCGCCGCGAAGTAACGAGCGAGCCTTCCCCAAACCTCACTTCCGCATGCTTTGCTCATGAGCACCTGGCGCGAGTGATCGCGCCGCACGATCGTCGCCGCGTCTCTCTTCCGGGCGCGCGAGCCCGCGCCCAAGGAGCTGCTTCATGCTGTACGGTATTCTCGGGTTGGTTCACTTCATCCTGTTCCTCATCGCGGCGTTCGAGATTCTCAATTCGGGCAAGTCGCTGGGCAACAAGCTGCTGTGGTTGCTCGTGATCTTTCTCTTCCCGCTCGTCGGGCTGGTGATCTACTTCCTGATGGGGCGCACGGCGTAGCGCCCTAAACTCCGAGCGTGAGAATTGGCCCGATCATCGGACTTCTCTGGATCGCGCTCACGATCGCGTCGTTCGCGGCGGTGCTGGTCGGGGTTCGTCGGCACGGGGTGAAGGGCGCGCGGATGGCGCTGTTCGGGCCGCTGGGCGCGATTGCGTCGGCGGCGCTGGTCGTCGCCTGGATTGGTTTCATGGAAGGCGCGTACCGGAGCCCGTCGACCAAGGCGCTGGTCGCGCTTGTCGGCCTGCTGATCGTCGGGCTCGCGGGTGCGTATGTGCTGTTTGCGGCGTGGCGCGACGCGATGCGCGAGCCCATCCCGCCGGGACACTGCAAGAAATGCGGCTACGACCTGAAGGAATTGGCAAAGTGCCCCGAATGCGGTGCGGATCGACCTGATCCTTCGGACAAGGGCACGACTGCCGAGAAGCCTGCCAGTGCCGGGGATGCCGGCCGAGACCCCGGAGACGACAAGGGGCCGGGCGAGATTGGTTCGCGGTAGACTCTCGGCGTGGGCTTCGTCGTCTTTCTCATTCTCATTCCCCTTGCGTGGCTTGGCTCGCTGATCGCGTCGGTCGCGGTGGCGGTCAATGCCTTTCAACGTTGGGGCCGCCGGCGCGGCACGTGGGCCCTGCTGTGTCCGCTGGGTGTATTGCTCACTTTGAACTTGGGCAGTGTCTTTGTTCCCATCCCGCCCATGACGGGAGAGGATCGCATTGATCGAATCGTCTCGATTCTCAAGTCGGTTGCCTATTTCATCCTGGGCATCGCGCTGGCCATCACCGGCTGGGTCAAGACCCACCCGCGCGTGTTCCCCGAAGGCTGCTGCCAGAAGTGCGGCTATGAGTTGAATGACTTGCCGCGCTGCCCGGAGTGCGGCACGGAGCGCTTGGCAACCACGAGCGGCGATGGGGATCCAACAAGCAAGGCAACGACGAACTCGCCCGGACCGACGCCGCTGGATTCGCTGGCCGGCAAGGACAACGAGACGCGTTAGACTGGCGCGATGCGCCAAACCCAGAAGTCACTCGTCGCGCCGATCTTGAGTCAACCCGGACCATCACTCGGGGACTCGTTCAGGTCCGGCGTCCAAAGACCGCTGATTCGCTCGCTCGTGCTCGCGGCCATGCTCACCGCGAGCCCCGCCGCCCGCGCCGGGCTCTCGCCCGAGTCGGTTGCGCTGGTCGTCAACGCCGACAGCTGGGCCTCGCTCACGGTCGCGAACGAATACGCCGCGCTCAGGCATATCCCGGCCCGCAACGTCATCCTGCTGCACGGACTGACCGCGCCCGACTCCACCGACATCAACCGTTTCCGCACAGAGATCCTGGGGCCCGTCCTGCACGAACTCGACGTGCGCGGCCTGCGCCCTCAGATTGATTGCATCACCTATTCGATTGACATTCCCGCCGCGGTCGACGTGAGCGCCGATATGGCGGGGCGCTCGTTCGGCCAGACGATCACGCCGGTCGCGTCGACCAACAGCTTGACGTACCTGCACGAGTGGGTGATGAAGAAGGACGCGGACTATCTGCGCCTCGACATCAATCGATACAGCCGGCGCACGCTTCCCCTGGTCGACGGCGCGCCCCTTTCGGCGCCGGAGCGCGAGGCATACCAGGCCGCGATGAAGATGTACGACCAGAAGCAATACGCGCCGGCGGCGGAGGCGATCGCGAAGCTGACGAAGACGGCGCGCAACGACGGCGGGGTGTACTACAACCTGGCGTGCTGCCAGGCACTGGCGGGCAAGGCGGACGACGCGATGAAGTCGTTGATCGAAGCGGCCGAGCGCGGCTGGCGCAACTCGGGCCAGACCGAATCCGACGCGGACCTTGTGTCGCTGCGCGAGCGCGCGGAGTTCAAGTCGCTGATCGCCAAGATGAAGGCGACGCGCGTGCGCGTGCAGGACACGCTTGGGTTCTCGGCGCAAGCGGCGTGGACGGAGAAGGGCGAGTACGCGGACAGCGGGCGCGACGCCGGGCCGCACTACATGCTGTCGACGATGCTGGGCGTGAACACGGGGCGTGCCAACTCGGTCGATGAGGTGCGGACGTGCCTGAAGCGCGCGAGCATCGCGGACGGCACCTGGCCTCGCGGCACGATTTACATCGAACGCAACGGCGACATCCGCTCCGCGACCCGCGCGTGGGCGTTCGCCGACCTGGTCGATCAGCTCAAGCAGGCGGGCGTGAACTGCGTGCTGGAGGACGGCGTGCTTCCCATGAACCGCGCCGACGTCGCGGGCGCCGTGGTCGGCATCGCGGAGTTCGACTGGAACGCGAGCAAGAGCAAAGTAATCGCGGGCGCGATCTGCGAGCACCTGACGAGCTGCGGCGGGATGATGGGCGAGCGCGACGGGCAGACGCCCTGCACGGAGTTCATCCGCGCGGGCGCGGCGGGCTCGAGCGGCGCGGTGACCGAGCCGTACGCCCTGCAGGAGAAGTTCCCGAGCCCCTTCATGCACTTGCACTATGTGAAGGGGAGCACGCTCGCCGAGGCGTTTTATCAGTCGCTCGAGGGGCCGTACCAGCTTCTCATCATCGGCGACCCGATGTGCGCGCCGTGGCGCGCCAAAGGATCGCTCTCGATCGAGGGCGTGCAGAGCAAGGACGAGGTGAAGGGATCGATCACGCTCAAGCCGAAGGCCGCGAACGCCGGTGGCTTCGCGTTGTTCGTGGACGGCTTGCGCACGGAACAGGCCGGCGTTGCGCCCGCGTTCACGCTCGACACGACCCGGTTCGCCGACGGCGAGCACACGATCAGCGTTGTCGCGACACTGAACGATCAGCCCAGGACCTGCTTGCGACGTGACGTGGTCGTGTCGTTCGCCAATCACGGGCAAGGCGTGACAATAACGAAAAAGCCGGCGCCGAAGGTCGCGTGGGGCCAGAAGATCGCGGTCGAGCTTTCGTTCGAGGGTGCGGCGTCGATCGAGGTGCAGCACTTCGACCGCGCGATCGCCAAGCAGAACGGCGCGAAGGCGACGATCGAGATCGACACGACCGAGCTCGGCCTGGGACGCGTCGAGCTGCGCCCCGTGGGCGTGATGAGCGACGGCACGCGCGTGCTGGGGGCGGCCATCAAGTGCGAGATCACCGACCCCGTGACGCGGCACGCGATCAACGCGCCTGCCGGTGCGCAGAAGGGCCTGAAGCTGGTCGCGGGCGGTCGTGCTCCGGTCACGGTGCTCGACACCTTCAGCGCGGACTGGATCGCGGCGGCGGGCGTCAAGGAGGGCGAAGAGTTCGAGCTCTCGGGCGTGTTCGAAGCGAGCCGCGCCGATCTGTACCAGTTACAGCTCCGATCCAATAGCTCCGCGACGATCGAGATCGACGGGCAGCCGGCGCTGACGGGCGGCGAGTGGAACTGGCGCTATGCGCCGGTGGAGCTGGCGCAGGGCCGCCATGAGCTGAAACTCCGCGGCAAGGCGAGCCGAGACCCCAGGATCGATCTCCGCCTCGGGGCGGCGGGAACATGGCATCCGAACGAGCAACGCTTCACGCACAGCGTTAAGTAGTCGCTCGCGCTCGGCACAGGATCGGCGCATAGGTGATCGCGTAGAGCAGGAACGCGGCGGACCACGCCGTGCCAGCGCCGAGCATGAACGCCATGCTCGCGGGGGGAACGAGCGACGCCGAAACGCGAAGCAGCGCCGCCAGCAGCACCAGCGCGTAGCAGATGGTTTCAGCACGCCCCGCGCGCACGGGGCGGCCCGAATGGCCGAGGGCCGTCCGCGTGATCATGCCCATGATGAGCCCGCCCATCGAGCCGACGGCCAGGGCGTGAATCGCGGCGGAGCGCGGCAGGAAGTTCAGCCACGACACCCCCAGCAGAATGAGCCCGATCGGGATGAACGCGTACGCCGCGTGCAGGATCCACAGGATCGACTTCGAGCGCGTCGCCAGCGGATTCCAGCCCAGCGCCTGCACGACCCCCAGCGCCCCCGCGACGATCGAGAACGATGCAATCAGCCTCGGGGGCGCGCGGGATGCATCGGAGACGAACGCCGCGGCGGCAAGGATGATTGCAGCCCGGTTGAGCCACGCCGAGCGGCGCTGGCGCACGCCCGGGATCGCACTGGCGGTGAACGCGGGGACGATGCGCCCGCCGATGATCATCTCGATCAGCACGACCATCATCAGCCCGAACTCGATCGCGCCCAGCGGCGCGAGCTCGATCCATTGCATCATGCCCGCATGGAACGCGATGTTCGCGATGGAGAGCGCGATCAAAACGCCGACGAGCGGAAAGCTCGCGAAGCTCCGCGCGCGGATGAACTTGAACGCCAGCACGCCCGCGACGATGGGGAGAAGGAGCGAATCAACGATCGCGGCCGGGGCGCCGTAGAAGAAGAACACGCCGACGCGCCCAGCCAGCCACAGCGTCACGAGAGTGGCCAGCGGCACGCCGTCGGGGAGCGTCAGCCCGGTCCAGTTCCGAGCTGCGGTGAAGAGGAATCCGATGATGATCGCGACGGCAAAGCCGAAGACCATCTCGTGCGTGTGCCAATAGAGCGCGGGGAGCGAGGGCGTGAAGGACTGGTGGTACCACATGCCGAGCCAGAGCGGGATGGCGAGGGCCGCAAAGAGCGACCCGCCGAGATAGAACGGTCGGAAGGCGTCGCGCAGGAACGCGGATCGCCGGGCGCGGGGCGAGGCCGCGGAGACGCTCGGCGCGCCGGCGAAGAACGTGCCGGGTCGAGCGGCGGGGGCCGACACCTGAAGGCCGATCGGCTGGGAAGGATTGGGAGTGTGGGAGGGCGTGTTCACATCGCGTCTCCGGGATCACTGATGGACAATTCACGAGCGAAAACGGCGGCCTCACACGGGCTGGACGGCCACCCGATGCTGGGTATAATAGACATGAAGAGTTGGCATTCTACAAATCGATTTTCAGGGCATTTTGGGACGAAAACGGCCGCCTGATCGGCGGCCGTCAGCCCCAGGAGCGGGGCCTCGGAACTGGAAAGCACTCGACGCGCCTGTACCATCACCCTCCCCATGACGATCCGGCCTGTCCATCGCCGTCGCCTGCTCCCGATCTTCGGGCTGCTGACGGCGATCGTGTTTTTGGCCGCGTCGATGGGCGTGGTGCCCTCGCCGGCGATGGTCGCGGGCTGGTTCGGCGTGGTGTGGTCGTCGCCCTATCCCTGCCAGGACCACGCGTGCGGCTGCGCATCGGCCCATCAATGCTGGACCGAGTGCTGCTGTCACACCGAACACGAGCGCCTGGTGTGGGCGATCGAGCACGGCGTTCTGCCGCCCTCGGGCGTGACATTCACCGATGAGCAATGGATCGCGGCGGCCAACGCCGTCCGGCCGGGGAGCGCGCACTGCTCGCTGTGCGTCGAGACGCTGAAGACGTCACTGGCGCGCGGCGTCGCGATTCACGGCGAGTCGAAGGGCGATCACTCGCGCGACGCGTCGTGCTGCGGCGAATCGAAATCATGCGACGAGCCGGCGCTTGGCACGGCGACCAAGGCCGATTCCTGCTGCGAGACTTCATCATCGGCGCACGCGAGCAAGGCCAAGGGCGCTCCGGCACGCTGGGGCATGTCGGCGCTGTCTTGCAAAGGAAAGAACGTGCTTCTGGCGGTCGGCTTCCCGCCTTTGCCCCGCGTCGCGGGGATGGGCGACCTGTTGCCCGCACCAGCGTTCATTGAGCCGACCAAGCCGATCGACGAGCACGCGGCGTCGCGCCCGCTCGATCCGACAGTACCTCCTCCCCGAGCCTGAGGCGAAATCTCCGGGGTCCGCCCACGCGCGACATGCTCATGGCCTGCGCCTGACGTGTGCCCGCCGCGGCGCCCTCCCTTGACATCGTGAGTCCCGACTGATCGGCCTCGTGTTTCGGCGTGGTTTCATGCCGGAAAGGAGCCGCCCATGGTTTGGCGCCGCGCCGGGTGCGCGATCGGCTTCACGCTGATCGAGCTCTTGGTGGTGATCGCGATCATCTCGCTGTTGATCGGCCTGTTGCTCCCCTCGTTGGGGGGCGCGCGCGAGGCCTCGCGCGCGGCCAGGTGCCTGTCCCAGCTGCGCACGCTGGGCCAGTTCACCCACGCCTACGCCGACGCTAACCGCGACCAGATGGTTCACAGCGAGCACTCCGCCAGCGCGACGCGCACCATGCCCTGGGGCTACGCGTTCTTTGAGTACGTGAACGGCTCACGCTTCACGACCAAGGACGCGGCGTGGGACGCGGTGTTCAACGGCGTGTACCGGTGCCCGTCCGACCGGCGTCGCGAGCGATGGAGCTACGGGTACAACTCGTACTACGAGCTCGTCTCGTTCGAGACCAAGGGACGTACCTGGCACAAGCTGAGCCAGGCGCCGCGCCCGTTCTCGACCGTGGTGTTCGGTGAACTGCTGAACACGACGAGCGCGGACCATGTGATGGCGCACTTCTGGGTGCAGCAGGACGCACCGCCGGAGATCGATCCGTTCCGCCACAAGTCGTCCACGGGCGTGCTGTTCCTCGATGGGCACGCCGCGGACGTGAAGTTCGAGAGAGTGTTTGATCGTTCCGAGAGTCTTGACTGTTTCAATCCCGAGACGGCCCGCTAGGCCGCCTCTCACAAAGAGAGACATGACATGAAGGTTTCGATCGTTGTCGTTTCCGTTCTGCTCGCCTCTGCCGGCGCCGCGTCGGCGCAGATGCCGCACATGGGCGGCGACATGAAGCACGTGATGGTTCATCGCATGATGGACGACGTGATGGTGATGGTGGACACGATGGTGCCCACGCCCGATCTGCAGAACTACGGCGAAATGTACATGGGCAACGCCGCGGTGCTCAACGACACGTGGTACAACGCGCAGTACGGTTGGATGAAAGACGGCACGTGGACGCCGCCCACCGGCGCGTTCGTGTGGATCGAGCAGACCTCCGCCACCCCCGGGCTCATGGCCTACAAGGGCGGGCGCATGAACAACATGGGCTCGCACACCTTCGAGCCCATCTTCGGGACCGACGGCTCGTCGCCGCGCATCATGTGGGACGGCATGATGCTCCACAACTGGTACGCCGTGTCCGCGCCCGGCGGGACATACGAGGCGACCTACAAGGTCTACTTCGGCGACGCGAGCGGCACGCCGCTCGACGGCTACGGCTCGGGCGAGGCGACGCTCACCTGGAACGCGGTGCCCGCGCCCGGGGCCGCGATGACGCTGGCGCTGGGCGGGCTGTGCGCCTGCCGTCGCCGTCGTTCGTGAACGCTTCGAAATCAGAGACTGTCCGGCGTTTTTCCGCGCCGGTCGGTGAGATCCGGCGTCCCCGCGGTTGCGCGTGGGGACGTCTGTCTCGCCGGTCGGGCAGGGCGTTGGCGAACGTCGCCGACGCCGATTCAGATGTTTACCTTGAAGGAGATTCAGGAGATGAAGTTCACGATCGCATGTGTTGCGCTGTCCGGGCTTGTTGCCTCGAGCGCGTTCGCCTCGGTGCTCCCCAACACAACGGCCAATGGCATGGTCAAGATGACGTACGATCGGGCCGCGTGGGCGACGATCGCCCCCGACGCTTTCTACACGGACATCCACGGCATCCCGACAGGCGACTTCGGGCCCACCGCCGACACCGACGGGCAACGCTGGATGTTCCCCGATCGCATCGAGGGCACCGCCTGGGACGGCGCCGACTATCCAACCGACTATCTGACCGGCATCACCTCCCCGTTGGTTCAGCCCTCGGGCGGGTTCGCGCTCCCGGTCAACACCTACGGCACGAACAGCTTTGCGGCTCAACACAAGATCACGGACTACAACTCGACCACCAACCCCAACGGCTTCATCGGGCTCGGCGGCTCACTCCGCGTGACCAGCGACTTCAACGAGCCCGGCGCCTCGATCTGGTGGGACCATCTGGCGCTCAGCCAGGACCCCGCCGACTCGGTGTGGAAGCTCTACGCCACGTCGGGCCCGGGACAGGGAAGCATCTTTGAGCTGGTCAACGTCACCGCCGAGACGATCAACGGCAATCTTCACCTGTCGGCGGACTACGTCTTCGGCGGCACCGATTGGCTCATGTTCCTGCAGGATGTCAACGGACACATGGACACCGCCATGGTGCTCGGGCACATCAAGCTCGTCCCCGTTCCGGCGCCCGGAGCCGCGGCACTGCTGGGGTTCGGAGGCCTGGTCGCGGCGCGTCGTCGTCGTGCTTGATCCATGGTGACATGGCTTCGTCGGGGCGTGGAAACGCGCCCCGGCGGGATTCCAACGGACGACTCGTGGTCGCGCCGGTTCTTCGGGAGTACTCGCTTGCGACGAACACATCGAACTCGGGCCTTCTCGCTCATCGAGCTTCTCGTCGTCATCGCGGTGATCGCGCTGCTCATCAGCCTTCTGGTCCCGGCGCTATCCGGCGCCCGGCGCGCATCGATGGAGAGCCAGTGCATGAACAACATGCGCCAGTTCGCCGCGGCCGACACGCTTTACCTGAATGACCACGCGCAGTTCCCATTGATGAGCGACTTTGTCCCGAGTTCGATCTCGGTCGAGCGTCTCCGCCAGATCGGCGCCTATTTCAACATGTCCGTGCCCGAGGGCGAGGCAAAGCAGTGGCCCAAGCGGCCGGACCAGCCCAAGTGGATCAACTGCCCCTTCGCGCGGAACTCCGGCTATGCGGAGGGTGTCACCGTCGGCGGAGGGCTGTACACCGGGTACGTCTATCTGGGCGGGCTTGAGGAGTCCTCGATGGTCCGCACTCAGCTCGCGGTGCTCGTGAACAAAGGCCACGCCGCGGATCGGCGCGGGAGCAACCGCGGCGTGCTGTGGTCGGACATTCTCAGCGAGTTTCCGACCTCCGAAGCGCGCCGCTTCGAGAACTTCCACACCACGGCGCGCGCGGGGCGCTACGCGGATTTCCGGTTCCACGCCAACGAGATTGAGGGGATCAATCGCGCGTGGTCCGATGGTTCGGTCGACTGGAAGCCAGCCGCAAAGCTCCAGATCGGGAACGACGACAGCCCGGACCTTCGGATCAGGCACGTGCTCGGGAATTATTACTTCTGACGCTCGCGAGCGGGCGCGGTCCCGCGGAGCGTCGCGATTTGAAAGGGGAATGGACCATGAAGTACTCGCTTGTTGTTCTTGCCGCGGCGCCGTCGCGGGCCCAGGACGCGGAGATCCTGTACGGCACGGCCCAGATCAAGTTTGACCTGCCGACGCTCCTGGGACAGACACCGCTCGATCAGTTCGACGCGGACTTTGGGATCAGAGAGACGCGTTCGGACCTGCTCTACGCGGATGGGAACTCGCCCGGACCGATCGCGACATGGACGCTGAACTGGCCCGGAATCGCGAGCCCCTCGGGACGCACCATCCAACCGTCGACGCTCAAGTTCAACAAGTCCAATCTCCTGGGCACCTGGGGCACGGGGACCGATCTCGGCGCGTTCCTCAGCGGCGGTGAGCAGATCGGGTTCGGCGGCATCACACGCTTCGAGCTGGACCCCGATTACACCGGCATCCTGCTCTTTGGCGACTGGGGTCTTCGCTACTCACCCTCGCGCCACGACGCGACGCGCTCCGGGCTCGTGCTCACGAGCAACATCGACTTTGCCAACGCCGTCTTTGCTGATGTCGGACAGCTCACGACTTCCGTGGTCGGTTCGACGCTCACGATCAGGGGCCACCTCCTCATCTCGGATGGACTGATCCTGCTGGGCTTCCCGGATGAGAACTACCTGCTGGACATCGGAGAGCTCACGATCACCGCGCGGATC
The DNA here is from genome assembly GCA_013360695.1 of Phycisphaerales bacterium. GTDB lineage: Bacteria > Planctomycetota > Phycisphaerae > Phycisphaerales > UBA1924 > JABWBC01. The sequence continues at coordinate 11,182 of JABWBC010000055.1, forward strand.
GGCAGGGCGGACGTGAACACGGACGGCCTGGTCACCCAGGCCGACCTGGCCGCGTGGGATCAGGGTTCGGGATGGCGTGACGTGGATCTCAACGGCGTGATCGACGCCGACGACCGTGCGTTGCTGGTCGCCACGCTTCGGGCACGTCGCCTGGAGATCGCCAGGCCGCAGAACTGAACCCTCGCTGATGTTGAAACCCCGCCCAGAGACGCATTCCTTTCGGAGGATGACGATGAGCGACCAGAATGAACTTCCGGGCGTCGGCGCGATTTCCCGCCGGCGCGCCATGGCGATCGGCCTCGGGGCCGGGGCCGCGGTCTTGGCACCACGGAGCCTCGGGCAGGCGCCCGGACCCGCGACCCCGCGCCGAGAGCCGCCCACGATGTCCGACACCGAGCACGCGAAGCTGATGACCCCGGGACGCGAGCGGATCGCGATCGTGCTGTACCCGCAGTTCACCGCGTTGGACGTGATCGGGCCTCACCACGCGTTCATCAACATGGTGGGCGCGAAGGTGCAGTTGGTGGCCAAAACGATGGAGCCCGTCGCGTGCGACACGGGCTTTTCGATCACGCCGAACACGACGTTCGATCAGATCATCGACAAGCAGACGCTCGTGCTCGTTCCGGGCGGGACCAGCGGCACACTCGACGCCATGAAAGACTCGGCGACGATGAATTTTCTGCGTCGCCAGGGTGAGCGGGCCGAGTGGGTCGGGAGCGTCTGCACCGGATCGCTGCTTCTCGCGGCCGCCGGCCTGCTGAAGGGCTACAAGGCCACCAGCCACTGGCTGACACGAGACGCGCTCAAGGCCGGAGGAGCGGAACCGGTCGCGCAACGCTACGTCGAAGACCGCAATCGCGTGACCGGCGCGGGCGTCACCGCCGGGATCGACTTCGCCCTGCGCCTGGTCCAGAAGTGGCGCGGCAAGACCTATGCCAAGGGCGTGCAGATGTTCATGGAGTATGACCCGCAGCCGCCGTTCAGTAGCGGATCTCCCACCAGCCCCGACGCGGAACCAGCCATGGTCGGGATGCTCACCGCCATGCACGAATCGTTCGCGCCGCGATGTGAATCCGCGATCCGCGAGGCGCTGGCCTCCGCACCCGCCCACTGACACTTCCCGCGGCGCCCCGTCATTGCACGCCGTTCACCTGTTGAATTGCTCCGCCCGGCCTCGACCCGCACGTTTTCACCACTTCCCGCGCTGACGCGCTGGAACCACTCGAAAGGACACCCGTGAAGTTCGCGTTGACATCGGTTCTGATCTCCTCCCTGGCCGTCGGGGCGCTGACCGCCTGCTCGACCTCCCCCGCGAAGGAAAAGGAAGCTCCCATCGCGCTGGCGTCGCACCCGCGCGTGATGAAGTTCCCCGTTGTTGGCATGGGCTGCCGCGGGTGTGCGAAGGAAATCGGGGCTCTACTCCGCCATCAGCCGGGCGTGATGGACGCCGAGGTCTCGTTCAATCACGCCGAGGCGTATGTCGTCGCGACCGAAGCGAACGGCGCAACGCGCGAACAGATCGCCAAGGCAATCGACGACGAGATGAAACGCCGTGCACCGGAGTGCGCCGCCGAAGGGAAGTCTCCCGCCAAGTAGCCCGGCCAGTCTCATTCACCCACCTTCGCGGCTCGGCCCGCGGCCGCACGAGGAATTGCCATGACAACTCGCACATTCTCCTTGAAGAACCGCCTCGCATTGCTCGCGAACGTGCTCGCGGCCTGCCTGGTGGTGGCCGCGGGATGCGCCGGCGGCGCGAAATCCCGACCCGCCTCCGCGTGCAGCCCCGAGGAACAGGCACGCTGCATCTGCAAGCAGCCCGGCGTGGAAACGTTCTCGTTCGATGCTCCCACCGATCAGTACGGCGCCAACACGCTGGCCGACGCGATCCGCGGCGTGCGCGGCGTCGCCGACGTGAAGATCTGCCTTGAAGACAAGAAGGCGTTTGTCGCGCTCGACCAGGAGCATCCCGCGACGAGCGACGCGATCATCGCGGCCGCGGCGGCACGAGGCGGAACTCACCTTCGCCACGAACCCGTGGGTCGCAAGCTCACGCCGCCGCAGGGCGGGAGCATCTCGGTCGCGGTGGTGCTTTCGTCCGACGCGGAGGTCGTTGACTTCGCCGGGCCGTGGGGCGTGTTTGAGTACGCGAACGTCGCGGGACGTGACACGCCCCCGTTCCACCTCTACACCGTGGGCGACACAGCCGCGCCGATCAAGTGTTCGGGCGGCATGACGATCGTTCCCGATTGCACGTTCGCCGATGCGCCGCGGCCCAAGATCATCGTGATTCCGGCGATGGGAGAGCCTTCTCCGGCCCTGCTTTCGTGGGTGGGCGATGCCTCGAAGAGCGCCGACCTCACGATGTCGGTGTGTAACGGGTCGTTCGTGCTCGCCAAGGCCGGGCTGCTCGCGGGGAAGACGGTCACCTCTCACCACGGCGGTTATGGCCAACTCGCGGCGATGTTCCCCGACGTCACGGTGAAACGCGGCGCACGCTTCGTCGACGACGCCAACATCTCGACGGCGGGGGGATTGACCTCCGGCATCGATCTGGCGCTGCACGTCGTCGAGCGCTACTTCGGCCGCGACGCCGCGGAGCAAACCGCCCGCGACCTCGAATACCAGGGTCAGGGCTGGAAGGACCCGAACTCCAACGCGGCGTTCGCGTCACGCCCAATCTCGACCGATGACAAGCCCGTGTGCCCCGTCTGCGAGATGGCGGTCGTCAGGGGGGAAGCGATCACCGAGACGTATCAAGGCCGTACGTTCTATTTCTGCAGCGAGGAGTGCAAGAAGCTCTTCGACTCCCGGCGAGATCTCTTCACCGCGCGCTGAGGTTCTTCAATCGCCAAGGAGCATGCGATGAATCAGCCAAACTCCGTGGGCCTTCGCCGGAGGCCGATTGTTGCGCTGGCGGTCGCTTCTGCGATGTTCCTTTCCGCGTGCGGTACGAATCCGCATCAATCGCCAGAGGCGATGCGCCCCATCGGCACGTCGCTCAACGCGTGGGACGAGGACATCGCGCGGAAGGCCGAGCTGGAGAGCGTGGGTACCTGCCGCCTCCGGCGCGACGTGGTCGCGTGGTTTCCATGCGCCGACTCCCGCGGCGCGCCGGCGATTTCCGAGGCGGAGATGAGCACGATCGTCGACAAGCTCGAGCGTGGTATCCGGGCCGCCAAAGTGTTCATCGGCGCTCCCGACTGGTCGTGCGGCGACGATCGGCGTGTGTTCTTCTACTTCCCCGACGCGAACTTCATCAGCCACGCGCCGGGCGGCAACACGGCGTTCATCCCGCTCTGGCGCATCCGCCAGGACCAGGCGCCGTGGCTCCATGAAGCGATGCACCTGCTCGTCAAGGTTGACGGCGATTGGCTGAGCCAGGCCGACGGCGTCGCCGAAGCCCGGATGCCTCTCTGGCTTCATGAGGGCCTGGCCGAAGCGCTCGCGATGGCGGTCGCGGAGCAGGAGGGATTCGCGCACTACTCGCCGCTGATCGATGTGCCCGCGGATCGCCTCGACGCATTCGCGGCCGAGCATATCCGCGCATGTCCGGACCCTCCGCGTCTGCTCGCGTTCGTCGGCGGACGGGGCAAGCTCTCGGAGCTGTTCGGAGAGGAACGGATGCAGTACGCGCCGGCGTTCTATGCCGCGTCCACGCCGTTCGTTCGCTCGCTCGCTCGCCGGGACGGCGGATACCGCCTCTTGCTTCGTGCGATCGCCGACTTCGACAACGAGATCACCACCTACGAGCGGCTGAGCGGCCGGTCGCTCGACGACTCCAGACGCGAGTGGATGGCGTCCATCGGCGTTGAGATCGCGCCGTCGTCCGTTGCCCCCTCTCGCTAGCCGTGTTGTTCGCATTACTCGTTCACGACACACCTCATTCAGGATCGGAGCACTCCTCATGAAGACCAGCCTCAAGCACTCGAACCGGGCCTTCGTTGCCGCCGCTCTCGTCTCCGCCGTCACTCCCGCGGCGCTCGCGGTCGACCCGCACATGGGCGGCGAGATGAAACATGTCATGGTCTGGCGCGACGGCGCCGCGCTTGAGTCGATGATCGACGAGACCATCCCGCTCCCCATTCTCACCAACTACGACGAGACCTATACCGGCGCCGCATCGGTGCTCAACGGCACGTGGTACAACTCGCAATACGGCTGGGTCGTCGAGGGCTTCTGGGAAGTCCCGCCCGGCGCGTCGATCTGGATCGAGCGCCTCTCGGGGACACCCGGACTCTCAAGCTACTCAGGCGGCACGATCACGACGCCCGCGTTCACGCCGATCTTCGGCACCGCGGGTTCGCCCGCGCGCATCGTGTGGGACGGGCGGATGCTGCACAACTGGTACGCCGCAACCGAGCCCGGCCCGTACGAAGCAACGTACAAGGTCTACTTCGGCGACGCGAGTGGCACGCCCTTGAACGGATACACGCCCTCGATCGTCACGCTCGAGTGGCACCTCTATTGCCCCGCCGACTTCAACCGCGACATGTTCGTGAACGGCGACGATTACGACGGCTTCGCGTCGGCGTTCGACGCCGCCGACCCCGCCGCCGATTTCAACAGCGACGGCTTCGTCAACGGCGACGATTACGACGAGTTCGCCAGCCACTTCGACGCGGGGTGCTGAGCGCCAACGGCGCAGCATCCGCCATCTGCACAGGCGGGCACTCTTCAACGCGCGATGAGCGACATCAAAGATCGCCGGCGAGCAGCCCAAAGGGCGAGCATGCTGTCTCATCTGTGCAAACGAATCGCAAACACCAGGACAAGCATGGTTGCACACACCTCGTCTCGCACCTTGAAGCCGCGAATGGTGTACGATTTCGTCAGGCAAAGCGTTGATGCGCTCTCTAAGAAGCGTCATAATTGTCTCGGCAGGAACGATCAAGGCTTCGCGGCCATTCCGGAGTGCCTCCCATGATGCGTTGCGCTTCGCGCTGGTGCATGTGCACGTCCGTGTTGGTGGCGGCCTGCGACGGGCCGCGGGCGCTGGGACAGTGCGAGCCGCTCTGGCTGCCGCCGACCCAGCCGGAGCTTGCGGGGCACATCTTCGATCTCTGCTCGCACGATGGTCATGTCTACGCGGCCGGGAATTTCGGCGAGGATTCATGGCCGCCGGGTTGGGTACAAAGGTGGAACGGCCTGTACTGGGAGCTGCTCCCCACCGGACCCAACGGCATTGATGGGCCCACAAGCTGGACATACTCGCTGATGGAATGGCAGGGAATGGTGTTGGTGGGCTGTCATTACTGGATCGGAATCGGCGAGCAGTCGAGTGGCGTGGCGGCGTATGACGGGGCGAACTGGTGGCCACTCGGACATGCGCCGGAGCACATCGTCGCGCTGGCGCCCGCGGAGGACGGCGGTGTGCTCGCGCTCTCGCTGGCCGAGGCGCCCACGGTCTATCGGTACGACGGCGCGGGGTGGACCATCGTCGGTCTTGGACCGCCGGATATCTTTGATGAGGGGCGCGTCTGCCTCGCGGAGTACCAAGGAAAAGTCATCGTCGGGATGGCCGGACAGAATTTTGGCGGGGATCCGACGCTCTTTGTAATCGAGAACGGTGTGAGCGTGCCCTGGGTACAGCTCGAATACCCCAACTTCTGGAGCGGCGTGACGTCCATGACCATCCACGAAGGGCGCCTCGTGATCGCGGGCGACTTCAGTCGGGTTGGTTCCGTGCAAGCCAACTCCGTGGCCTCGTGGGACGGCCAGACGTGGAGGCCGTTCGGAGATGGCATCGTCCTGCTGAGCCACGACCATGTGCTGAACGTTGAAGAAGTCCGTTCGATCGGCGGGTCGCTCTACGTCGCCGCATTCGGGGAGTCAAACCACGTCTGGGTCGGTCCGGTCGCGCGATGGACCGGGAGCGCTTGGGTCGGGCACGGTTGGCCGTGGAAAGTTGTCTGGGCCTGGACACTCGCGGGTCAGGGAACCGAGATTGTCCTCGGCGGGTTCAAAGATGACTGGGGTGACTACGCCAACTTCTCCCGCTGCTCGCCGACGGGCGCGCCGTGGATCGCGTGGCAGCCCGACGATCAGACGACTCCGCCCTGGACCTCCGTAACCCTCGCCAGCAACGCCGCCGGCGGCTACGTGGTCGACTACCGGTGGTACAAGGACGGCTCGCCGCTCTCCGACGGGCCGACGCCCCACGGCTCGGTGGTCTCGGGCAGCCATGAGGCGTTCCTCACCGTCCTGGGGTGTCGCTTGCAGGATGAGGGACTCTACTGGTGCGTGATCTCCAACGGCTGCGGCTCGGCCGAAAGCCGTCACGCTCAACTCCAGGTCTGCATCGCCGATGTCAACAGCGACGGCTTCGTCAACGGGGATGATTTCGACCTCTTCGCCGGCTGGTTCGAGGACGCGCTCCAATACGCCGATTTCAACAGCGACGGCTTCGTCAACGGCGACGACTACGACAAGTTCGCGGAGCGATTCGACGCGGGGTGCTGAACGCGCCGCGGCTCCGCACGCTCTCGGCTACTTCTCCTCGCTCGCTTGCTCCGCGCCCGCGTGAAGGGCCGCTAGGGCCTGATCCCGCTCGGGGATGGCCGCGCCCTCGATCGCTTTCGACAGCGCCTCCAAGGCCGCGCCGAGTTCGGGCGTGCCGCCCAGCCGCGTGGCGGCGTCGGCCATGGCGCGCACATGCCCGAGCGGGTCGGGGTTCCGATCCTCACGCGGCGTGAACCACGCGTGGTCTTTCTCGATCTCGTTCGCCGAGATCGCGATCGCCCGCGCCAGCGCACCGCCCCACGACGCCTTGATCACCTCCGCGGGGACGAGCCGGATCAATTCCGCGCAGGCGTGGCGATAACGCGGCCAATCGGCGCTGATGGTGCGTTCGAGCTCAGCGTCAAAGTTCGGAACGCGCTGAGCCCGGTCGACGATCAGCGCTCGCGCTTCGGCGTCGGCCTCGTCGGGAAGGCCCGCGATGATCACCCACAACGGCGCGTCGGCGCTCATCCCCGCAAAGTCCTCGCCCAGCGCATCGGCGGGCGAGAGAGCCGCCCGGCGCTGGCGTTCAATCTCTTCCTGCTGCGACTGCGCGATCACGCGCTGCGTGTTCTCGCTCGAGAGCTTCACCCACGCGGAGAGCGCGTAGATCCCCGCGCCAAAGCCGGCGAACGCGACCAGCGTGAGCGGCAGGCCCGCGACGATCGGGAGCGCCGAGTCCCTGATCTTTCCGGCGTCGAGCCACGCGCTTCCCAAGAGCGTCGCGCCCAGGCAGATCGGCCCCAGCGCCCCGCAGATGAGCCCCGCCGAAGGCACCCACGCACCCATCCTCTCCATCCACGCCACCAGCACACCCAGTGACGCCAGGGCCACCCCCAGCGACGCCAGCGTCGCGAGCGTGAAGGGAACCATGGGCCGCGAGCTGATCCAATCGAGCTTCCCCGCGCCCACGCACACCCACGACGCGACAATCAGCGCGAGCCCGGCGCCCGCCGTCGTGAAGAACGGGAGGGCCAGGCCCATCGCGTCCGCGCCGCTCGGCACGCGCGCCGTGTACCCCGCCGTCGCCAGCACCGCCAGGAGCGACAACAGCACCGCGGGGATGACGAGCAGAGCCACGATGATCGACGCCAGCATCCGTGCCCCCTTGCGACGCCGCACACGGGAGCGGCGGCGCGAACGATCATGCGGAAAGAGCGTGGCCGCCACGTGTCACCGCGCTTCCCGTTCGGCGTGGTGCGTGCCGCGCATCGGCGTCTCGACCAGCGTCAAGGGATGCACGGGCGCGAGGCGTTCCAGCACATGCGCCGTCAGCGCGTCGTAGCGCCCGACGGAAATCTCGGAGCACGCGAAGCGGACCAGGTCAAAGTCGGCCGCGAGCAGCACCGTGAGCTGCGCCCGTGAGACCCGCGCGTCCTCCCCCAGTTCCCCGACCGCTCGCAGTGCCGAGTTCGAGACGCTCGCATCGACCGGGAAGTCCTGCGCGCCCCGGGCGGCACGGCAGGAATCGATCGCCCACCACAGCGCGCTGGCCACCGACGCAACCCTGGAGTCGGCGCGGTCGCGCAAGTTCATCGCGTCCTTGAGCGCCCGCTCGTCCGCGTCGTTCAACTCGCCCTCGGCCGAGGCCCGCTCGATCGTCGCGCACGCCGCCAACGCCCGGTCGCGAAACTCGGGCGTCGCGTCGGGCAGCGCCGCCAGAACGCCTCGCCGCACCATGCGGGCGGCGATCAGCGCCTGCCCCCACAAGGGCAGCGTTCCGAATTGGTTGAGTTCGAAGATGGCGGGCATGGTGTCTCCGCCCCCAATGCGATGCCGCGCCGCAAATTGGCTAGGGAACCCGACCCCGGAGCGGACAATCAGAGGAATCCGATCGGGCCATATGGCCTATCCCGTAAGCACCGATTATTCAGGCGCTTGGCCCGCTCTCAGCGGCGTGACTATCCCCATCCGAGGCGGATCAGATCGCGAAAACCGGGTGAATGTCTGTCGGAAATGCCACGCTTACATCCTCAATGAGGCGCGGCCCCATTTGCAGGCCGCCATCCCCGCTTCCGGGGTTTTCCACAGCTCCGTCTGCCGCCCGCGCGGAAGGGTCGACGCCGACACCCGCACCCCAAACCCCGTTCCCGGCGCGGCTTGCGTTCGAAAACCAAATTCTCGCCGCAGACACCCTTGCGGCGATAATCGCGCTCGGGTAATCTTGGGGCGTCGCGGTTCTCTTCTCCTGTGGTGTAGACCGCGACGAAGGGGAGAGTCCTTCACATCCCGGCGGCGATAGGACGCGCCTTCCACGACCTCGTGGCGTGGTGGCGGTGTCTGAACTTTCCGACGGGCTTGAAGACCACAGGAGGGGGAAATGTCAACTCGTCGTCTGGTCGCGCTCGCGTCGGCGTGCGCTTGCGGCTTGGCCATCGCCAGCGTGCCGCCCGTCATCGGCGGCTTCAACACCACCCGCGCCGGGGCCATGAGCCTCGCGGGCGGCGCGGACGTGATGCTTCTTTCATCGAGCCTCGAGATCGCGTTCCCTGGCGCGACGCTTACGGGCAGCACCACCCTCACCGAGTCATACCTCGCCGGCGTGGACGTGCTTTTCCTGTCCTCGGGCAAGAAGCACTCGGGCGCCAGCAACGCGATCTCGCCCCTTACCGCCGGCGAGCGCACCGCGCTCCTCAATTTCGTCAAGGGCGGCAAGGGCGCGATCATCGCGATCGACAACTCCGACTTCGAGGCCGCCAACGAGAGCATCCTCGACGCCTTCGCCCTCGACGCGTCGGGCAAGCTGGGGGCCTCCGAGCCCCTGGCCATGGGCGACACCGCCGAATCCGCCATCGTGAACGGCCGCTTCGGCGCCATCGCCAGCCTTCCGACGTTCTGGCCCGGCGTGGTCGACAACGCCGCGAGCGACCGCGTGATCGGGCGCTTCGCCAACGGCCTGGCGGGCCTCACCATCATCCCGCGCGACGCGATCAGCGCCGGCAGCGGGCCGGTCGTGATCGTGAGCGACATGTCAACGCTCGTCAACACCTACCTCGCGGGCGACGCGATGGCCCTCATGCTCAACGCCGTCTCCGACATGGCGGGCTACTGCACGTCGGACTTCAACCTCGACGGGTTCGTCAACGGCGATGACTACGACGCCTTCGCCAGCTCCTTCGACCTCGCGACCTTCGAGGCCGACATCAACCGCGACGGCTTCGTCAACGGCGACGACTACGACACATTCGCGTCGGCGTTCGATGCGGGATGTTGAGGAAAAGACAGAAGTGTTCGAGTGGAAGCGTGGTCGAGTGGCAAAGTGACGGTGTGTTTGGATCGTCGAAAGGAGTTTGAAAGGTCGGGGGTGAATGAGGCTCGGGACAGCATCGCTGCCTTTGCTTTTTTCCTGTCTCGATGCTTCGCGATTTGCCTGATCCCCTGATCGATGAGTTTGGGGTTGTGCGGGGCCCTGGGGAGGGTCGACCCCGCTGGAGTGTCCGGTCGCACGCACGATTTCTCGCCGGGCGTGCGGCGGGACCAGCATGAAAGCTCGGCCGACCGGACGAGCGTTGGGAGAGAGAATGCCGGTCGTACGGAACCCTCGGGCTCACCCCCGGGGGTTCTGTGGTTTTGGAGACGCTCCTTCGCCGGTGTGCTCGCCTTCGGATTTGTGGCACGGACCTGTCTTCGGGTCCGTGGGACGGCGGAGCAACTCGCCGAATGGCCAAAGCGCCAAGTGACCAAATGATGACGAAGAAGCGAGCGCGAGTCGGGGGCGCGGGGTGAGCGCAGGCGCTCGTGCGCGATCGCGTGGCCAACAAGTTGGCCACGGCATCCGGAGCGTGCAACGAGAAAACACAGGCGGGGACCGTCGGCTCACGCGAGGCGAAGAGGACCGATGTCGAAGGCGACATCGGCGGCACGAATACGGCGACGACGGTGGATCGGCGCTCAGTGCCCGCCGCAGGCGCACCCGCCCGAGTGCCCGCGTGCGTGCTCGCGCGCCTGGTCGAGGAACTCCACGCCGCGGCGGAGGTGCGGGATGACGATCGATCCGCCGACGATGAGGGCGACGTCGAAGCACTCCCAGAGTTCTTCGTCGGTGAGGCCGGCCTTGACGCACTGGTCGATGTGATAGCCGATGCAGTCGTCGCAGCGGAGGACCATGGAGGCGACCAGGCCGAGCATTTCCTTGGTGCGGGCGGTGAGCGCACCGTCGGAGTAGGTCTGGTGATCGAGGGAGAAGAAGCGTTTAGTGACGAGCGAGGCGCCGGGTCGGGGCGAGCCGTCGGCGCGTGTGCCGCGATCGGCGTCGGGACCGAGGATCCGCGCGTTCATTTTCGTGCGATAGGCCTGAAACTGCTCGTAACGGTTGCTCATGCGGCAAGCGTAGCGAGGCTCATACGCCGCTCGCGGCGCCTACGCGCCCGCCGGGCCGGTGCTGGTGGGCGCGGCGTTCGGGGCGGCGTTCGGGGGCGTGGG
>JABWBC010000214.1 GCA_013360695.1 Phycisphaerales bacterium
GGACCTCCCGGCAACCAGCCAGGCGGCCCGTCGTCGGGTCAGGGCGGCCCCCCGCCCGGCCCCATTCAGGGCGCCTAGCCGTTCATCCGCTGGCGGGCGATCCATCCGCCCGCCGATGACGTAGGTTGAGCAGGACGCGCGAGCATCACTCCCGAGGACTCCATGCCCCCCACTTCAACCGACACCCCGACCAACCCAGCCTCCGGCGCCGACGCCACGCCCGCCAAACCCCACTCCTCCATCAAGGAAACCGTGATCTCGCTGGTCATCGCGTTCGTCGTCGCGTTCGTTTTCCGCGGCTTCGTGCTCGAGCCGTTCATGATCCCGACGGGGTCGATGGCCCCCACGCTCATGGGCGCGCACCTCCGCTTTGACGACAAGCACTCCGGCTACGACTGGGCCGTCAATCCGTGGAAGTTCGTCGGCAATACGCAGACGCCCCAGCCGCGCCAGGGAACCGCGATGGAGCCAGTTGTTGTCCACGACCCGATGAGCGGGCGCGAAGGCCGCGACGTCGACATCCCTACCCGCTCGGGCGATCGCATCTTCGTTTTGAAGAGCGTCTATTCCTTCTTCGATCCCTCGCGCTTCGATGTCGTCGTCTTCAAGTACCCAGGGCCCACCGCCGGCGAGGCCCCGGGCTCGCAGAACAACTACATCAAGCGCCTCGTCGCCCTCCCCGGCGAGCAGGTCGCCTTCATCGACGGCGATGTTTTCACCCGCCGCCCCACCGACGATCAGAAAAAGGAAACCAACGCCTGGGCCGGCGAGGGCTGGCGGATCGCGCGCAAGCCCGAACGCGTGCAGCGGGCCGTCTGGCAGCCGATGTTCGACAGCCAATACACCCCCTGGGACGCCCAGCAGGGCAAGGGTCAGTTCACGCCGCCGTGGAAAGGCACGACCTCCGGCTGGAACTTCGGCGAGCCGGGCAAGGCCAACGCCCACTACCGCTTCGACGCCGCCACTCCCACCGCGCTGGAATGGACCAACCGCCCGATCACCGATTGGACCGCGTACAACGAGTGGTACCAGGTCGCCAACTACCCCGTGCCGCCCGGGCCGGTCGTGAAGATGGGCACCGGCGTGGCCCATCTCATCTGCTTCCCCGTCTCCGACATCCGCGCCCGCTGCACCCTCACGCCCGACGCCGACGCCCTCACCATGTCCGCGCTCCTCCTTGCGCGCGGACACGAGTTCCGCGCCGACCTCTCCGGGGGCCAGGCGATCCTCCGCATGAGGCCCGCGCCGTCCAAGGACAACGCCGACCCCGCGTGGAAGGACCTCGCCAGCGTCGATCTCCCCGAGACCGCCCTCAAGCCCGGCCGAGCCACCGCCGTCGAGTTCTGGCACGTCGATCAGACCCTCTCGCTTTGGATCGATGGCGGCCGCATCGTTGAGGCCGGCTACGACTGGTCGCCCGCCGAGCGCGTCCTGGCCTCGACCGGCATCTCCGTCGACGACGCCCTCGCCGAAGAGAACAAGACCCGCGGCCAATGGCCCCTCTACGACCCCGCCCGCTACCGCCAAGCCTCGTTCCGCTTCGAGTTCAGCGGCTCAAAGTTCACCATCCACCGCTCCGCCCTCGACCGCGACCTCCACTACCAGCCGCGCCAACGCCCCGACAACGTCTACGGCCTGGGCACCCACCCCGAGGCCTGCGCCATCCTCACGGCCGATCAATTCGTGTTCTGCGGCGACAACAGCGCCGCCTCCGCCGACTCGCGCCTCTGGACCGACGTCGACCCCTTCACCGCCAGCCAGATCGACGACACCGTCGGCGTCGTGCACCGCGACCTGCTCGTCGGGCGTGCCTTCTGCGTGTACTTCCCCGCGCCCAAGCCCGGATCCATCCCGATCCCCGACGCGGGGCGCCTTCGTTTCATCTGGTGATGGCCTTGGTGGCCAGACGCGATTCTCCACGCCGCGTACGGGCATCGCGTCGATGTGAACCGTGGGTCGATGATCGAACCGCGCAAACGTATCGGCGCGGAACGCCGCTCCGTCGCTATCCTGTCGCCATGCTCATCGGCATCCTCGGCGGCGGACAACTCGCCCGCATGACCGCGCTCGCCGGTCTCCCGCTCGCCCTGCGCTTCCGCTTCCTCGACCCCGCGCCAGAATCACCCTCGCGCGATTGCGGCGAGCTCATCGTCGGACGCTACGACGACCCCAACGCGCTCAATGCATTCTCCCGCGGCCTGGACCTGGTTACCTGCGAGTTTGAGAACGTCCCCGTCGCCGCCCTCGAGACGCTCGCGCCGCGAGTCCCCGTGCGCCCCGGGCCGCGCGCCTTCGCCACCGGACAGGATCGCGCCAACGAGAAGACGCTCTTCACCTCGCTCTCCATCCCCGTGCCCGAGTTCGCGATCGTGCGCACGATCGATGAACTGCGGGCAGCGGCCCGGCGCGTCGGCGCGCCCGCGATCATGAAGACCTGCCGCCTGGGTTACGACGGCAAGGGTCAGGCCCGCCTTGACCACACCGACGACGCGTCGCTTGTTGCCGCGTGGCAGGCCGTGCGCGAGCAACCCTGCGTGCTCGAGCGCCGGATCGCGTTTTCGCGCGAGGCGTCGATGCTGTGCGCGCGCGGGCTCGACGGATCGACCGCGTTTTATCCGCTCGTCGAGAACGTCCACACAAGGGGCATCCTCAAGCGCTCGATCGCACCCTTGGATTGGCCCGGCCATCTGGAGGACGACGCGCGTCGGTACGCCGGCGCGATCGCCAAGGCGCTGGACTACGTCGGCGTGCTGGCCGTCGAGTTCTTCGTCGAGGGCGAGGGAGCCGGCGCGCGCCTCATCGCCAACGAGATCGCGCCGCGCGTCCACAACTCCGGGCACTGGACCATCGAGGGCGCGGAGACGAGCCAATTCGAGAATCACCTTCGCGCGATCAGCGGGCTGCCGCTCGGCTCGACCGCGCCTGTCGGGCACAGCGCGATGATCAACCTGATCGGCGGGCTGCCGGAGCGTGCCGCGGCGATGGCGATCCAGGGCACGCACCTGCACCACTACGCCAAGGAACCTCGCCCGGGGCGCAAGGTCGGGCACCTCACGCTGCGCCGCGACACGCGCGAGGAACTGATGCGAAGCCTGCCGCACGTCGAGGCGCTGGCTGACTCGGTGAATGTGCTGTCGTGAGAGCCGCGGCTTTCTCGCTCAACAACTTCTATAGCGGTTTCGCTCGAAGTGGAGCGTCGAGTGCAGCCCTGCGGCAATGGGCCATAGGGAATGGGCAATGGGGAGACGCGCCGTTTGAACTGAAACCGCTCTATTTCCTCGGATCGCGATCGCCCAGCACCTTGTCGGTCTGGGCCTTGCGGAAGGCACGCAACTTCTCGCGGAGTTCGGGGCGTGACGACGAGACAATCGAGGCGGCCAGGATCGCCGCGTTGATCGCGCCGGCCTTGCCGATCGCGAGGGTGCCGACGGGCACGCCGCCGGGCATCTGCACGATGGAGAGGAGCGAGTCCATGCCCTTGAGCGATTTGCTCTCGACGGGGACGCCGAGCACGGGGATGACGCACTTGCTGGCGCACATGCCGGGGAGATGGGCGGCCCCGCCGGCGCCGGCGATGATGACCTCGATGCCGCGGGCTTCGGCGTTCGCGGCGTACTCGAAGAGCCAGTCGGGCGTTCGGTGAGCGGAGACGACCATGCACTCGTGCGCGACGCCCAGTTCATCGAGCGTGGTGTCGGCGTGCTGCATCGTCTCCCAGTCGGAGCGCGAGCCCATGATGACGCCGACGAGCACGCGGGCGGGCGGCGCGGCCTGGGAATCCGAAGCCGGTTTTTCAGCGAGACCCGGTTGTGTGGCGGCCTTTTTGCCCATGCGCGGCTCCTGTCGCGGGCAGTTTAGGAGCGAGCCGCCCGCGCGGATCGCGTCAAACGCGATCAGTCCTTCCAGCCTTCGGGCATGATCGTGACGGCGTTCGAGACTGTGCCGCCGGCGACGCAGATCGCAAAGCACGGCTCGGGCTTCTCGTAGCGCCACGTGGCGTCGGGGAAGAAGTCGATCGCTTCGAAATCGAACTCGCCGCAGCCGGATTCGTCGAAGAGCGCGCCGGGAAGGCGCGCGACCTTGCACGCGAGCTGGTGCGTGAGCGCGGAGACGAACAGAACGGCGAGGTACTTGGGTGCGGCGGCCACGCCCGGCGCGACCTTGGGGAGCACACCCGGACCGATCGAACCGAGCACGCGCCCGATCTTGGCGTCGGAATCGGAGGGAGCGGCTTTGAGAACGACCTTGCCGTCCGCGCGCTCGGGCGAGCCGGCGACGGCGCGGATATGAACGGGCGTGGCGCTGGCGGGCTCTGGTGAGACGGGCGGCACGCCGAAGCGGGCCTTGTTCTCCTCGACCAGGCATACGCTCGCTTCGCTCACGAGCTCGTCCAGCCACGCGACGCAGGTGTAGCGGGCGGCGTCGGCGGGGAGCGAGAGGGCGGCGGGAAGGTCGACGGCGAACTGGTGGGCGAAGCCGTCGGGGACGAGCGCGCCCGACGGGGGGC
>JABWBC010000215.1 GCA_013360695.1 Phycisphaerales bacterium
CGGCGGTGGGGCGGGCGCTGGGCATCGCGGTCGACGCCGCGCCCGTCGCGCGTCCGCGCCGCCCGGTCCAGGCCGAACTCATCATCGGCGCGATCTGCGAGGAACTGGCGATCGACCGCGCCACGTTCGTCGGTCGCTCTCGCCACACGCGGGCCGTCCTTGCCCGCTCGCTTGGCTCGTATCTGTGCCGCGAATTGACGACGATGAGCTATCCCGAGATCGCGCGGGCGATGGGAAGGCCCAACCACTCGACGGTCATCACCGCCGACAAGCGCATCCGCCAGCAGATGGACACGTCGACCGACCTGGCGTCCGAAGCCGGCCCCAACTACGCCGGCGTTTCGCTCCGCGAGCTCTGCACCCGCCTCTCGCGCACGATCGTCACCCGCGCCGCGAAGTGAATCCCGCAGTTTCCGGGTGGCCCGCCGCGCTTTCCTCACCACTCCTCACTCCCGACTCCCCATTCCCCTTTTCGTTCGTGGCTCCGTGCCGTCTTCCGCCGCCTTCTCGCTGGCCTTGCGCCCCGCTCGTGCCGATGATGATGTCATGGGCGCCTCCGAAATCCCTCTCTCCCGTCCCGATATCACCGCACTTGAAGAAGAGTTTGTCCTGCGCGTGCTGCGCTCCGGGCGACTCTCCATCGGGCCGATGGTCGAGGAGTTCGAAGAGGCCGTCGCTCGGCGCGTGGGCTGCCGCCACGCGGTCGCCGTCAACTCGGGCACCAGCGGCCTGCACATCATGCTCCGCTCGCTCAACATCGGGCCCGGCGACGAGATCATCACCACGCCGTTCTCCTTCATTGCCAGCTCCAACTGCATCCTCTACGTCAACGCCACTCCCGTCTTCGTCGACCTCGACCCCAAGAGCCTGAACATGGACCCCGACAAGGTCGCGTCGGCCATCACGCCGCGCACCAAGGCGATCCTCGCGGTCGAGACGTTCGGCAACCCCGCCCACATGGACGCGTACCGCGCCATCGCCGCCCGCCACGAAATCCCGCTCATCGAAGATTGCTGCGAAGCGCTCGGTACCAGTTATCGCGGGCGTCAGGCCGGATCCTTCGGGCGCATCGGTGTCTTTGGCTTCTACCCCAACAAGCAGATCACGACCGGTGAGGGCGGCATGATCGTCACCGACGACGCGCGCCTCGCCGATCTCTGCCGCTCCATGCGGAACCAGGGTCGCCCGCTCGGATGGTCCGCGCCCACCTCCGGCGGCGCGCCGACCGGCTCGTGGCTCAAGCACGAACGCCTGGGCTACAACTACCGCCTCCCGGATATCAGCGCCGCGCTGGGCGTCGCCCAGATGAAGCGGCTCGACGAGATCCTTCGGAAGCGTCAGACGGTCGCTCAGGCTTACATCGAGCGTCTTGCGGGCAACGCCCACCTCATCATGCCGACGATCGACGAGCACACCGTGATGAGCTGGTTCGTGTTCGTTGTCCGCCTCGCGACCAGCTACAGCGGCGACGAGCGCGACCGCATCATCGCCGGCCTGCGCCGCCACGACATCGGCGCATCCGATTACTTCCCCTGCATCCACCTCCAGCCCTTCTACCGCGAGCAGTTCGGGTTTGGGCCGGGGATGTTCCCGATCGCCGAGTCCGTCAGCCAGCGCACGATCGCCCTGCCGTTCTACAACGACCTTTCCGAGCGTGAAATCGACCACGTCGTCCAGACGCTCGACGTCATGATCTCGCGCGAGAACCTGAAGCGAACCTAACCCGCCCCGGAACCTCGGGGCTTGTCTGAGCGGCGAGGCGGGCTATCCTTCCCTCCCGCCGGTGGCTCCGCCCCCGCGCTTTTCACGAGGTCTCCCTATGCCCGCGACGTGCCATTTCACCGGTAAGAAAGTCAGCTTCGGGATGAAGCGCGCCTGGCGTGGTCAGGCCGTCAAGAAGGGCGGCTTCGGTCTGAAGCCCACCGGCATCACCCGCCGCAAGTTCCGCCCCAACCTCCAGAAGCTCACCGTCCTCGTCGACGGCAAGGCCCAGACCGTCCGCGTCTCCACGCGGGCTCTCCGCCAGGAAGGGCTGGTCGTCAAGCCCCTCAAGCGGAAGTACGGCTACACCCGCCAGCAGAAGCTGGCCGCCGCGCACGCCTGAACCACATCCCCGTGTGTGAATCTGAACCGGAACGCCGCCCATCGGTGTTCCGGTTTTCGTTGCGCGATACACTCACCTCGCGTGAAGTGCGATAAGTGCGACAACGAGGCGACCGTGCACGAGATGATCGTGAAGGGCGGCGTCAAGACCGAACGCCACCTCTGCGAGCACTGCGCCCGCGAGCTGGGCCTCAACCCCGGCGGCGCCACCCTCGGACAGCTCATCACCAAGTTTGTCGTCGCGCCGCAGGGACAGCCCCTCGCGCCCGCCAGCAAGCCCGCCGCGCCCGCCCGCCCCACGCCGCCAACTTCTTGCCGCGGCTGCGGCACAACCTTCGCCGATTTCAAGCAGACCGGGCGCCTCGGATGCTCCGAGTGCTATGCCATCTTCGAGACCCAGCTCGGCCCGCTCCTTGAACGAGCGCACGAGGGCGCGACGCACCACATGGGCAAGAGCCCCAAGCGCTGGGAAGAACGGGCCGCACGCGCCGAGTCCGACTCCGCGCGTCGCGAACGCATCGATGATCTTCGCCGCCGCCTTGAGCAGGCCGTAATGGCCGAGCAATACGAGGCCGCCGTCGTGCTGCGCGACGAGCTCCGCAAGATCGAGGCCCAGGGCACCGTTTAGGACCAGACGCCACAGGACCACACGCCGCGGGACGAACACGATGACCAGCGAGGGATTCATCCCGTCCTACGAGACCGGCACCGAGTGGCTGCGTTGCGTCGGAGCATCCAGCGACGTGGTGATGTCTTCGCGCGTGCGCCTGGCCCGCAACCTCGCCGGTTGGCGCTTCGGCCACAAGGCCGGTCACGGCGATCGTCAGAAAGTCCTCGAGGTTTGCCGCGATCGGATCGCCGCCGCGGGGCTCTCCGGCGTGGGGGCGTCGACATCGCCGGCGCCGGCAACACCGACTGCCCCGCCGCAGATCATGTGGATCGATCTGCGCGAGTCGCCGCCGATCGAGCGGCAGCTCCTCGTCGAGCGTCACCTCATTTCAAAGCAGCACTCCAAGGGCAAGCCTCTCCCCGACCTCAAGGCCGGCGACGTCGAAACCACCGACCCGCGCGGCGTGGCGATCGCGCTCCCCGACGAGCGTCTCTCCATCATGGTCAACGAGGAGGACCACCTGCGCATCCAGGCCGTCCGCGGCGGGCTCGCGCTCGCCGAGGCCTGGGCCGACGCCGATCGCGCCGACGACCTCCTCGAATCCCAGCTCGATTTTGCCTACTCGCCGCGCTTCGGATATCTCACCTGCTGCCCGACCAACGTGGGCACCGGCGTGCGCATGAGCCTCATGCTCCACCTGCCCGGCCTGAAACTCACAGGCGACATCGAAAAGGTCAAGCGCGCCGCCGGCGACATGAACCTCGCCGTCCGCGGCTTCTATGGCGAGGGCTCCGAGGCCGCGGGCGACTTCTACCAGATCTCCAACCAGACCACGCTGGGCAAAGGCGAGCAGGCGATCCTGAACGACCTCGCGGGCGAGATCATCCCCAAGATCGTCGAGTACGAGCGCTTGGCCCGGCGCAACCTCCTCTCCAAGCGCGGCGCGGCACTCGAAGATCAGGTCTACCGCGCACTCGGCCTGCTCACCCATGCCCGCCTTCTCACCGCCGAAGAGTCGATGCAGATGCTCAGCCACGTGCGCCTCGGCGTCGTGATGGGGCTCGTCTCCGACGTCGACCTCGCGAGTGTCAACGCGCTGATGCTGCTGACGCAACCCGCGCACCTGCAACGCGTGATGGGCACGGAACTCGACCAGGAACAACGCCGCAACGCGCGGGCCCAGCTCATCCGCCGTCGCCTGCTCAAGACGAATTGATCCCGGCCCCGCACGCCGCGGACAAGCGAGTCCGCGAGCGAATCCGAGCGCCGGTGTTTCCCGAGCCTCGCAGGTGTGTGATGTCGCTTGCTCCGGGTGACGTGGTCAAGGCCCGGCTTTGCGGCCTTGGCCACGATCTGGGTTGGCCCTCGCTCCGCGCCGACATCTTCTTGTTCTACGGCCCTCATCGCGCGACGAGCGTGCCTCGATCAGGAGCCCGACCATGAGGGCGGGCGCCTCTTGCATTGGACTTGACGGCGTCGAAAGTCCTAACGCTCCCCTGTGCTTGGACGCCTTCGGTTCAATTGAATTCCGCCCCAAAATCAGGTACAAAGCGCTCGTGGGCGACTCCGACTCCCCAACTTCGGCCGCAGCGCAACGCGACCTTGATTCGCCACGCGTGAGCGCACCTTTCAGCGGTGGTCTTCCCTCCGCCGAGATCGAATCCAAGCCGAGCGAACCGTCGCCGAGCGAGCCGAATCCGACTGAACCCGTCCGCGTCGAAGCCGGGCCGCGCGACGCCAAGTTCATCTGGCCGCCCAGGCCGCCGGCGCCC
>JABWBC010000056.1 GCA_013360695.1 Phycisphaerales bacterium
GGACAGGCGCGCGGCCTGGCCCTTCTCCCACAGGATCAGCGGCTGGCCGAGCTCGAGCTCCCAGCGCTTGAGCTCGCCCCAGACGTGGCGGTAGGAGAGGTCCAGCACACGCGCGGCGGCGGAGATCGAGCCCTGCTCGCGCACCGCCTGCAGGAGGTCGAGCAGGGGATTGTGGAGCGGCGCCGACCCCGTGTCCGCGCCGAGTACGTAGTTCAGCCTGATCCTGCGCATCTGCCGCCCGCTCTCCGTGTCTGCCGCCATCGTGGCGGCCTCGTGCGAGGTTAGCGCAAGCGCATCGTCCGCGGCGAGCCCGCAGCCCTGGAACGGGGCCAGGACGAGACGAAACCGGACGTCCCGTCCCTTGTGCATTTCAATTTGCAAGGGCCCGGCACCCTGCTACACTTCGAAGTGTAAATGTTGGATATCCAACAGTCAGCGTGTCTAACATTTTCCTTTCCCGAGGAACCGACATGGACAGCGTCAATCTCGAGACCTTGCGCCAGGCCGTCGCCTGGCAGGCGGCCGGACTGCCGGCGCGCTGCTGGCGATCTGCGGCGACGGACGGCTGGCCGGCTCGGTCTCCGGCGGCTGCATCGAGGACGACCTCGCCGACCGCCTGCGCACGCAACGGCTCGAGCGCCCGGAGCTCGTCACCTACGGCATCACCGCGGACCAGACCCGGCGCTTCCAGCTGCCCTGCGGCGGATCGCTCAGCCGCGCCAGGCGCGCCCCCGCGACCCGCACCCCCGACACCGAATGCGGGCGATGCAGCGCGACCACGCGCGGGCGATCGATCGCCGCCCTGGTTGGTGCTTCGTGCTGGCTGTGCAGACTCGTCAACGTCCACTCCGCCGTTCCGGCGACGCTACGCGTTCAGGCCGCCCTGTGAATCGCGGTCGTTCCGCCCATGGACTCGAGCTGGGTCGTGATCGCCCCGATGGCCGCCTTGAACAGCGCGTCATGGGTCAGGTGCCCGCGAACCCGCGAGCCCACGCCGCGCACGATGTCCCGCTTCCATGTCGGCTGCTCGAGCGCGCGCTCGATCAGCGCTTCGAGCGACGCGCCGTCGTTGAAGCCGACCGCGGCCATGTCGCCGAGCAGCCAGTTCTCGTCGAAGCGGTCGTAGGCCGCGCCGTACTTCTTCAGGTCCGCCGCGCGGGCGTTGCTGATCCAGAGCGTGTGCTCCATGGGGATGCCCAGGCGCTGCAGAAGCTCGGCCGCCTCCATCGCGTCCGGGATGTCCGCGATCGGGAAGCCGATGCGATCGTGCGCGTCGTCGATGATCGGCGTCGCGCCCGACGCCATCGCCGCCAGCTGCGCCCGCGTCTTCACGCCCGCGATCATGTCGCGGTGCAGTCTCGCCGCGACGAATCCGCCCGAGAGGAAGCACTCGAGCACCCGCTGGTGCACCAGCGAGGTGAGGCACACGTGCAGGTTGACCGCGGCGGACTTGTACGCCGCCCGGAGCTCCTCGCCGTGCGCCAGCGGGCCTTTGGCGTAGCGCGAAAACGTGCCGTGCGTCTCCCAGCCATTCCCATAGAGGTGAAGCCGCCAGCCGCGCCGCTCGCACGCGTCCGCGGCCCAGCGGATCGCCTGATGCCGGAAGAACCGATCCGCGATGGGCAGCGCGTAGTTCCGCATCACCATCGCGCGCGTCTTGGCCTCCGGCTCGCGGTCCAGCGTCTGACGCAGCGCCAGGTCGACCATCGCGCCGATCCTCTTGTTCGGCGGGAGCGACATGGGGTCCATCGCCACGCGTTCGAGCTGGGGAAAGAGGTGGTCGAACACCGTCTGGATCGCAGGGGCGCTGGCGAGCTGCCCGCGCAGCCGCTGGTGCATCGCCTCCGGTGCCTCGCTGTGGTGCGTCACCACCGCAACCTCGCACGCAAACCGCGCCGCGTCGCGCGGATCGACCTCACCCTCGTGAAACTTCTCCGCGTCCGCCACCACCGGCATCGGCGTCAAGCGCTCGCACGGATAGCCGAACACCCGGAACAACTCCGGGAGCATGTGCCCGACCATGAAGTCCATCGAGCCCTGCGCCCGCCCCACCGCCTCATCAAACAACTGCGGCATCGCGTCCTGCAGCCACGCTACATACGGCACGTCGCTCGGGAACAGATTCTTCATGCACCCGCGCGGACGGTTGATCATCACGATCAGGTCCGGGTCGAATTCCAGGATCTGCCTCTGATAGGCCAGCGCATTCAATCGCTCGCGATCGCTCGGCTCCATCAGGATCCGCGCCCGGTGCCCCGCCCGCGTGATCGCCCGCGAAAGATCCCCCGCCGCGTGCGATAAGAACGTCGTGAACCGCGATGTCGGAATCAGCACTCGCAGCGGCGCGCCATCCACCGACATCGCGTCCTTGTACCGCGACCGCCAATACTCCGCCCCGCGCGATGACGAACGCACACGGATCTTCTCCCCAAGCTCACGGCTCTCACGCTCCTGCGCCCCGATCGCATCGCGGATCACCTGGTCGAGGCTTGCCGCCCGTGTTCGGCAACTCACCGTGAACAATCCCTGCGGCCCGGAGGTCTCGCGTGCCGCCTCCAACCGCCGCGCCAGCTTCTCCGATGCGCCCGGGCCGATGAAGAACTCGATGCGATCGTCCGAAAGCAGCGCGCGAAGATCGCCCAGCGACAGGCCGTCCAGGAACTCCCGCACATCCTCCTGCACCACAAAGATCACCGGGCGATACCCCTCAGGCGCGGGCTCCAGCACCGCCGCTACCCGCTCGAGCAGCCACGGCGGATCGATGCCCTCGACCACCACCGGCCGCGCCTCAAGCCCCCTCGACAGCTTCGCCGGATCGACCGCCGACACCGCCGCCGCCTTCAGGTCCGACAGACCCGTCCACGCGCGCACGCGATCTCGTCCCTCGCCCTCGGCCTCGCGCCGGATCATGTTGCCGTCGAGCGCCCGGTGTACCGAGCGCGACAGCAACCTCGACTCCCACGCCCCAACCTCCGCCGCCTCAATCCTGACACCCCGGGCCTCCAGCGCCGCGAGGTTCATCCTGCAATTCCGTTCCAGAGTCGCCGACGCCACCCGATCATCCGGCAAGCGGCGCAAGGCTGCGAAAAGCTCGCCCACCGACGGATCGCCTCGCCCCGCTTCATCCAGTAGGTTGAGCTGCCCGGTCGCCAGCGTGCCAAGCCCCAGCGCCCCGAGGGTGGCGGCGGTCAGGAATCGGATCTCTCCGTCGCCGGGCGATTGCTCCAGCACTTGGGAGGCGATCGCCAGAAACGCCCAGTGCTTCCCCGATCGCGCCAATTCAACAATCTCCGCTCGTCCAATCGTGCGACGCGCAGAATTGGCCGATGCGGGCGCAGCGGCAACGGCGTTGGTCGGGTTCGGGCTCGTCATGCGTTGAGTATCGGACGGTTTCTGGCCCCGATGGCACTTTCCTGCCGATCTCTCGGGCGATGAGCGGGGAAAGCGAGAGCAAGATCCTGACCCGGGAGCAGCTCCTGGATCGCCGCCAGTTGGCCAAGGCCGCCGGCCGGCGCGTCGTCCACTGCCACGGCTGCTTCGACATCGTTCACCCCGGACACATCCGCCACCTCCGCTACGCCAAGAGCCTGGGCGACATCCTGCTGGTGTCGATCACGGGGGATTCGCGCGTGGGCAAGGGTGTCGGCCGCCCCTTGATCCCCGAGGAGCTCCGCGCCGAGAATCTCGCCGCCCTCGACTTCGTGGACTGGGTCCACATCGAGCCCCGCCCGACGGCCGCGGAGCTGCTGGCAGACGTGCGCCCAGATGTCTACGTCAAAGGACGCGAATACGAAAACAACAACGACCCCCGCTTTGCCAACGAGCGAGCCATCGTCGAGCAGCACGGCGGGCGCGTCGTCTTCAGCTCCGGCGACGTCGTCTTCAGCTCCACCGCCCTCATCGCGGCGATGGAGCAATCGGTCGACCCGTTCCACAAGCGCCTGACGCAACTCCTTGAGACCCCCGAACTGGGCGGGCCGCCGCTCTACGAACTGATCTCGCGATTCCGCGGCGTCCGTGTGCTGGTGGTGGGCGAGACCATCATCGACACCTATGTCATGTGCGATCGCCCCGAGGTCGCGGGCGAGAGCCCGGTCATGACGCTCCGCCCGGTCGAGCGACGCCAGTTCGACGGCGGGGCCGCGATCATCGCCCGCCACCTGGCCGCGATGGGCGCCCGGCCCGTGCTGCTCACCGCGCTCCCCGCGGACGAGGACGGCGCCGCGATGCGCCGCCGCCTGCTGGCGGATGGCATCGAACTCCGCACATTCCCGACCTCGACGCCGATCGCGGAAAAGCAGCGGTTCCTGGTCGGCGCACAGAAGGTAATGAAGCTCGATCTGGTCGATCCGCTCGTTCTCGACGCGACCGAGCAGGATCAACTGATCGCCATGATCGACGAGGCGGCCCGTGGCTGTCAGGCCGCGATCATCGCCGACTTTGGCCTGGGGCTCTTCGGTCCGCGCACGCTGACTCGCGCCTGCCTGGCCGCCCGGCCGCACGTCAACGTGCTCACGGGCGACGTCAGCGGACGCCGCTCGAGCCTTCTGGCGATGCGATCGATGGACTTGCTTAGCCCGAGCGAATCCGAGGCACGCGACGCGCTGCGCATGCAGGGCGAAGGACTCCCGCTGGTCGTGTGGAAGCTCCTGGAAGAAACCGATTCACGCGGCTCGATCGTCACCATGGGCCCCGAGGGCCTCATCGGCTTTGACCGGCTCCCCGAGGCCTCGGGCGGCGGCGAGGGATTCGCGACGCGCCTCAAGAGCGAGCACATCCCCGCCCTGGCGCCCCTGGCGATCGATCAGCTCGGCGCGGGCGATTCGCTGCTGGCCGCCGCCACGCTCAGCCTCGCCGCGGGTTCGAGCGTCCGTGCGGCGTCGTTCCTGGGCGCGTGCGCCGCGGCGACGCAGGTGCAGCGCCTCGGCAATGTGCCGATCGGCGCGACCGACCTGCGTCAGTTCATCGCGCGTGTCCACAACGCGCACCTGGCGTTCACCGGCGCCGAGATGCTGGCCCAGCGCCCCGTTTCTCGTCTCGAAACAAGACTCGAGACCAAGCCCGAAACCGGCGTTTGCGCAGATCCTTCGATTTCGCTCGCCGCGCCCGCCGCCGCACAACTCAACCCCGCCGGTCCCAACGGCCCGCTGGTCCTTCGCGCGTCATGAAAGCTCCCCGCATCGCTTACGTACTTCCCACGCGCGATCGCGCCGATCGCCTGCTCCACACGCTCGCGCAGCTCGAGTCGCTCCCCGCCCACGACTCCCAAGTCATCATCGTCGACAACGCCTCAACCATCCCCGCGTCGCGGGTCGCGGGCGAAGTCCCCGCGCGCCTGCCTCGCGTGTTTCTGAGGCAAGAGCAGAATCTCGGCGCCGCGGCGAGAAACCTCGGTGTTCAGGCCGCGGACCGGAGCGTCGACTGGATCGTCATGCTCGACGACGATTCCTCGCCGCGCTCCCTCGATTTCCTCCCGCGCCTCGCCGCCCAGCCCGCCGACGTCGCTGCCGTCATGGCCGACATCTTCCTGCCGCGCTTCGGCACCCGCGAGGCCGGCGGCCTGCCCGAGGTCTTCATCGGGTGCGGCGTGGCCATCCGCCGCGACGTCTTCCTCCACGCCGGCGGCTACGACCACGCCTTCAACTACTACGCCGAGGAGTACGACCTTGCCGCCAAGCTCATGCTCAACGGCCTGCGCATGGTCTTCGAGCCCGCGTTCGTCGTCGATCACATGAAAGACGCCGGCAACCGCGACATGAACACGATCCTCGCGCGGCTCGTCCGCAACAACGGCTGGGTCATGCAGCGATACGCCCCCGAGATCGAGCGTCGCGCGGAGCTGCGCGAGATCCGCACCCGCTACCGCGCCATCGCCCGCAAGGAACACGCGATGCGCGGCTTCGCCGAGGGGCTCGTCGAACTCCGCCGGACCATCCGAAGTCAGGTTCGTCGCCCCATGCGTCGCGCGATGTTCGATCGGTTCACGGGCCTCGCCGCCGCTCGCGACGCGCTCGACCTGGCCCATCGCACGTCGCGTTTTTCGTCGGCCGCGCTGGTCGCTCCGGGGAAGAACGCGGGCGTGGTTCGGCGTGCCCTGGAAGAACTGGGAGTTTCAATCGTGGACGAGCCGCGGGCCGAGCGATTGGTGGTCGCGACGATGTCGCCCGGCCCGATGCTCGACGCCGCCTTCGCCCGCGCCTCCGATCCGCGCGTCCTCACGCCGTGGCTGATCGCGAGTTCCATGCTCGCACGCCGATCGGCCGATCCGATCGCGGCGTAGCTTACGAGCGATCACAACTGCCACAGGCTCGAACCCCACGTCAGCCCGCCGCCGAACGCCACGAACAGAACCTTGGCGCCCTCGGGCAGACCGCGAGCCCGCACGACCTCGTCGAGGCACAGGGGGACCGACGCCGCGACCGTGTTGCCCACGCGGTCGATGTTGATGTAGAGCTTGTCCTCGGGGAGCCCGAAGCGGTCGCGGGCGGCGTGCAGGATTCGCTGGTTCGATTGGTGGCAAATATACAGGTCGATGTCGGAGGGCTTGAGTTTGGCCTTCTGCAGCGTCTCGTCGATGAGGTTCGAGAACGTTCCGACCGCGAACTTGAAAACCGCCGCGCCGTTCATCTGCACCCGCCCGTACTTGCACGCGTCGACCGGCACGCCCTCGGGGAAATGGAACGGCTGAGTCGGGACGTAGATCTCCTTCCAGCCCGCGCCGTCGGAATGCATCGACTGGGCGATGATGCCCTTGGAGGTGTCGTCGGTCGCGCGGAGGATCGCGCACCCCGCCGCGTCGCCGAAGATGATCGCCGTCGAACGCCCCGCGTCGCTGTAGTCCATGAACCGCGTGAGGGTGTCGGCCCCGATGATCGCCACGTTTCGGTACGCCCCGCCCGCCACCAGCCCGTGCGCGACGTTGAGCCCGAACACGAAGCCGCAGCACGCGCCGTTCAGATCGAACGCGCCGCAAGCGCCCGCGCCGACCCGGGCCGCGACCAGGCACGCGGTGGGCGGGCACGACATCTCGCCCGTCATGGTCGCCACGATGATGGCGTCCAGGTCCTTGGCGTCCAAGCGAGCCGCCGAGAGAGCGCGACGCAGCGATTCGGCCGCCAGCGCGTCGGTCGACTCCGGCCCGGTGTGATCGGCGATGCGCCGCTCGCGGATGCCCGTGCGCTGCACGATCCACTCGTCCGACGTCTCCATCAGCTTGACGAGGTCGGCGTTGGTGAGCTTGCGCGCGGGAAGGCACGATCCGGTCCCGGCGATGCGAACGCCGACACGCGGGACTCCGCCGGGCTGTTGAGGACCGCTCATGGTGCCCAGTGTAGGAGGGAATCCAAATGGCCAAAGCGCCAAATGGCCAAATGGCCGGACCCTCCGAGCCTGCTCCAACGGGATCGCCCCAGCGGCTTTCCGGTCCCGTTCGACGCAAAGTCCCGGCGGATTCGGTCAGACCGGCGTCTTCTGATCGCGTTCGATGGCCGCCATCTCGTTCATCATGGGCTCGAGCTCGGCCAATCGCTGCACGATTGCCTCATTGACGCCCGACGCCACATAGTTCCGGCAGTTCCGCACCGCGGCCTTGATCGTCCGTGCCTCGCTCGACCCGTGCGCGATGAAGCACGACCCGTTCACCCCAAGGAGCGGCGCCCCGCCGTGCTCGTGGTAGTCGTTCTTGGCGTAGATGCTCTTGACGATGGGCTCAAAGTCCAGCATCAGCTCGGGCTTCTGCGCCAGGATTTCGTGCGCGATCGCCTTGAACAGGCTGCGGGCCATACCCTCGGCCGACTTCAGCACGGTGTTCCCCACCAGCCCGTCGGTGATGATCACGTCCGCCGCGCCCTCGAAGAGGTCGCGTCCCTCGACGTACCCGATGTAGTTGAGGCCCGGCGTCGCCTTCAGCAGGTCGCGGGTCTGCTTGATGATCCCCGTGCCCTTGGCCTCTTCCGAGCCGATGTTCATGAGCGCCACACGCGGCCTGGCGATCCCCAGCGTGCGCTGGGCATACACCTCGGCCATCACGCCGTACTGCCACAGGTGGCTGGCCTTGGGCTCGGGGTTCGCGCCAGCGTCGGTGAGGACCATCGGCCCGTGGAACGCGGGGAACGTGACGGCGATGCCCGGGCGATGCACGTATGGCAGGCGGCGCATGTGCATGATCGCCGCGGCGACGCACGCGCCGGTATTTCCCGCCGAGAGCACCACGTCGCAGCGCCGATCCGACTTCTCAGAACCGACCAGCGCCATCTTCACGATCGACGAATCGGGCTTGGAGCGCACCGCCTTGGCGGGCGACTCGTCCATCGCGATGACGTCCTCGGCCCGCTCGATGACCAGGCGCGGGTCCGACACGCCGCGCTCGTGCATCGCCTCGCGGATGACTTTCTCGGGTCCGACCAGGACGAGCTCGTCGTGGGGGCCCAGGTGCGCCAGCGACTCGAAGCAGCCCTTGAGGATGGCGTCGGGCGCGTGATCGCCGCCCATCACATCAACCGCGATTCGCATGTGGATCGACCCCGAGAGCCGGCGCGTGAATGACCACCCGACACACCGATCGCGGCGGGGCGGCCTGTGGGCGCACGGCGAGTGCTGATCGAGCGTTACTGATCAGACGTTCCGATGCCCAGCTTCGGAACCTTGATCTTCAGACCGGGGCGAACGTACCCGGATTCCTTGCAGACGCGATGGTGCAGCTTGGGCATGCCCGAGAGCGGGCAGACGCCCATCTGGATGGCCTCGAGGGCCTGGTGCGAGCGGCGCCGACGGGTGCGGCCGTGGCTGACTCTCTGTGGAGGGAGCATGAGATAACTCCGCGATCGTCGTGCGTCCCCCGCCTTGCCGCGGGCCCGACGCCGTCGAGTGTGACCTTTCGCGCGCTCGAACACCGAGCGACCGCGTCCCGGAACCGTGATTCCAGGGCCTAGACGGTAGACCGGGGTCAAGATTCGGTCAAACGGGGGTGGGGAGGGAGGTACCCGAACGGATGTTTGGGTTGGGAGGCGGAGAATGGGGAATCGGGAATGGGGAGTGGAAAGGGTACCGGGAATCGAGGTGCAGGCGGTCAATCCCCGGGTAGCGGGGGCGCCGGTGCTTCCCGCACGCCTGATCTCGCCGCCCACACAGTCTCAAAGGTGGTCCCGAATGGCTGAACCGCGGCAGAGCGATCGGCGTCGAACTCCCGGCGGTTCTGGTGATGGACCCGTCGTCGACAGAACCCTCTACGTGCGTGCGGAAGCCCCTTGGTAGACTGGAAGGCGGTGAAGAACCGGGGGAACTCAGCCGTGGTCGCCGCGTACACCCCAAGCGGACCAGGCTCCGGGACCCCCGGACGGGGCCGCTAATGCACGATATCGGAGGGGCTTTTGTTGAAGAAGCTTAGCATTGCTGTTGTTGTGGTGCTTGTCTTGGCACTTGTCGGAGTTTGGTACGCTCAAAGGCGGTCGAGTGTGTTTTCAAAGGCTGAAGTTGCTGCCAGAATGCCCGTCGATATGCCAGATTCGTGGAGTATTGAGTACTCTAGTGAGATCAGGGATCGAGGATACTCGCTGGAGATTATCGTGAGTAGCGACCAGCGACCCTCCTTGTCGCGCAATTGGGCCAATCCGACATTCGTCCCTGATGATCCGCGCAATGTGGATATTTATGTTGGCCCAGCTTTCGGAAATCATGCGGTAGCCGCAAAGAGCATTTCGTTTTCATCGCATGTCAGCGCAGGCATGGTTCGTGAAGTTGTCGTCTTTATTGAAACTGATCACGGATGGATTACCACGTACACAAAACAATCGCAATGATTTAGCAATCTGCGAAATGTTTAATTTATGCGACTGAGGAGTCTGGATGCCGGGTGCAAGTGCGACTGCGTGAGTGCGATGGTTCAAGACATGCTGTACACTTGGGACGGAGAAAACCGGTTGGTGGCGATGGAAACCAAATCCTCGTTGCCCGTGGCGATGCAGACGGGGTGGCGGATCGGGGTCTATACACCGAACGCTGCAAATTTTGTTACGTTCACATTCACAGTTCCTGGAGTGGTCGCGCCAATGATTTCGAGCCCGGTCTACTCCTACAAGCTCCGACCAAATCCTTGAAAGATGAGCAATTCGAGCACGGAGATCCTAGCAATGCTGCGTCGTTCAGCCTTGTTATCAAAATCAGAGAAGCGAATGCAGTGGGTCGATATATGTCCATTATGCGGTTATAATCTCGATGACCTTGATGGCGTTTGCGTTTGTCCTGAGTGCGCTCAGTCGCTGCCGCCAGGGCGCATCGCGGGCCTGAGCGTCGCTCAGCGCGTTCGTTTTCGTCCACTCGGCGCGACTATTCTCCAGATCGCGGGCTGTTCCGTTGCATGGCTGTTGTGTCAAATCGGAAGTCGTCTGGTTCTATGGACAACTCATAGTAATACTGCATTTATTATTGTGTCGTCGATCGGGTGCACGTTGATAAGTGTTGTTGTTCTGCTGTGGGTACATGTCCAGAGATCGCTTCGTCGCGGCGATTATCAGCTTCTCGGTGTTTCCCCGAGTACGGCGTTGACTCGCCAGCATACGTGCGAACTGATGGCCACTGGAGGCGTTGGCGTTTTGATGCTGTCAGCTTGGTGCTCACAGTTGTGGCTTGCTCGTCATCTCGAAGAGCCTATGCCATGGATGCTTCCACTGCTCGACATGGTGTTCTTGGCGATGAACATGATCACTATCGCGTTGAGCATGACGGCATGTGCGTCAATACTCCAACGAGCTCCGTCGCAATCAATTGTCAAATCAATGAATCGGCTGCGTCTTGTTGCGTGGTTATCAGTGGGTGCCGTTCCGTTACTGTGGGCCATGGCGGTTGGGGCATGCTTGGTACCTTCGGTTGTAATCATTATTTATATTATAATATGGAGTTGGTATGCACAGACTCTCTTCGTGATTGGGCGCTGGTGGTTGCGCGTGATGTGATTGAACAATAGCGTGTTCTTGCAAGGGCCGACGATCTCCGGCGGTCTGCGCGGAGACACTCACTCTGCGGGCGGGATGTCATCGAGCGGAATGCCGTCAGGGCTGGATGAGCAGGCATATGGATTCGGCGAGCGAGCAGCCCGACGGGCGTTGGGGAGGCTCATTCTCTCTTGGTGCCAACATTCCTCCACACCGGCCGGAGTCCGCCGCACTCTGGGCAGCGATCGGTTCCCTTCTCGATCGGATAGCCGCAGGCGATGCACTTTCGCGCACCGGCGCGAGCGCCGTACACGCCCAGCCGCGCCGACAGCCACACACCAAAGCCCGCGACCGCGATGAGCATGCCGATCAACGAGCCAAGGGCAATCTCGCCCGCGATAGTGGCTGCGCACCAAACCCGGTACGTGCCCGGCGGCTTTCGCCACACACGCTCCCACCACAATGCGTCGGGGTCTGCCGCGGCCGTCTTCACGAGCGACAGCGCTACCGAGCCATCCGGCGCAATGACCGAAAGCGGCCAACTCCGCAACGGCGGCTCTCGATGATCCGCGACCGTGAAGCTCTGGCGATACTCGAACCCGAGCCTCGCATCGGGAAGCAGAAAGCTCTTGGTCTCTTTCGTGATGGTCAGATGGATGGTGAGCGACCCGACCACATCCGACCGTCCAGCGCTGGCCGCGCGATGTGGGTCGAGCAGATACTCCGAACCAACATGGCGGATCACCATTGTTCGATCGACGATTGGAAGCCCCGAGGGCGCGAATCGCGCGAGTGGATCCCGTTCGAACGTTGCCAAGTCACACCACAGGCGCACGCCGATCAGCGCCAAGATGACCACGCCCCACGCCACCAGCGCCGCGCGGTGACGGTGTACAAACCAGCGCACCGGGGCCGTCCAACTTGATGCGCTCCTTTCGATGCGTCACCTCTTCCGATCGATCCAGCGGCACGGGCGCCGGACGATCCAACGCCGGCGCCGTGCTTCAGTTGGAAGTCGCCGTATCCGGCGCGGGTCTGTTCCCGTCATCGTGTGTGTCCATTCCCAGCCCCTTCATTTCTACTTCACCAGCGCTCAACACCGGGAATACGCACACCAGATGCGCCACGCCGCGTCGGAAGTTCACGCACACGCCGCGCGTTCACAGCGTCCTCTGTGGGACCTGATGAACCGTTTCTCTCACCGCTTTCGGCCCGGCCCGCATGGGTCTTGCCGGGTCCGTCGCCAGCCCAACGACCAACCGGATCATGGAATCCCGGAGGCGGCCTGGTTGGGGGCTGCGGTCGGTGCTCGGGCGACGGCACGCGCGGAGGCTCATGTGAACACTGTACCCGAACATTCCCCGGAGCAGCGTGCGGGCGGATTTGCCGGCGCGCGCGAGCGGCATACACTTGTCCCTGCGGCATGGGCCGCCGACGCCCTCCTAGCTCAGTTGGTAGAGCAGCTGACTCTTAATCAGCGGGTCGAAGGTTCGAGTCCTTCGGGGGGCATTGAAGACAAAGGAATTACGACAACGGCCCCGGTCGCGACCGGGGCCGTTGTGCCAGTTGCGGACGGGCAGGCCGTGTTTCCTGCGGCGTCGGGATCGACCCGCTGATTTTCTGTCAACGCGGAGCCAGCCCGTGGCCTGGCGGCATGGCACCTTCCGCGAGTCGATAGCCCACTCCTGGCTCAGTGATGACAAACCGTGGCTGGGCGGGATCGACTTCCAGTTTCTTGCGAAGTTCCCCCGCGTAGACGCGGAGATACTGCACATCGCTGGCGTGCTGCGGGCCCCAGACCTCCTTGAGGATCATCTGGTGGGTGAGCACCTTGCCCGCGTGCTTGACCAGGAACGCCAGGAGCTTGAACTCCATCGGCGTCAGGCGGACCTCGCGACGTCCGGGGCTTTCGGGGCCGGTGGCCTGGTCGGTCACGAAGACCAGTCGGGCGGCGAGGTCCACACGCAGGGTCCGGCCGTCGGCGGTGCATTCATACGGCGGCACCTCTGCGATCCCGGCGGGCCCCCGACTTGTAGCCGCGGTCACATGGCGCAGAGCAACGCGCAAGCGGGCGAGCAGTTCGCCGACGCCGAAGGGTTTGGTGAGGTAGTCGTCGGCCCCGGCATCGAGGGCGGCCACCTTATCGCTCTCCTGCCCGCGCGCGGAGAGGACGACAATCGGCGTGCGAGCCTCTTTGCGGATCGCGCGGGTGACGTTCAGGCCGTCGCCGTCGGGAAGGCCAAGATCCAGCAGAATGACATCCGGATAGGTGGTCATCGCCAGCAGCGTCCCTTCGCGGGCCGTGCCAGCTTCCTTCACGCGGTAGTGGTTGGCTTCGAGCGTGGCGCGGAGGAAGCGGCGGATGGGCTCCTCGTCCTCGATGATGAGCACGAGTGGCATGTGCGCTGGCGGCGTGGCATGAAGCGGCTGCGCACTTGCCGGGCTTGGCGTTGAGTCGTTCATCGCGCACTGCTCCCAATCTGCCCGCTGTTGATCGTCGTCGGCAAGGTGGCCGCGCCGCGATCCGCTGCAGCGTCCTCCTTGGCTGGAAGCACGGGCTGCGGGTAGTCGATCGGGAGCGAGAAGAGGAACGCGACACCCCTCGGGGTGTTGGGCTCAGCCCAGATACGACCGCCGTGCACGCGGATGATCCCCTCACAGATCGTCAGGCCAAGGCCCATGCCCGTCGATGCCGCGGCACCAGAACTCGGGCTGGCCGTCTTGCTTGCGCGGCCTCGATAAAAGCGTTCGAACACCTTGGATGACTCATCATCGGCGAGCCCGGCACCCTCGTCCCAGACCTTGACGACGACATTCGTCTCGCTGGTCCACGCTGATATCCCGAGTGCCGTAGCCGGCGCGGTGTAGCGGAGTGAGTTCTCGACGAGGTTGTGGACGACCTGAGGGAGCATCGCATTGTCGACGTGAATCATCGGCAGGTCGGTGGGAACATGGGCGCGGAAGGGGCGTGAGGCGAGAGCATCACGGTGGCGTGAAAGCCCAGCCCCGACGATCTCTTCAACCGTCGTCCACTCCCGCCGCAGGTCAACCGAGCCGGACTCCAGCCGAGTGGCAAAGACGAGGTTGGCGATGATGTCATTGAGGCGGGACGACTCGTCAACGATCGTTCGAAGGAGGGCTGCGCGCGTCGGCTCGTCGATGCCACCCCCTACGCCTTCGGCTCCCTCCGACGTCTGGGAGGCACCCGCCTGCTGGAGCGTGCTCGCGGCGCCGGTGATGCTGGCGAGTGGCGTGCGGAGGTCGTGAGACACGGAACTCAGCAGCGCGCTGCGGAGCCGTTCACGCTCGGCGTTGATGCGGGCAGACTGCTCGGACTCGGCAAGCGTGACGCGCTCCAGCGCCGAAGCGGCTTGCGACGCGATCGATTCGAGCGTGGCGAGCTGGGCCGCGTCGAAGGGATCGACATCACCCTTCTGCTCCGTCCGTACACCGAGGACGCCGACCCTGCCGCTGCTGCCGATCAGGGGCACATAGCCGCCCTGAGCCGAGGGGAGCGTCGATGTGCCGCGTCCGGCGGGGCTCCCGTGGTCAAACACCCACTGAGCGACCCCACGGTCGCGCGCCGGCTCCTCACCTTCGCCGGAGTACCAGTCGGGACCGCCGGAACCCGCGGCGGCGGCCACATCAAGTTCTCTCGCCCTCAATGAGGCACCGCCTCTTGCGAGTGGCGCGGGAGTGCAGACGACCGCGTCAGCCTGGAGGAGGTCGTGCGCGTGACGTGCAACGATCGCGGCCACGCTGCGGGCATCGCGTGCGGCTGCGAGCTCGCGCGAGAGCGCGTGCTGGGCGGCCGTCGCCCGCTCGCGGGACCAGGCGCGGAGCCGCTGCTCTCGTGCGCGGGCCGCAAGAGTTCCGACGACGACACCCACGGCGAGCATGACAGAGAACGTGACCAGATAGCCGGTGTCGTTGATGTTCAGCGTGAAGCGTGGCTCGGTGAAGAAGTAGTTGAAGGCCAGCACCGCCATGATGCTGGCGAAGATGGCCGTGACACGGCCGAACCACAGCGCGCTCACAACCACGCCCGCAAGGAGGATGAGGGCCTCCTCGGAGAGATCCGGGGGCCGAAAGAACGCAAGTCCAACGAGAGCGCACGCCGCGACCATGCCAGCCGACGCCGCGAACTCGCCTGCAACGCGGGCGGGCGGCTTGGGGGTACGAGCACCGTTCTCGGCTGCGCTTCGAGCCGGGTGAGTCACGCCGGAAGCCGACTCATCTCCCCGCACCACGTAGATGTCGATGTCACCGCTCTCGCGGATCAGGTTGTCGATGAAGGACCCGAACAGAACTTCCCTCCAGCGAGGCCGCTCGGACTTGCCGACGACGATCCTTCCGACATTGCGTGAACGGGCGAAGGCGATCAACTCCCGGGCGGCATTGTCGCCCGCGAGGGTGTGCGTTGTCCCCCCAAGCGTCTCGGCCAGGCGCAGGTTCGCGTCCAGCCGCTCTCGGTCTTGGGCGGAGAGGTTCGCGGAGCGAGGCGTCTCGACGTACACCGCGATCAGTTCCGCGTGCAGCCCCGCCGCCATGCGCTTGGCGGCACGGATCAACTTCGCCGACATCGGGCTCGGGCTCACGGCGACGACGATGCGCTCGCCCGCGGGCCAGACGGCCCGGATGCCGCGGTCCTGCTTGTACCGACGCATGTCCGAATCGACCCACGCCGCCGTGCGCCGCAGCGCGAGTTCGCGGAGCGCGAGCAGGTTGCCCTTGCGGAAGAACCCGTCGCTGGGGTCGACGGCGCGGACGGCGTTCTCGCCCAGATAGACCTTGCCCGCCTTGAGCCGCTCGTGCAGCGCATCGGGCGGCAGGTCCACCAGTTCGATCTCGTCGGCCTCGTCGAAGACGCGGTCGGGCACGGTCTCGCTGACCTTTACGCCCGTGATCTGCGCGACGACGTCGTTGATCGACTCCAGGTGCTGCACGTTCAGCGTCGTGTAGACGTTGACGCCCGCGGCCAGGCACGCCTCGACATCCTGCCACCGCTTGGCGCGGCCCGACGGCGATCCCGGCGCGTTACTGTGCGCGAGTTCATCGACAAGCAGGATGTCCGGCCGACGCCGCATCGCCGAGTCCACATCGAACTCGTGAAGCGTGGTCGCGCCTCCCGCGCCCGCCCCCCCGTACTCGATCTTTACCCGTGGGATGATGTCCAGCCCAAGCAGCATCTGCTCGGTCTCGGCCCGCCCGTGCGTCTCGACCACGCCGACGGCCACATCCACGCCCTGCGCCGCCATCCGCTGCGCCGCCGCGAGCATCGCATAGGTCTTGCCGACGCCCGGCGACATGCCAAAGAAGATCTTCAGCCGCCCGCGGAGCTGCGTCGATCCCGCGACCGGCGCCCCGTCGACAGCGGACTGCTGCTCACGCTTGAAGCGGTCCAAGACCTCGTCGGTCGCTTGCGGGTCCGGGTTGGTCTCCGTGTGATCCATCGGATGCGTCATCGTATTGGGCAGCCATCATCATCACCGCGAAGTGTGGTCAAGGGCCTGATTCAGGACGAGCACGTTGACCACGGGCTCACCGAGCACGCCGAGAGCACGGCCTTGGGTGTGTTGGCGGACCAGGTCGCGGACGGCGTCCTCGGTCAGGCCGCGGGCCTTGGCGACGCGTGGGACCTGGTACTCGGCGGCGGCAGGGGAAATGTGCGGATCCAGGCCGCTCGCGGAGGCGGTGACCAGGTCGACGGGGACAGCGGTCGCGCGGGACGTTGAGTCGGGGGCGACGCGCACGATGCCGACGCTCGCGTCCGCCGCGTCAAGTGCGGCGAGGCGGGCCTTGACGCTGTCGATAAGGGCCGGGTTGGTCGGGGCGAGGTTGCTGCCGCTGGAGCCGGTGCCGGTGGCGAGATTGAGCGCGGTGTAGGGCACGGGGCCGGTGGCGCTGGGGCGGCCCCAGAACCATTTGACCAGCCCTGGTGCGGACGCGGG
Organism: Phycisphaerales bacterium; assembly: GCA_013360695.1. GTDB lineage: Bacteria > Planctomycetota > Phycisphaerae > Phycisphaerales > UBA1924 > JABWBC01. The sequence continues at coordinate 16,880 of JABWBC010000056.1, forward strand.
GTCGCTCGTGCCGAACTCCTGGCCGATGAGCGCGGAGCCGATGGGCTTGCCGGCGGCATCGGTGACGATCGAGCCGTTGGCCTTGCCGACGAACGCGACCTGCGCGATGCCGGTGATGGCGAACGGATAGACCACGCCGGTGATGAGCGTGAGGATGGCGAAGAGGATGAGCGCGGGACGGAGGTGGGTGAGCATGGCTTAGTTCCAGACCGGCAGGAGGTTCACGAGAACGTCGATGACCTTGATCCCGACGAACGGCACGAGGAGGCCGCCGACGCCGTAGACGAGCAGGTTGTGCCCGAGCAGGCGGCTGGCCTCGACGGGGCGGTACTTCACGCCGCGGAGAGCCAGCGGAATGAGTACCACGATGATGAGGGCGTTGAAGATGACGCTGGAGAGGATCGCCGTCGCGGGGTTGAGCCGCATGATGTTGAGCGCGCCCAGCGCGGGGTAGGTGCTCATGAACGCCGCGGGAATGATGGCGAAGTACTTGGCGACGTCGTTGGCGATGCTGAAGGTCGTGAGCGAGCCGCGGGTCATGAGGAGCTGCTTGCCGATACGGACGATCTCGATGAGCTTGGTCGGGTTGCTGTCAAGATCCACCATGTTGCCGGCTTCTTTGGCGGCCTGCGTGCCGCTGTTCATCGCGACCGCCACGTCGGCCTGCGCGAGCGCGGGGGCGTCGTTGGTGCCGTCGCCGGTCATGGCGACGAGCCGCCCGCCTTGTTGATACTCGCGGATGAGCTTCAGCTTGGCTTCGGGCGTGGCCTGCGCGAGGAAGTCGTCGACGCCGGCCTCTGCCGCGATCGCGGCGGCGGTCACGGGGTTGTCGCCCGTGATCATCACGGTCTTGATGCCCATGCGGCGGAGTTCGGCGAAGCGCTCGGCGATGCCGCCTTTGACGATGTCCTTGAGTTCGATCACGCCGAGTGTTTTGCCCTTGCCGTCGGCGACGACCAGCGGCGTCGAACCTCGCTTGGAGACTTCGTTCACGATCTCGCGGGCCTGCACGCTCGGCGTGCCGCCCATGCGCGAGACGTACGCCTCGATCGCGTCGGCGGAGCCCTTGCGGATCTGCCGGCCTTGCGGGTACTGCGTGGAGAGGGGCAGGTCGACGCCGCTCATGCGAGTGTTCGCGGTGAACGGGACGAACGACGCAGGCTTGCCGTCGAAGCCCAGCGCGTGCATGTCGCGCTCGCGGATGTTGTACTTCTGCTTGGCGAGCACGACGATGGATCGGCCTTCGGGCGTCTCATCGGCGAGCGAAGAGAGCTGGGCCGCGTCGGCGAGCTGCTCGGCGGTGGTCCCGTCGACGGCATGGAACGCGGAGGCCATGCGGTTGCCAAAGGTGATCGTGCCGGTCTTGTCCAGCAGCAGCACGTCCACGTCGCCCGCCGCTTCGACGGCCCGGCCGCTGGTGGCGATGACGTTGGCTTGCACCAGGCGGTCCATGCCCGCGATGCGGATGGCGGAGAGCAGGCCGCCGATGGTCGTGGGAATCAAGCACACCAGCAGCGCGACGAGCACGGTGACGGTGATGGGCTGCGCCGTGGACGCCGCGTCCGCCGCCTTGGCCTGCATCACCGCATAGATCGAGTACGGCAGAAGCGTCGCGCACGCGAGCAGGAAGGTGATCGTGAGCGCAGCGAGCAGGATGTCCAGCGCGATCTCGTTGGGCGTCTTCTGCCGCTTGGCCCCCTCGACCATCTCGATCATGCGGTCGAGGAACGACGAGCCCGGGTCGCTGGCGATCCGCACGATGAGCCAGTCGCTGAGCACCTGCGTGCCGCCGACGACGCTGGAGCGATCGCCGCCCGCTTCGCGGATGACCGGAGCGGACTCACCCGTGACGGCAGACTCGTTCACCGAGGCGACGCCCTCGATGACCTCGCCATCGCCCGGAATCGGGTCGCCGGCTTGCACGAGCACGATGTCGCCCTTGCGGAGCGTTGCGCCGGACACCAGCGCGGTCTGGCAACCGCTTGGGCCGCGGCCTTCAACTCGCGGGCCTTGCACCTTCTTTGCCTGCACATCCCTCTTGCTCTTCCGCAAGCTCGCCGCTTGGGCTTTGCCCCGCCCCTCGGCCATCGCCTCGGCGAAGTTCGCAAACAGCACGGTGAACCACAGCCACACGGCGATCACGAGCACGAGGGTGGGCGAGTATCCGCCCGCTTCACCCTTGCCCGCGAACCCCGCGACCGCCAGCATCGTCGTGAGCACGCTGACCACCCACACCACGAACATGACGGGGTTGCGGAGCTGCACGCGCGGGTCGAGCTTGGCCAGTGCCGAGCCGATGGCTGGCCGCACGAGGGCGGGGTTGAAGATTGATGAGGTGGCGTGAGTGGTCGAACTAGGCATGGCTGATTCCCATGGAACGCGGACTTACTTGCCGACGAGCTGGAGGTGCTCCACCACCGGTCCCAAGGCGAGAGCGGGCACGAAGGTGAGCGCGCCGACGATGACCACCACCGCCACAAGCATGAGCACGAAGACCGGCGTGTGGGTCGGGAGTGTGCCGCTGGTCGTCGGACTGACACGCTTGGCCGCAAGCGATCCCGCGACGGCGAGCACCGGCACGATGATCCAGAACCGACTGAACCACATCGCAAGGCCCAGCGCGATGTTGTAGAAGGGCGTGTTGGCCGTGAGGCCTGCGAAGGCTGAGCCGTTGTTGTTGCCCGCGCTGCTGAAGGCGTAGAGAATCTGGCTGAAGCCGTGCGGGCCTGGGTTGCTGGTCGTGTATCCCTCAGGAATCAGCACGGCCACGGCGGTGCCGACCAGCACAATCGCGCACGGCACAAGCACGCAGACCATCGCCATCTTCATCTCGAAGGGCTCGATCTTCTTGCCCAGGTACTCCGGGGCGCGGCCCACCATCAGCCCCGCGACGAAGACCGCGACGATGACGAACATGAGCATGCCGTAGAGGCCCGAGCCCACGCCGCCGAAGACCACCTCGCCGAGCTGCATGAGCCACATGGGCACAAGCCCTCCCAGCGGCGTGTATGAGTCGTGCATGGAGTTCACGCTTCCGTTGCTCGCGGCGGTGGTCGTGGCGGCCCACCGGGCGCTCCCGGCGATCCCGAAGCGGGCCTCCTTGCCTTCCATGTTGCCGATCAACGCGTCCGGCGCGGTTGCCGATTCGCCGTCCACGCCGACGATCGCCTGCACGCGGGGGTTTCCTCCCGCCTCCAGCGCGTAGGTGGCGAAGAGCAGCGGCACAAAGATCGCCAGCATCGCCGCGAGCACGGCCCAGCCCTGGCGGCGGTCGCGGACCATCTCGCCGAAGGTCCAGCAGAGCGCCGCGGGGATGACCAGGATCGCCAGCACCTGCAGGAAGTCCGACAGTGCCGTCGGGTTCTCCAGCGGGTGGGCGGAGTTCACGTTGAAAAACCCGCCGCCGTTGGTGCCGAGCTGCTTGATGGCGATCTGAGAAGCGGCGGGGCCGAGGGGAATGGTCTGTGTTGTTACCACCGCCCCGTCTGCCGTCGATAACGGCACCGCGAGCGCGACCTCTTGCGGCCCGCGGAACGTCTGCACGACGCCCTGGCTCACCAGTGCCAGTGCGAGCACCGCTGACAACGGCAGCAGGATGTACAGCGTGCTGCGCGTGAGGTCCACCCAGCAGTTGCCGATCGTCGATGACGACTTGCGGGCCAGCCCACGGATGAGCGCTGCCAGCACGGCGATGCCCGTCGCCGCACTCAGGAAGTTCTGCACACCCAGCCCGAGCATCTGCGTGAGGTACGACATGGTCGTCTCGCCGCCATATCCCTGCCAATTCGTGTTGGTGGCGAAAGAGACCGCGGTGTTGAACGCGGACCTCGCTTCAACGGCTCCAAGCCCCGCCGGGTTGGCGGGGAGCACGTGCTGCAGCCGCTGCAGCGCGTACACGGCGATGAAGCCGATCGCGTTGAAGATAAGTATGCCCGCAGCGTACGGCTTCCAGCCCGTCTCAACGGGCCGCCGCTCCCCATCCGTGCGCACGCCGCCGAGGGCATAGATGCCCCGCTCCAACCAGCCCAGCGCGCGGCCGAGCCCCAGCGGCGCCTCGCCCGCCTTGCCCTCCAGCACCCGGGCCATGAACCACCCCAGCGGCTTGACGAGTGCGAGGAGCACCGCGAGGTAGATCAGCAGTTGCAGCACGCCCGAGCCGGTGATGGCGGCCAGCGTCGGTGCAGGAACCAGAGCAGTCGTGGGATCATTCATTGGAACCACTCCGGCTTGAGAAGCGCGATCAGGAGATAGACCAAGAGTGCCGCCGCGACGATCGCGGCGAGCGTGTAGATGACGGTCTGGAGTGTCATTGGCCATTCTCCCTGTGCTGAGCAACCACGTCGCGAGAGCCAGGCTGTTCGGGTCGCGGCGTTTGACCAAGTGGCCGCAGCCACTCGCACACACGCACCAAACCGAACGTGGCGAGAAGGCAGCCGACAAAGAACGCGATGGGGATGAGGTCGTTCATGGAGTGGCCCGTGGACAGGAGAAGGACCGGTGACACAGTGCGATCATGGCATCAGCATCGCCACGCACCGGTACCTTGTCGCTCAGCCGGGCATAAACGCAATGATCAATCGCATAAAGGCGGCATAAAGACGACCAGCATTGCGCGACTGAGGCTCTGAGACGCAGCCGTGCGTTGATGCAGCGTTGATACGACAAGGCCATGCGTTGATGCCGCCTTGAGCGACATCGCCGCGGAGCCCTCCACACTCATTTCGTCATGCCTGGGTGTGGGTGATCATCGCAGAGTCGACCCACGGCACGCGGCTTGGAGATCACGTCATGAGCGATACGGCGGCTTGGTGCGTGGCAATTGCCTTGGTGAGCGCGGGCGTGGCTGCCGATGGCTATCTCGCATGGATGTTCATCAGCGACTGGCGAATCGGCCGTGCGGAGGAGCGGGCGCGGCGCGAGAGGTGGAGGGCGGGGCGCCGGACGGCCGGTACGGGAGGTTTGGGGGGGCGGCCCGCACCGGTGACTCAGGACGGATCGCAAGGCGCCGGGCCCCTGCGGGCCTTCGCGGGCCTCACGGCGAT
>JABWBC010000216.1 GCA_013360695.1 Phycisphaerales bacterium
TTCGTGACTTCGTGACTTCGTGACTTCGTGACTTCGTGACTTCGTGACTTCGTGACTTCGTGACTTCGTGACTTCGTGACTTCGTGACTTCGTGACTTCTTCAGAACCACTGATACTCTGCCGAAGATATTGCAAGTCCGAGCGCCTCGGCCATCACGCCGTTGCTCGGGTTGTTCGCCCGCAGATAATCCTCCAGCAGCACCCGCATCATCATCGGCATCGTCCCGCCGAACACGATCGAGTCGATGCGATCCGCGATCTGCTCCACATTCCTCGCCCCGAACATGAGCCGCGGCACATCCACTTCCACGCCCGTCATCTCGTTGTACATCAGCGACGCCGCGAACCGCCACCGCCACAAGAGCGCCCCCGCCCAGTACGACGTGCGATCCGGGTACCCGTCGGGTGTCTCCCACTTCAGCGGCATGTGCCCCGCCTGCGCCAGCTTCAATCGCAACTGGCCCGCGTGCGGCATGGCCGCCTCCAGCGCCCGCGCCACGCCGACCGCAAAGTGAAACGGTCGCTGAAACTTCGGCTTGGCGTGCGCCTGGCACCGCGTGGAGAGCGCCTCTCGCACCACCGCACGGATGTCTCCGCCCGTCGCAGTGAACACGCCCGCGAGTTGATCCACCAGCCCCTGGCTCGGCGCGGGCGTGATGAAATGACGCGCGACGCGCCCGGAGACGTGGCGCGCCGTCGCGGGGTGCGACGCCAGGATGTCGAGCACCGCCTCGCCGTCCCCGATCCCGCCGCCCGCGGGGATCACCCGCCCGAGCACAACCTTCTCGCCGTCGTCGTGCAACGCGGGATCAAACTTGAAGGTGAGCGCCGCCTCGCCCGCGTTGGCCAGGTGGTTCGTCCATCCGGTGAAGCACCGCGCCACCTCGCGCACGTCCTGCTCCGTGTACGCCCCCACGCCCGTCGTGTGCAGCTCCATCACCTCACGCGCGTAGTTCTCGTTCGGGGCCGCGGCGATGTTCTTCGCGTTGTCGAGATAGAGCACCATCGCCGCGCTCCGCGCCGAGGCGCCGAGCAACGCGCGAAACGTCCCCATCGCGTGCGCACGGATGACGTCGCGCTCGTCGACGGCCCGCGTCCAGGCCAGCGTCAACCCGCTCGACGTGATGTTGAAATGGTCGTTCCACATCTCGACCACGCGCTCGTAGAGCTGACGCGGGCTCCTGATCGCCCGCGTGATCGCCACCTCCGCGTGCCCGATGTCGACCTCCTGGATCCAACCATCCACCATCTCCGCCGCCGACATCCGCAGCCATGGATAGCTCGCCTCCAACTCCGCCTCCAGCGCCGAAACGTCGATGGACTCATGGGCAAGCTGCCAATCGACGTAGGCCTCGCGCCCCAACGCCGCCATCATGGCGCGATCCTGATAGGTCGCGCCATACGTCATGCGCCGCAGCAGCCGCAGATCAGAGCCGAACTCCGCGCCTCCGCCTCCCAATCGGGATTCACCGGGCAACGGATCGGCGGGTGGGAACATACTCACATCGCACCCGGCGCGGCCGTGCGCCGGCTCCAACAACATCCCGCGGCCCGTGCCGCGTCCGTCTCGGGAGCATCGCGCGACTCCCCTCCGCGCCAGCCATGGCGCTCCACGCGAGCGATCAACCTATCACGCGCTCGCCCCTTGTCAACCAAAATCAGCTCGGGGCAAACCCTCGTCGCCTTGACGCCAGCGATTTGCCGCGTCGGATCGCCATGCACCGCGGCACTCTGGAGAAGTCACGCAATCTGGGGAATCGCGACGCTCACCCAAATGGGATCGCGTGCGGCTTGGCGCGCGCAGGGCGATTCGTCCGTGGCGGACAGGCAGGTCAGATGCGGTATGCGCCCGCGACCTTGGTCAGGGCCGCCTCCAGAATGCGGAAGTGCTCGTCGCTGAGGTCGTGGTGCATGGGCAGCGCTATCACCTGCGTCGACAGCTTGTCCGACACCGGGCAATCCTGCTTGTCCCACTTCGACAGCGCGGGCTGCTTGGGCAACGGCCTAGGGTAATGCACCGCCGTGGGCACGCCCTCGGCTCCCAACGCCTTGCAGAACTCGTCGCGCGTGCAGGAGAACTTCGAGGTGTCCATTTTGATCACGTAGAGGTGGAACACCGCCTCGCCACCCGGCGTGGTTTTGGGTGCGGTGAGGCCCGGAATCTTCGAAATGATCTGGTCATAGCGGGCGGCGTTGGCCTGACGCTGCTTGGTCTGGGCCGGGAGACGATCGAGCTTGCTGCAGCCGATCGCGCCGGTGATGTCGTTCATGCGGTAGTTATACCCGACCGACTCGTGCAGGTACTTGTCCGTCTCGCCGTGCGAGCGGAGGAGCTTGATCTTGCGGGCCAAGGTGTCGTCGTTGCACGAGATCGAGCCGCCCTCGCCCGTGCCCAGGTTCTTGGTCGCGTAGAACGAATACGTCACGGCGTCACCGAAGGCGCCGATGCCTTTGCCCTTCCAGGTCGCCAGGTGCGACTGGGCCGCGTCGTACACGACCTTCAGGTTGTGCTTGGAAGCCAGGGCCTGCACCGCGTCGATATCGACCGGGCAGCCGTAGAGGTGGGTCGCCGCGATGCCGCGTGTCTTGGGTGTGATCTTCCGGGCGGCGTCGACGACGTCGATCTGGAACGTGTCAGGATTCGCGTCGACGAACACCGGCACGCAGCCGCGGGCCACGATCATGCTGACGGTCGCGATGTAGGACCACGCGGGGACGAGCACCTCGTCGCCGGGCTGAAAGAGCGGCTCATAGGCGAGTTGGAGGGCGCACGTGCCGTTGGCGCACGTCATCATGTGCTTGGCGCTCGACATCTGGCCGAAGCGCTGCTCGAGCTCCTCGCACTTCTTGGCAGCCCGCAGCATGCCGCTCTTGAGGACCGCCAGGGCCTGATCGATGTCGGCCTGGGCCAGCCCGGTCGACATGAAAGGGACCGAGGTCTTGGAGACGGGCGTTCCGCCGGCGACCGCCAGCGACGACACTTCCTGAACCGCACGACTAGGGGCGACGGCTTGAGTCACGATTCAACCTCCATGGAGCCGGGAGCCTTCGCCAAACGGGCGAACTCGCCGGGTTTCAACAATAGCGCGCGGGCACCCATCTCATTGTTCGGATTTTGACCGGATTCGAGCGGACATCTGCTGTTCGACGGAACTTTGGGCAAGTTCGACGATGTATAGTCCTGCCATGACCTGCACAACCTGCGTGCGGGGGCTCGATCGTTGGGTGGCGATCGCGGCGGTCACATGCGCCGCCGTGTCGCTCGCTTCGGTCCCCTCGCGGAACCAATCTGATTCTTCACCGGGCAAACAGCCCGCGGTCCAGTCAGCCGCCCAATCCACGGCCCAACCCGCAGCCCAACCGAGCGGACCCAGCGAAAGCGACATCAAGAGCTTCGACGGAATCAAGTCCGTCACGCGCCCGAGCCGCGACGCCATCATGGGCTTTTCCGCCTCGTCGCGGGTGATGGAGCTGCTGGTCGCCGGCGGGCAGAGCGTGACGAAGGGCCAGCTCCTGATCCGCGGCGACGACGCCGAAGACGCCATCGTCGTGAAGCTGCAGGAACTCCGCTCGGACACCGACCTGCCCGTGCAGAAGGCCAAGAAAGCCGCGGAACTCGCCAAGCTCGAGTACGAGCGCTACAAGGAAGCCCAAGCCAAGGGGAGCGCCTCACCCACCGAGGTCGATCGCGCGCGCGTCAGCTACGAAGCCGCCGTGATCGACGTGGGCCAGGCCGAGGTCACGCAGCAGCAGGAAGTGGTCCAGGTCGATCGGCTCAAGGCCCGCGTCGACAAGCTGCGCATCGTCGCACCGTTCGACGGCGTGGTGGACCAGATCTCCGTCGATGTCGGGCAAACGGTTTCCGAGAGCGACAAGATCATCCGCGTGGTCAACGTCAATCCGCTCTGGATCGACGTGCCCGTGCCCACGGGCAAGACCCTCGATCTGCAGCCCGACAGCAAGTGCTGGGTGCTCATGGACCTTCCCGGACAGAGCAGCGTCCGACTGGGCAAGGTCATCGAGGTCAGCGCCGTCGCCGACGCCGCCAGCGGCACACGCCGCGTCCGCGTCGCCCTGCCCAATCCGAGCAAGACCGTTGCGGGCGTGACGGCCTTCGTCCGGTTTACCGAACCAACCGAGGCCTGGTCGAAGAAGATCGCCGAGGTCGGAGCAAGCAAGTGATCGATCTTTCGAACATGAAGGCCCCGGGCTGGTCGCGCCTGGTCGCGGACTTGGCCGCCCCCGCGCCCGACGATCGCATCTTCCTGGCGCGCCTGCTGGGCGTGCTCGGTCAGGTGAGCACCGCGCGCCAGGGCGTGCTCTTCACCATCGCAAGCGCACCCAAGGGAGAGCGCCCGGACGAGCCCACGCCCGACGTTGAGCCCAAGGCCGTGCTGGTGTGGCCGATCGCGCCCGAGA
>JABWBC010000217.1 GCA_013360695.1 Phycisphaerales bacterium
GGTACGCCTCGAGGTCCGCTCGAGCCGCGATACGATCCACGAGGTCCGCGACGAGACGTCGTGGCCGCTCGAGCGAACCGCGTACCCGAAGCTGTTCCTCGTCGCCGAGCCGCGGCGGCTCGATCGGCACCCTTCGCCCGCGAGCCAGGCCGTCGCCTATCCCGGCCGGCGCGGCCGCGCGGCCTTCGCGATCCGCTTCGATCGCGACACGGAACTCACCGGACACATGAAATTGCGGCTTTGGGTGCAAGCAATGGCGGCACCGGGAGCCGCGGCGGCGCCCGACGACATGGCCATTTTCGTGGCCGCCGACAAGCGGGATCGCACGGGACGTCCGGTCCGCTTCCGCGGGTCGGTCGGCAACATCGACGACACGGTCGCGCGCGGCTACTGCCGGGTGTCGCGGCGCGAACTGGATGCGGCGGAATCGACCGAGTATCAGCCGGTGCTGAGCGGAACGAGCCACCGGCCGCTCGCGCCGGGCGAGATCGTGCCGGTGGACATCGCGCTATATCCGAGCAGTACGTTTTTCGCCGCCGGCGAATCGCTCGAGCTGATCGTCTCCGCGAGCGCCATCATCCGGTCGCCGCCCTACGAGAAAGACGCGAGCTTCAACCGCGGCATCCACGTGATCCACTGCGGCGGAAGCCACGATTCGCACTTGCTCGTCCCGGTCGTCCCCGCGCGCTAACGCGGCGACTCAGGCCGGCAGCTTCAGCCTGCCCTTGATGATCTTGCGCGTCGGCGTCAGCGGCATTTCGGGGACGACGACGAGGCGCTCGGGCAGCTTGTTCTTGGCGATGCCTTTCGCGAGCAGGTAGGCGCACAGCTCCTCGAGCGTGGGCTCGGCCGCGCCGGGGCGCAGCGTCGCGAACGCGCAGGCGCGCTCGCCGAGGACCGGATCGGGCATCGGCACGATGGCCGATTGCAGGATCTGCGGGTGGCCGTCGAGCAGATTCTCGACGTCGCGCGGATTGAACTTGACGCCACCGCGGTTGATGATGTCCTTGTTGCGTCCGGTGATGGCGACGTTGCCCGCGGCGTCGATCCGCGCGTCTCCACCGACCCCGCGTCTCTCGTCGCCGATCCCGCGCTCGTCCCGATCGCGCACAAGCTCTCCCGCGGCGAGCGCCTCTCCCTGGCCGATGGCGAGACGCTCTTCTCCACCTTCGATCTCCACGGCGTGCTCGCGCTCGCCGATTTCGTCCGGCGTCGCCTGCACGGCGACGCCGCGTACTACAACATCAACCGGCACCTCAACTACTCAAACGTCTGCGCCCTCTCGTGCAAGTTCTGCGATTTCTACGCCAAGAAGGACGACCCCAAGGCCTACACCCGCGACATGGGCTACGTGCGCGAGCAGGTGCGGCTGGCCGTCGACGCCGGCGCGACCGAGATGCACTCCGTCGGCGGGCTGCACCCTTATCTGCCGTTCTCCTACTACACCGACCTGGTCTCCACCATCCGAGACGAGGCCCGCACGCTGGGGAGCGAGCTGCACGTCAAGGCGTTCACCGCGGTCGAGATCGTGCACCTCGCCAAGATCGCCAAGGTCTACAAGGGCGCGAACCTCCCCGGCGAGGAAGGTCGTGCCGCGCGGCGCGAGGGCATCCGCTTCGTCCTCCGAGAACTGAAGAACGCCGGCCTCGGTTCGCTCCCGGGCGGCGGCGCGGAGGTCTTCGACGATCGCGTTCACGACGAGGCCTACAAGGGCAAGATCCGCTCCGACGTGTGGCTCGATGTTCACCGCGAGGCCCACGACATGGGTCTCAACACCAACGCGACGATCCTCTACGGGCACATCGAGTCACGCCGCGACCGCCTCGTTCATTTGGAGATGCTCCGGCGCGAGCAGGACCGCGCCCTGGCGAAGTTGGGGTACGCGGAAGGTCACGAAGTCACGAAGTCACCAAGTCACGAGGCGGGGAACGCAGCACACGAGCCGCTCAATCGTGAGGAACGCGGCATTCGGGATTCGGCTTTCGGCATTCGTGACGACGACGACGCGCTGACACGCAGCGAGGGCGGGCACCTTGGCTATCGCACGGACGACTCCGACGCGCCGGTCATCACGCTCACGCGCCCCGGCACTCCACTCCCCGAACACGTCGCGTTCTCTTCTTCTCCTCGTTCCCAGTGCCAAGTGCCTCGTGCCTCTTCTTCCGCTGCCTCCTCCGGCTACTACCAAACCATCATCCCGCTCCCGTTCTTCCCCGACGGCTGCGAGATCGAGCATCTCCCCGGGCCCAGCGGGCTTGAGAACATCCGCACCCTCGCCGTCGCGCGACTCATGCTCGACAACTTCCCGCACGTCAAGGCCTTCTGGATCATGCAGACGCTGCCGATGGCGCAGCTGATGCTGCAATCCGGCGCCGACGACATCGACGGCACCGTCGTCTGGTACGACATCACCAAGGTACATCACGGCGGGGTGAACCACGGCGACACGACCTCCGCGGCGACGCACCAGGAAGTCACGCCGTGGACGCTGCAGAAGGCGATCCGCGAGGCTGGCTTCGAACCCGTCGAGCGCGACACACTCTACCGACGCGTGAAACGCGATGGCAAGAAGTGGTGGGTGGAGTAGGCGACGAGTGCGGCGGATCAACTCGGACCTTCCCCGCGGACTCGTCAGGTCCGGCGTCCGAATGCGGGACAACCAAGACGATCTCGACTCAGCACCCCGCCTCAAACGCCTCCGCGAACCCGTCGTAGTCGTCGCCGTTCACGAAGCCGTCGTGGTTGAAATCGCCGGAAGGGTCGCCGGTTTCAAACGCTTCCGCGAACTGATCGAAGTCGTCGCCGTTGAGGAATCCATCGCCGTTCACGTCGGCTGGGTTCTTGATCCAGCGGAAGGCGGAACGGATAGACTGGTCCACGACTGCTCCGACGATAATTTCACCATTGGCGGAGACGGCATAGGCCCAGGAATCGCGGTCGTTGTTGGAGAAGAGAGGAAGTGTTCCGCCGCGCTCTGTCCATCGAACCGCCATTCTATCGTCCGACGACGTACCCACAACGACGCCTCCGTCTTTCGAGACGCTCTCGTTCCAATGATACAGCCCGGAGTTGGTAGACGTTCCGCTGATGAACTTATAGCCGCCGTCGGACGTCCAATGAAATGTCTCCTCGACTGGTCCATTGTCTCCCCACTTGATTCGATACCCGACGATCGCGCTGCCGTCGGCTGAGACGGTGGTCGCGTACGAGGTCACACTCCCAGGCGGAGATGCCTCTTCAAGTCCCGCGTCAATAGTCCAACGAAACGCGCGATGGCCACCCCACTCGAACCACCCCACGATCGTGCATCCATCCGCCGAGGCGGCCGCGGTGTAGAAGGCCGATGGGTATTCGGGTGCGAGGTCGGCCATTCCGTCTTCCGCCGTCCAGCGGAACGACTTCTGGGAGCCGCCGGAGTCGTTCGCCCAGCCGACGATTTCGCTCCCATCCGCAGAGACGGCCGTGGCTCTTGACTCAAATCCGCCGAGCGTTCCGAGGTCTTGCATCCCCGTCGCCAGTGTCCATCGGAACGCATGTGGCGCGCCGTCAAAGTTCGCTGAATAGCCGACGATGACGCTGCCGTCGGCGGAGACCGCGATCGCGTTGGCCGTCGAACCACCGAGTGTGCCGAGGTCTTGTCTGCCTGTCGCCTGCGTCCAGCGGAAGGCGCGATCGAGTTTGAGATAGTTCTGGCCGTAGCCGACGATGGTGCTCCCGTCGCTGGAGACCGCCTTTGCCCAGGTGTCACCCCACGGCATGGAGATGTCCTGCATGCCGGTTGCTTCAGTCCAGCGAAAGGCGCGAGCCACGGCGTTGCCCAAGTAATAGCGACCGATGACCACCTCGCCGTCGGCGGACATCGCCGTTGCTTCGTAGGAGCCGCTGCCGAGGTTGCCGAGGTCTTGGATCGTGCCGCAGGCCTGGGCGCTCGCGCGAGTGGCGGCGAGGGCGAGGCAGAGGAGGACGAGTGTGCGGGCCGCGATGGTGCGCGTTGTGATGTTCATGACTTGAGTAGTGTAAGAAAGAAGCGCGCATCGCGGAAGAGTGTTGGGGTGGAATGGGGGAGAAAGCCGGGGCCGGGGTTTTCTAGGTGAGGGGCGCGAGGGGGAAGCGAGCGCGGAGCGCGTGGCCAACAGGTTGGCCACGCCACCCGAAGCATGTGTGGCGGCGCAGCGCCTTCGTCAACTCACCCCGCGCCGGGGTTCGTGATGGGCGAGTTCAGGCCGCATTCCGGGCACCAGCCGGCGGTGTTGCGGGCGGGGCGCAGCGGGTAGGCACACCTTGGGCAGAGGCGCGAGTTGTGGCGCAGCACGCCGAGCGCGGCTC
>JABWBC010000057.1 GCA_013360695.1 Phycisphaerales bacterium
ATCTATCCCGTCAAGGGCTATTCGCTCACCCTGCCCCTCGCCCCGGGGACCGAAGCCCCCTATGTCAGCGTCACCGACGAGTCGCGCCGCATCGTCTGCTCGCGCCTCGGCAACCGCCTGCGCGCCGCCGGCACTGCGGAGCTGACCGGCTTCGACACGCGCGTGAATCCGGCCCGCTGCGATGCGATCCTGCGCCGGGTGCTTCGGCTCTTTCCCCGCATCGAACTGGCCGGCCAAGCCGAATACTGGGCCGGCCTGCGTCCGGCCACGCCCGGCAATGTGCCTGTCATCGGTCGCAGCCGGCTGGACAACCTGTTCTACGACACCGGCCACGGCACCCTCGGCTGGACGCTCGCCTGCGGCTCCGGCCAGGCAATCGCCGACATCATGGGCGGCAAGCCGCCCAGGGTGGAATTTCCTTTTACCCGCCTATAATGACAGCATGAGATCTGCATTGCCCCTGACGCTTCTTCTCGCCATCGCCACTGCGGCACAGGGGCAGGTCACTTATTGCAGGGACATCGGCAACAACAAGACCTATTGCAGCGGCGGCACGCTCATTCACCGGCATGACAGGACAACGGTCATAACGAATTCCGCGCCGCCTCAGCCCATGCAAGCGCCGGCCTTGCCCAACCCCCTCCAGCAGAACAATGCGTTGCCCGGCATGAATGCCCCCTATACGGCGGCGGGCACGCAGGAAATCCTGCCAGCCCCCGCGACGACGCTCCAGCCCGTCCGACCCGCCGCCTCCTGGGCTCCCGTCGTTATCGTCCCGCCCGCCGGCAGCCGCGTCTGCCATCAGTTCGGCACCACCCTGGTCTGCGATTGACGCAAGACGGGGACGGCACGGTTCGCCGTCCTGGCGCGGCCGCTGCCGGCCCGCCCTAAGCAGGGCGCGTATACTTTCCCCATGACGCTTCGTGCGCTTTACGTCGACTTCAATTCCTATTTCGCTTCGGTCGAACAGCAGCTGCGGCCGGAACTGCGCGGCAAGCCGGTGGCGGTGCTGCCCGTGCTGGCCGAGACCACCTGCTGCATTGCCGCCAGCTACGAGGCCAGGCGCCATGGCGTGAAAACCGGCACGCTCGTCGCGCAGGCGCGCAAGCTCTGCCCCGGCATCCATCTCGTCGAGGCGCGGCCCGCGGCCTATGTCGAACTGCATCACCGGCTGATCGGGGCTGTCGAATCCTGCCTGCATGTCGGGCGCGTGCTGTCCATCGACGAGATGGCCTGCCGGCTGAGCGGCAGCGACAGCCGGCGCGGGCGCGCACTCGCCATCGCGCGCCAGATCAAGCGCACCATCGCCGAGGCGGTCGGCTCGGAAATCCGCTGTTCGATCGGCATCGCGCCGAATACCTTCCTCGCCAAGGTGGCCTCCGACATGGAAAAGCCGGACGGCCTGGTCGTCATCGAACAGGCCGATCTGCCCGAGGCGCTGTACGGCCTCGGCCTGCGCGACCTCTGCGGCATCGGCAAGGCGATGGAGCAGCGCTTGAACCGCCACGGCATCCGCAGCGTACGCGAGCTGTGCGCCGCGAGCAGGGAGGAGCTGCGCGCTGCCTGGGGCAGCATCGAGGGCGAGCGGGTGCATGCACGGCTGCGCGGAGAGGAACTGCCGGTACTGCCTTCGCAGCGCGGCAGCGTCAGCCACTCGCATGTGCTGCCGCCGGAGTTGCGCAGGTCCGAGACGGCCTTCTCCGTCCTGCACCGCCTGCTGCAGAAGGCGGCCATGCGCCTGCGCAGCTACGGCTGCATCGCCGGTGCCCTGCACGTAAAGGTGAAATTCCAAGACGGCAGTCGCTGGGAGCGGCAGGCCCGGTTCGATCCGACCAGCGACACGCTGCAACTGCTCGACGCGCTGAATCGCCTGTGGCAGGCCTTCCCGGGAAAAAGTCAGTCTCCGCCGCACGGCGTATCCGTCGCGCTGTCGCAGCTGGACGAGCAGACGCAGCGCAACCGCGCCCTGTTCGACCAGGGCCGCGCCCATGACAAGCTCGACGCGGTGATCGACTCGGTAAACCTGCGCTACGGCCGGCAGACCCTTTATTTCGGCGGCGCCTACCGGGCGCTCAGCGCCGCGCCGATGCGCATCGCCTTCAACCATATCCCCGATCTTGAGACCGAGGCAGACGATTAAAACGTGATGACTTGCCGCACCACCCTGGCCTCGGACAGGGCATCGAAAGCCTCGTTGATTTCATCCAGGCGCAAGGTCCGCGTCACCAGCTTGTCCACCGGCATGCGCCCCTGGCGATAAAGCCGGATGAACGCCGGAATATCGCGCCCCGGCACGCAGGTGCCGATGTAGCTGCCCTTGATGGTGCGCGCCTCGGCGACGATGCGCGCGACGGGAAAGCTGAATTTCTGCGATGGGTGGGTCAGGCTCGTCGTCACCGTGCTGCCGCCGCGCCGCGTCGCTTCGAAGGCGCTGCCGAAACCGTCCAGCGACGAACTGGCATCGATGGCATGGTCGACGCCGCCGCCCGTCAGTTCCCGCACTGTCTCCACTGCGCCTGCGCCGCCGGCCTGCACGCAATCGGTCGCGCCGATCGCCTGCGCCAGGGCCAGCTTTTCTGCGTTCGGATCGACGGCGACGATGCGTCCGGCCTGCGGAGAGACCAGCTTCGGGAACAGCCGGGTGAGGAACCGCCCGACCTTGCTCCCTTTGTACGTGGCCTCGATCAGGCCCAGCGTCAGCGAGCACGCGGCACCCGTGCCATGCACGATGCTCGCGATGTCGTGGAACATTCCGCTCTGAGCCGCCAGCATTTCGGTATTCACGCCTAGGTTCCTTTCTTCTGGTGCGATGCGGAGACAGACCCACCACGCCACGCCAGTAGGGGCATGTTGGGGATCGACCTTGATGTACGCATGGACCTCGGAGTCGCCCGAGTCGGCGGGGCGCTTTGCCCCACCCGCTCCAAGACAGACCGCTCGGCGAGCCACAATCGCAAGGTCCGAAAGAAAATCTGGGGGGATTGTCGCTCGGTCTCGGCGGCGTTGGGAGATCGTGGCACCCCACCGGCGTGGGTCGGCGTACAGAAACGGCTTCCCGACGCGCACGCGGACGGGTTGTGCTAGCATCCTCTCCTTCCCGGTCGGGGCGGCCCCGCCCGGGCGAATGCACCTGTACTCCACGGGGTAACGACTCGTGCCAGAACTGCAAGATTCGGTGTTGGGTATCCCGTCGCTCCTGGCGGACGGTCTGATCCTGGTGAGCTTCTGGAAGCCGGTCGTGCTGATCCTGCCCTTCATCGGGTGGGGGTGGATCGTGACGCGCGTGCTGGACAAGCACGCCGCCCGGTTCTTCCTGCCGCGCGAGATGTGGAACATCGGGCACATGACGGCGGGCCTGGTCGCGCTGCTCTTGGCGGTGCTGATGCCGGTGGAGGGGGAGGGCGGTTTCTGGGCCGGTTTCGGCGCGGTGGTCCTCATCCTGCTCGGCGACATCGTCCTCTTCGCGCAGATCACCAACAAGGACGAGCGGGTTCCCGAGCAATTCCACCTGACGCTGGATTTCTCGAAGTGGACCGAGGCCCGCAAGGCCAAGGCCGACGCCAAGAAGGCCGGCAAGGCCGAACTGGTCATTCGGGCCGCGGACAAGTCGCTGCTGGGTGTTCCCGCGATCGACGCGCCGGAGTTCCAGGTGCGATTGGCCGCCGAATCGCTGCTGATGCGCGCCATGGACGCCCGAGCGTCCCAGGTCGAGCTCGCGCCCGCCGGCAAGGAGAACCTCTACGGCGCGGTCCTCACGATCGACGGCGTGCGCACCGCGGGCGCGACCATGCCCGCCTCCGACGCCGTCAAGATCATCGACCTCTGGAAGGCCGGCGCGAAGCTCGATGTCAACGAACGCCGCAAGCCCCTCCAGGGCGAGGTCAACATCGAGCGTGGCGAACGAAAGGTCAAGGCCCGCGTTTCCTCCGTCGGCGTGCAGGGCGGGATGCGTCTGACGCTGCTCTTCAACCCCGACCAGGCCGTCCGCTTCAAACCCGACAAGCTCGGCCTGCTCGAAGCACAGATGAACGAGCTGCGCGAGATTGTCGCCGACCCCAAGGGCACCGTCATCCTCGCGGGCATGCCCGACGGCGGGCGGACGTCGATGATGTACTCGGTCCTCAAGCTCCACGACGCCTACACCACCAACGTCCAGACCATCGAGCTTGACGTGCAGGACGCCCTGGAGGGCATCCGCCAGAACGTGTGGGACCCCATGGCCGAGGGGCCGGACTTTTCGACCCTCACCCGCTCCATCCTCCGGCGCGACCCCGACGTGGTCGCGCTCGCCGAGGTGCCGGACCAGAACACCGCCAAGGAGATCTGCAAGGCCGACCAGGAGCGATCTCGCATCTACGCCTCGGTCAAGGCCCCCAACGCGCTGGCGGGCCTGCAAACCTGGATGAAACTCGTCGGCGATGCCGAGATGGGGGCCAAGGCCGCGCACGGCGTGGTCGCCGTGCGCCTCGTCCGCCGCCTCTGCTCCAATTGCCGGGTTCAGTACCAGCCCGCGCCCGACATGCTGAAGAAGCTGGGCCTTCCCGCCGACAAGGTCAAGGTCCTCTACAAGAAGGGCGGCCAGGTCATCCTGAAGAAGGACCCCGAGACCTGCCCCGCCTGCCAGGGCACCGGATACGCCGGACAGGAAGGCATCTTCGAGGCCTACAAGATCGGCCCCGCCGAGCAGGAACTCCTCAAGGCCGGCGACTGGAACACGCTGCGCACCGAACTGCGGAAGCGCCAGCTCCCGAGCATGCAACAGGCCGCCCTGCGAAAGGCGGTCGACGGCACCACCAGCATCGAGGAAATCACGCGTGTGATGGCCGAACCTCAGAGCCCGGCCCCCGCCGGCGCTCAACCCGCGGTCAAGCCCGCCGCGTCCGCTCAGCCCGCTCCGAAGAAGTAACGCACTGGCCTCTTCGCGGGCCCGCGCCGCGATCGATCACGTTTCGCCGGAGACCCGTCCATGTTCATGAATCTCGTCGCCATCGGCATCGTCGCGTTGCTCGCGTATATCTGGCTGACGCGCGGCTTCTTCTCGGCGCTGCTCAACCTGATGTGCGTGATCGCGGCCGGAGCGATCGCGTTCGGCGTGTGGGAGCCGGTGTCGCTGTTCTTCCTCGCCAAGGCTGGTACGAGCGGCCTGGGCGCGACGCTGGGCGATGCGGCCTGGGCGTTGGGCCTCGGCCTCCCCTTCCTCGTATCGCTCGCACTCCTCCGCGCCGTCACCGACGCGCTGCTCCCCAGCAACGCGCAATGCGGGACGGTCGGCGACTACGTGGGCGGCGGGCTGTGCGGCCTGCTGGCCGGGATCATCGTCGCCGGGGTGTCGGTGATGAGCCTGTCGTTCCTTCGGGTCGAGCCCGACTTCATGGGCTACAAGGGAATGGACTACGGGGTCAACGGCTCAATCAAGAAGAATCAGTCGCTGTGGGTTCCGGTCGACAAATTGACCGCGGAGTTCTATGCGTTCACGTCCAAGCGGTCGTTCTCCACCAGTGAGCCGCTGGCCCGGTGGTACCCCGCGGTCCACGAGGCGGGGCACGAGATGCGCCTGAATTTCGGCGACGGCAAGGCCCGAAACACGACGCGAGCGGACGATTTCCGGGTTGTCGGGCGCTACGCCGTGGGCGGCGACGCGGGGGCCAACCCGAGCACGCTGGTCGCGGACGTGTGGGACAACGGCCCGCAGAACGTGACGGACCGCGACGACAAGCCGATCTCGGGCCCCGCGCGCCTGGAGGGCTTCGTGATCGACTTTTCCTCGGCGGCCAAGGAAAAGACCGGGCAGGTGGTGATCGGCGCGGCCCAGGTCCGCCTGGTGTGCGAGAACGAGAGCAATGAGTCGTACCTCGCACACCCGATCGCGGTGGTGACGCAGGCGGAATCCGCGAAGACCAACTTCGCGCGCTTCCGGTACAACGCCCGCGACGTCCACATGGCGAGCGTGGGAGCGGCGTCGAAGACCGTGATGGCGTTCGAGTTCCTGGTGCCCAAGGACTTCAAGCCGCTGGCGATCTTTATCAAGAACATCCGGGCCGACGTCACGGGGATGAAGCCCGCGGCCTACGCGACCACGATGGAGCGGGACGCCGGGATCATCTCGGGGTCGCTCGTGCAGATGGAGGTCGATGCGCCGGAGCAGGCCACGTCCGCCACCACCAACTCCGGGAACTCGGGCAATCGGGACAAAAACGAGGGTGTGGAGGTCTCGAACGCGATCGGTTACATCATCCAGGACGGCAACGAGGGCAAGCTGGAGATCGAGGGTGGACGGATCAAGGAGGGCACCGAGCGATTCGACCCGACGGTCATCAAGGGTAATCGCCAGATCGAGCAGAACCTCCGCATCGATCGCTTCTTCTCGACCGACGACGTGGTGCTCGTGAAGATCGAAGTTTCGCGCGATAAACCCGCGAGCTGGCTGGGCGGCGCGGCGCGAGCGGTCGAGATGGTGCTCCCGCCGCAGATCATGGACACCGGCGGGCAGGTCTATGACGCGGTGGGGTACATCTACGAGGACTCGGCCATTCTGGAGATTCGCTTCACGCCGGGGCAGCCTCTGCGCGGGCTGTCGGAACTGCCGTACAGCATCACGTCGAGCCGCAACGACCAGAAGCTCAAGCTCATCTTCCGGATCAGCCGCGGCGTCACGATCCAGGACTTCCGCATCGGGCCCAAGGTCTTGCAGGTGTTCGATCCCAAGATCGAGCTGCTGGACCCGCAGCGGTGAGCCTTTGCGCCGTATCGCCGGCTGTTCATGGGGGCTGCGGCGGCCATTGAATCGCGGCGGGGCAGCGCGTGCGATCACCCGACGAAGAACTCCCGGACTCCCTGAAGCGAGAGCGGCAAGCGGCGGAGGCACGGGTCTTCAAGGCGTTCCGCGGCGTCACGCGCGCCCGCGGCGTGTCGTGGAGCGAGTCGGCGGTGATCGACGATGACGGTACAACCGACGAGTGTGCCGCGGCGCGCGAGCGGGATCCTGATACGTCTTGGGAACAGCTTGTGGATGATCCGCGTTGGAATCCCGAGCCCGGTTGCGGCGGTACAGCTTTTTGGACGCGATCGGGTTTCGCTACTACCTGCCGCCGGGCTTGATTCGCGATCTTCGCAGCGCCCCATGGCGATTCGACGACTTGAGCGGTCGGCTCACGATGCCCAAGGGGCTCGGTCCGCCAAGTGGCGACGGCTCGATGCGCGTCGGGTTGTTCACACCAAGTCAATGCCGGGCGGTTGGTCGGGCCATTGTGTATCTCATTCACGCGCACGATTGGCGGGAGAACGAGATCAGCGCTGGATACTGGCGAAGAGCGCTCGACGGATACTGGATGAAGTTCCTACGGAGTGGTGAGGCGCCATGACCCGCCGCCCGCTTCGGTGGGCGACGTCGGAAGGGTGCGCGGCGGTAATGAAAGACCCGCGTGAGACGCGGGTCGGGTCGGACACTGATTGCTCTCGGGCGTCGGCGGGCCGCTCACCCGAGCTTCTTGAGACGCATCAGGAGTTCGTCGGCGTTGGGGGTGGCCTCCATCGCGACGCGCATGTGGATGTACTCCTGCTCGACCAACTCCACGAGGCTCTCGTTGAAGTCCTTCATGCCGGTCTGGCGGGCTTCGATGGTCTTCAAGTACTCTCGGATCTCGCCCTCGCGGGCCTCGAGGATCTGCTTGCGCACGACGGTGTTGTTGATGAGGATTTCCAGCGCGGGGACGCGGTGGATCTCGGGGCGCAGCGTGGGGAGCAGCTTCTGATAGACGAACGCGCGCATCTGGTAGGCGAGGATTCGGCGGACCTGGTCGACTTCTTCCTGCTCGAACAGGCCGTAGATACGTGAGAAGGTCTGCGTCGTGCTCGAGGCGTGGATGGTGCCGTAGACAAGGTGGCCGGTCTCGGCGGCGTGGAGGGCGGCCTCGAAGGTCTCGTTGTCGCGCATTTCGCCGACGAGGACGACGTCGGGGTTTTCGCGGACCAGGGCGCGGAGGGCGATCTTGAAGTCGAGGCAGTCGATGCCGATCTCGCGCTGGTTGATGGTGGCCTTCTTGTCCTCGAAGATGTACTCGATGGGGTCTTCGATGGTGACGATGTGGACGGGCTTGCGCTCGTTCACGTAGTCAAGCATGGCGGCGATGGTGGTCGACTTGCCCGAGCCGGTCACGCCGCAGAGAAGCACGATGCCCTGGGGCTGCATCGCGATCTCGGACATGATGGGCGGGAGGTAGAGCTCGTCGAAGCGGCGGATCTTGCTGGTGATGAGGCGGGCGGCGATGGAGAGGCGGCCCTTGGCCATGAAGAGATTGACGCGGAAGCGGACGCCCTTCTCGAAGTCATAGGCGAAGTCGACCGAGCCGTACTTATGCAGGTCCTCGAGCTGCTCTTCGCTGAGGATGGCGCGCGCGATGGTCCAGAACTCGTCGGTGTCGACGGGCTCACAGTCCAGGGGCTTGAGGGCGCCGCGGAGGCGGAGCTTCGGGCAGGTCTCGGACTTCATGATGAGGTCCGAGGCGTCGAGCTTCATACAGGCCTTGAGGAACTGTCCCCAGCGGGTCTCGAAGGGATCGCCGCGCTTCTTGGTCGGGAGTGCGACGTGCCCGGTGTGCTCGGCGGGGCTGTGTGACGTATCCGTTTCCACGCTCATCGAAAGCTCGCTTCCTCGGTCCAAAGGATTGGCGTGACCCACCACGCGCTGGCCGCGCCACGCCCGACGTGCCAGCCTAGCCGAAAGCAGGTGGGTGACGCGACGGGCATGACACGATATCAACCCGCGCGACACCCGCCACCCGACGCGACGGCCAAGCCCAGTCCATTCGCCGCGAGCATGATTGGGGTTGCAGAAGTGTGGGGGTCCGAACACAGGCCGATCGCTGGAACGAGTTGGTATCCAAGAAGGCTTGGCCAACAGGTTGCCATGCCCCACGGGCCACCGGATCGGGCGCCCGGGCCACGGGTCAGTCGTAGTTCCATTCGGCGATGGGCGAGGGAGTTCGAGCGCCGAAGATCTCCTCGGCTCGCTTCACGATCTCGGGGCGCGACGCGGAAATGTCCTTGGTTTCGGCGGTGTCCGCGGCCAGGTCGTAAACCTCGATCGGGCCTTTGGGGGTCGCCTTGGCGTTGCGGCGGATGGCTTTCATGTCTCCGATGCGGACGGCCTGCCACCCCTTGCCATCGGGGTATTCCCAGTAGAGGTATTCGCGGGCGGCGGGTGGGCCCTGGGCGCGAAGGATGGGCGAGAGGTCGATGCCGTCGAGGCCGCCGGGCGGCGCGGCGCCGCAGAGGGCGGCGA
The DNA here is from genome assembly GCA_013360695.1 of Phycisphaerales bacterium. Classification (GTDB taxonomy): domain Bacteria; phylum Planctomycetota; class Phycisphaerae; order Phycisphaerales; family UBA1924; genus JABWBC01. The sequence continues at coordinate 9,281 of JABWBC010000057.1, forward strand.
TGGTTGGGAAGAGGTCCCAGGCCGCGACGGGTGTGGCGGAAATGCCTTGAACGCGGCCCGATAACCCGCCGGTGATCCAGGTGGCGATGAGGGGGACGCGGATGCCGCCCTCGTAGAGGTCCATTTTTCGACCGCGCAGGCCGGCGGTGCTGTTGAAGAAGGTGCTGTCGGCCCCGCCGACGTTGATGGTCGGGCCGTTGTCGCTGGTGAAAATGACGAGGGTGTCGCGGCCGTTGCAGCGCTCGCGCAGGCGCGCGATGAGCGAGCCGACGTCGCGGTCCATGCGCGTCACCATCGCGGCGTACGCGGCGTGCGGATCGGGGTGGGGGAGGTAGCTCTTGCCGGTGTAGGGTTTCTCGTCGAGCTTGCCGCGGTACTCCGCGAGCGACGACTCGGGCACCTGCATCGCCATGTGCGGCACGGTCGTGGCAAAGTAAAGGAAGAACGGCGCATCGGCGTGCTGATCGATGAAGCTGAGCGCTTCCTCGCGCATGAGATCGGGCGCGTAGGCGCCGGTGGTTTCGGTGCCGCTGGTGTACTTGGTCTTGTTGCTGGGGAGATCGACGCGGGTGTTGTTGCGATAGAGCCAGGTCGGGTAGTGGTTGTGGGCGTGGCGCTGGCAGTTGTAGCCGAAGAAGAGATCGAAGCCGTGCGCGCCGGGGTCGCCGGAGCTCCCGGGCGGGCCGAGCCCCCACTTGCCGATGGCGGCGGTGGCGTAGCCGCGGGCCTTGAGCGTCTCTGCGATGGTGATCGCGGATTCGGAAATGGGCTGCTGGCCCTCGGGCTGAAGTTCCTTGTTATCGCGGATCTCGCTGTGCCCCGTGTGGCGGCCTGTCAGAAGGACACAGCGGGAGGGGGCGCACACGGCGCTGCCCGCGTAGGCGTTTGTGAATCGGACGCCCTGGGCGGCGAGCGCGTCGAGGTTGGGTGTGCGGATGAGCTTCTGGCCGTAGCTGCCGAGCTCGCCGACACCGAGATCGTCGGTGAGGACGAGGACGATGTTGGGCGGCGCGGCGCTGCGGGAAGCGGCTGGAGAATCAGAGCCCGGGCCGGTGGGCGTGGCATCGGAGCGCGATGGCGACGCACAGGCAGCGAGGGCCATTGCGAGCATGAGCGACAGTGCGGCACGGGCTGTCCCCGTTATGATTGAAGCAAGGCGATGCGATTGATCCATTGAAAAACCTCCCGAGCTCCATGGAGAGTACCAAGTGTTCGACGAGATCGATCATCGCGCGGTGTCGAGTCGGCGATCGAGGCTGTGGATGATCGTCTGGCTTTCGGTGCTGTTGGGAGTGGCGGCCCTGTTTATCATGTACATGCTGATCGGGATGCAGGCGACGTGACGCGGGGGCGTGCGCGGGCCAGCGCCGGGAAACTCCCGCGCGCCAATGCCGCGCCGTCGCGTGGGCTCCGGGTGGCGTGGTCAAGCGATTTCCGCTTGGACACGCGGGCGTTCCCGGACGCGTTCACTCCGCGGGCGTGCGCTGAAGTTCCTTGGCTCGCTCGGCACGGAGTTGGCTCAATTTTTGATCGATCTGCTGTTGGACCTTTGGCGTTCCACAGACCACGAGTAGCGACTTACTCCCATCGCATGCCCAATACTCAAGCCCGACCGAGTCTGGATTCATGGGTCCCTCGAACAACTCACCCTGTTGATCCCACTCGCCCAGGAGCAGGCAAATCTCGTCGGCGTCGGGCCACTCGACCAGGCCTTGGATGTTGCGGATAACCACCACCTTGTCGTCAGGAACTGGCAACTCCTCGCGCGATCCCGGCCCGCCGAGTATCACGCGCCTGAGCATCTGGTTGCAGGAATCCAATCTTGCGATGTTCTCGGGAGAGTCCGCGAATACAACCGACGATCCGACGACTTGCGCAAAGGAGTTGAACTCTCCGAACGGGAAGAGCGCCGATTCCTCAAGCAACTGTTGGAGAGAGGAGACCTCCCTCTCAATCCACTCCCACTTGGTCCGACGCGGGTTCCATCCGCTGGTGTGCGGGTATGCGGGCAGGTCCGCTTCCAGTACAACCGCCTCCGATTCAGTGTGCCATGTCGCGTCTCTGCGGAGTGAATCCCAAAGCGACGAAAAGTCGTACACGCGCGTCTCGATGTTGATGTCAATCGTCCGTGCCGCGCGAGCGAGGCGCCGTGCCAACAGATCATCGCAAATGCCGACCGGGCTTTCCATATCGATCTGAGTCATGATGTCGCGCAAGGTGTCGGATAGCTGCCACGCTTCGACCGAGGCGTGCGGAATGCCGTGGCGGGTCTCGTCTGTCGGCCACAGCGCCGCCTGAATCCAAATGGGCGCGAGGCGTTGCGGGCCGAAGATCCTGGCGTTTCGGATCTGCGCGATCGGATAGGCCGCCAGCATCATCGCAAGCGCGAGCGCGGCCGGTCTCCAATGGCGGCGGGTGCGCCGGGTCTGTTGCTCGTGCTCGATCTTCTTGCCGCACTCGGGGCAGGTGATCGGCCAGGGCGACGGTGTCTTCTGCGTCACGAGCCCGGCCAGGTCGTACCAGCACTTCGGGCAGCGCGTGCGCCCGCGCGAACGATCGCGGAAGATGGACCAGAGGAGCAGGAGCGCGCCCAAACCCGCGATCGTCCATGCCGTCGCGAAGAGGAGCCAGCGAGTTTCCCACCAGGCGGACGTCATCGAGGGCGCTCCGGCATCTTGGCTCGCTTGGCGCGGAGTTGTGAGAGACGTTCATCGACGATGCGCTGCCTGACTTCCGGTTCGGTGACCAGGAGCACGAGGCCGCCACAGCAAACGTATCCTTCGACATAGGTGGCCCATCTCGAGACATCCCCATTTAGGTCGATCCTCGTTGGTGCCAGCAGCTCATCCACATCGGACTTGCCCAGCTCAATGACCTCTCGGAGGTCAGAGATATTGCGGAGAACGAGCGCCTGTCCATCGATCGTGGCGACGTTTCGTTGCGCACCAGGCCCTTCGGCGATCACGTTGGTAATCGCGTGATAGAGCGCGTCGAGCCGCAGGATTCGATCTTCCGATGACGCTATCACCACGCATGAGCCGATGGTGCGGGAGAAGAAGGGAGCATCCTCTCCGAGGCGCGAGGGCGCGTGCGCAAACACCTCTTCCATCGCCTGGATCTCTCGCATGATCCACGACGCCTTCGTCGTGCTGAAGTCCGGCCCGGCGGTTGGAGCCGCCGTGTTCCCCGGAGCGCTGGCGGCCTTGAGAGTTTCCCATTCCGCCATGATCTGCTCGCGCGAGCGCCAGGACGCGCTGCCGCGCATGTGGCGCCAGAGATGCGAAAAACTGAAGCACCTGACTTGCAGGTCCGGCCGAGACGCGTGCCAAGCCCGCGACACCCTGCGGGAGAAGAGACGTTGGTACCAGCTGTCCGGAGATTCGGTGTCGAGTCGCCGAACGATGTCGTGGAGCGGATTTCCCCACGGGAACCGCGCTGACATGCTCCGAGATCCCAGACCAGAACTCAGATCAAAGCCCGGCGAGTCGTCATATGGGCCGACCTCTCCCACCGGCCACGCGACGGCCTGGAGCCAGAGCGGGAGCAGGCGCTGCGGGCCAAACTCGCGTGCGTCGGCGATGTGCGCGATCGGATAGGCCGCCAGCATCATCGCCAGCGCGAGCGCGGCCAACCTCCAATGGCGGCGAGTGCGCCGGGTCTGTCGCTCGTGCCCGATCTTCTTGCCGCATTCGGGGCAGGTGATCGGCCAGGGCGACGGCGTCTCCGGCTTCGCGAGCCCGGCCAGGTCGTACCAGCACTTCGGGCAGCGCGTGCGCCCGCGTGATCGATCGCGGCACATCGCCCAGAGGAACGCGAGCGCGCCGACGCCCGCGATCGTCCATGCCGTCGCGGAGAGGAGCCAGCGAGTTTCCCACCAGGCGGACGTCATCGAGGGCGCTCGTGCGCGGGCATGATCCCAGGTTCGGGCGTTCGCGTCGCGGCCTAAGTAGTGAGACCAAGTGAGGCCGCTGGGCGGTGCCGAGCCATCGCGAGCCCGGTCTACGCATGATTGACGCGGGCGACGGACGGGTGTTTGAGGTCTTTGAACAAATCGAGCCACGGCGCGAAGATCGCGTTTCTTGTGTTGTCCTGGCCCCGAAAGCCCGCTTCGGAGATGGGGGCGACCGCCTGCGCCGCGGGTCCGACACGGAGCTTTGGAAGCCGTGGCAATCGTGGGGGGTGCGGGTGCGTGCGCTTGGACGCCCCGCGTTGGACGGCAAACCGGGCTGGCGTTCGATCGGTTCTGGCGGGTCGGGTGGGCGGCCGTCTGGCCCGGAAGCCGATGCCGGAACTCCTTCTCCGGGAGTGATTTACCCGGTTCACGCCGAATGGTCAGGCCGCGGTTCGGTGCGTGGTTTGGACCCGGGCGGTAGGCTCACGGAATGTATTCAGGAACACGCAATGGCGCGCAAAATGCGCTTGATCTCCAGCGCCGGGTCCATTAGGCTCTGGGTGCGCGACTTCTCCGCGCACACGTGAGGGAGGGGAGGGAGACAGACCCCCGTTCGTCACGAGCTTGAGTCCCCGGCTCCAGTGTGGATCCGGGGCGCCTTGTGTCGTTGCGCCGACGGCACGGTTGGGGCGTTCGTTTGGCGGATTGGGAGGGTGTTTCATGAAGAAGATTGGTTTGATCCTGGCGATCGCGGTTGCCGCTGGCACCGCTCAGGCGAAGGACAATGTCGGCAAGCTGCTCCAGGGCGTCAACGCCAACGGCGGCACGGGCAATCGCAGCATCTCGACGCTCAATGTGAACGTCGCCGGCACCCCGTCGTGGGATTCGTACGGCAGCGCCAACAACGTCGTCATCGGCCCGAACATCGGCGCCAACTCGCACGTCATCGGCATCGGCTGGGATGTCAGCCTGTCGACCGTCGGCGCGTCGTGGCTCTCTGAGCTCGTCGTCTCCTTCGAGGACTCGGCCGCGACCACCGGCGTGTTCCTCACCCCCGGTGTCGCCGACGGCTTCCCCGGCTCGGGCGTCTATACCTCCGGCGGCGTGGTTGACCTCGTCGGTCTCTCCCTGGACTTCACGGTCGGCGGCGACGGCGTCCTCCGCATGGAGTTCTTCGAAGGCTTCGACGACATCAGCAACTCGATCGACGGCTTCTGGGACGCGGGCATCCTGACCGTTCAGTACGAGGCGATCCCCGCTCCGGGCTCGCTCGCCCTGCTCGCCGGCGCCGGCTTCATCGCCGCGCGTCGTCGTCGCTAAATCACCCGTCGCCCTCGGGCGACGTGTGGTCTCGGTCTGACCCAAACACAGGGCTCGCGGCCATCGTCGCGGGCCCTGTTGCTTTTTTGGATTCATCGAGTCGTCGCGGGCCGTGGACTTCGAGCCCGAGCCGTCGTCGATTGGCTTGGAATGGAAGCCCGCGGTGTGTAGGCTGGTGGTTCTGCTCCGGATCGTGATCCGGCGGCCCGCCGCGGCGGAGATTCTCGAATGACGAATCATCGATCCATCCTGTTGGTGCTGGTCGGGGCCTCCGGGATCGCTCAAGCCTGTGCCGCGCAATCGACCTCGACGGAGCGGATCGAGTTCGACGAATCGATCATGCGCATCGACCCGATCGTGATGGAGTTTGGAGCCGTGCCCGCGGCCCCGTCCCAGATGATCTCGGCCCGGTTGACGCTGCGCGCGAGCCAGGCGTCGAGCCCCGATGAATTGCAGGTCTTCGACTCCGCGTCGCAGTCCTGGGTGGCGGCCTACAGCGTTGCGGGCTCCGGCTGGCAGACGTACCTGCTGCCGATCGACTCGATGTACTACGACGAGATCGCCGCCGGGCTCGACGCGCGCCTGGTGGTGAATTACAGCGCCACGTTCCTGGGAACGATGATCGATTACGCCGAGCTGACGGTCGAGTACCAGGCCTGCCTGGCGGACATCGACGCCAACGGCTTCGTGAACGGCGACGACTATGACCTCTTCGCGTCGGCCTTCGACGCCGCGGACCCAGCGGCGGACCTGGACGCCAACGGCTTCGTGAACGGGGACGATTACGACCTCTTCGCCAGCGCGTTCGAGATGGGGTGCTGACGAAGTAGTCACGACGACGGAGCCCGTGAATCGTGATTCGTGAGTGGTGGAGGAGGCCGCGCCCCGGGGCGGGCGTGTACGCCGCCGCGTTCCGCGTTGAGCCCGCGGCATCTGACCACCAACACGTCTTCAATCGCCATTCGGTCATTGGCCGTGCGCCAAGAGGCCCCTTCCGCGCGCATCACCGCGCCATTGCGCAATCTCGCGGTGATGCGCGCTTTTCCGCTTCCGCCCCGAAAACCCGCCGGTACACTGCCCAAAGACTCTGGTCCAAGGGGAGGATTCCGCATGTCGGCACGCATCGAACTTGTCTGGCTGGCGGCCATCGCCGCCGCCGGCTCCGCGGCCGTCGTCGGCGCCTCGGCCTTCCGCGACCCGCCCCAGCCCGTCGTCCCCGTCTCCACGCCGGGCGGCACGACCTCCCGCGCCGCGTCACCCTTCGTCAACTTCGAGACGCCCCACGTCCACCCGATCGCCGCCACCCCCGACAACCAGAAGCTGCTGGTCTGCAACACCGCGGCGGGAACGCTGGACGTCTTCTCCGTCGCGGGCGGCGTGCCCCAGCTCCTGGGATCGGTGCCCGTCGGCGTCGATCCGGTCGCGGTCCGCGCCCGCACCAGCACCGAGGCGTGGGTCGTCAACCACGTCTCCGACAGCGTGAGCATCGTCGATCTCACCGCTATGAACGTGGTGCGTTCGCTCAAGACGCTCGACGAGCCGTGCGACGTGGTCTTCGCCGGCGCGACACCCCGCGCGTTCGTCTCGTGCTCGCAGGCCAACGCGCTGCAGGTGTTCGATCCCGCCGACCTCAACGCCGCGCCGCTCTCGGTCGCGATCGAGGGGGACGATCCGCGCGCCCTGGCCGTCAGCCCCGACGGGACGACGGTCTACGCGGCGGTCTTCGAGTCGGGCAACGCCTCGACGAGCCTCGGCGGCGGATCGGCGAACCCGACGGTGATCAGCTTCCCGCCCAACGCCGTCAGCGACCCCGCCGGGCCCTACGCCGGGGTGAACCCGCCGCCCAACCGCGGCACGACGTTCGATCCCCCCCTCAACCCGAACAATCCCGCGCCGATCCCGGTGAGCCTGATTGTCAAGAAGGACGCGCAGGGCCGGTGGATGGACGACAACAGCCACGACTGGACCTCGATGGTGTCGGGCGCCGGCGCGGCCAAGTCCGGGCGCGTCACGGGCTGGGACCTTCCCGACCGCGACCTGGCCGTCGTCGAGGCCGACACGCTCAGCGTCACCTACGCGCGCGGCCTGATGAATCTCTGCATGTCGGTCGGCGTCAACCCCGCGACCGGCGCGATCACCGTGGTCGGCACCGACGCCACCAACGAGGTCCGCTTCGAGCCCGTGCTCAGCGGGCGCTTCATCCGCGTCAACATGGCCAGCGTCGACCCGCTCGACCCGGACAACAAGTCCATCGTCGATCTCAACCCGCACCTGGACTACCAGACCCCGACCATCCCGCAGAGTGAACGCAACAAATCGATCGGCGATCCGCGCGCGATCGCGTGGAACAGCGCGGGCACGCGCGGCTATGTCGCGGGCCTGGGCTCCAACAACCTCGTCGTCATCGATCCCTCGGGGGCGCGCGCGGGGCTGGCGCCCACCATCGAGGTCGGCGAAGGGCCGACGGGCCTTGTGCTCGACGAGGCCCGCGCCCGGATTTACGTGCTCAACCGCTTCGAGGCCTCGATCTCGATCGTTGATCTGAACAGCGAAGTGGAGACGGGCGTGGTCAAGCTGTTCGATCCCACGCCGCTTTCGATCCGCCAGGGGCGCCGGCACCTCTACGACACGCACAAGAACTCGGGGCTCGGGCACATCGCCTGCGCCTCGTGCCACGTTGACGCGCGGATGGACAAACTCGCGTGGGATCTTGGCGATCCCGGCGCCGGCATGGCCGCGCTGCACGACCTCAACCTCGGCTTTGGGCTGACCGGCCTGGAGCCCAACACGACGAGCCCGGCGTTCGAGGCGCACCACCCCATGAAGGGCCCGATGACGACGCAGACGCTGCAGGACATCATCGGCAAGGAACCGCACCACTGGCGCGGCGATCGCGCGGGGCTCGAGGCCTTCGCGCCGGCGTTCATCGGCCTGCAGGGCGACGACACGACACTGACCGCCAACGAGATGCAGCAGTTCGAAAACTTCCTGGCGAGCATCCACTTCCCGCCCAACCCGTTCCGCAACTTCGACAACACGCTCCCCACCAGCCTGCCGCTCCCCGGGCATTATCGCACCGGACGATTCGGCGGCGCGGGCCAGCCGCTCCCGAACGGCAACGCGGCGGCGGGGCTGACGCTCTACCGCTCGGCGACGCGCCGGATTGACCGCGGCGCGTTCGCGTGTGTCACCTGCCACACGCTCCCCACCGGCGCGGGCCCCGACATGACGCGCATCGCCAACGTGTATCAACAGATCCCGCTCGGGCCCCTGGGCGAGCATCACCTGGGCGTGGTCTCGGTCGACGGCGTGACCAACGTCACGATGAAGGTGCCGCAGACCCGCAACGTGCACGAGAAGAGCGGCTTCAACATGCTGAAGACCGACAATCTCGCGGGCTTCGGGTTCTTACACGACGGGTCGATCGATTCGATCGAGCGCTTCGTGTCGGAGTCGGCGTTCAACGTGAACAGCGACCAGGAGGTGGCGAACCTCGTGGCGTTCCTGCTGTGCTTGTCTGGTTCGGACCTGCCGGCGGGAAGCCCAAGCAACCCGCTCGAGCCGCCGGGCCCGCCGAGCCAGGACGCGCCCGCGTCGGTGGGCGTGCAGACGACGCTGGTGTCGCTGGGGAGCGCCGGGGCCGAGCAGATCGCGCTCATGAACAGCATGTTCTCGCTGGCGGGCGCGGGCAAGGTCGGGCTGATCGCCAAGGGCCGGGTGTCCGGCTCGCCGCGGGGCTGGGCCTACACCAGCGGCGGGACCTGGCAGAGCGACGCAGCGGCGGAGACGATCTCGACCGCGTCGCTGCAGGCGCTGGCGGCGCACGGGAGCGAGATCACGTTCACCGTCGTGCCGCTGGGAAGCCAGACACGCCTGGGCATCGACCGCGACCTTGACGGCTGCTTCGACCGCGACGAAGCGCTGGGACGGTGCGGCTGTCCCGCGGACTTCAACCGCGACGGCTTTGTGAACGGGAACGACTTCGACCTCTTCTCCGACGCCTTCGCTGTCGCGGACCCGGCGGCGGATTTCAACCAGGACGGGTTCGTGAACGCGGACGACTATGACGCGTTCGCGGAGGCGTTTGATGGGGCCTGCTGACGAGGCGAGGGACGCCGCCTCGGGGATGGGTACACAGGCGATCCGGTTGTCTCGTGGCGAAGCGGCCCGGGAGCGCGTCACACCCAAGAGCACCCGTCGGCCGGCCCTGAAGTGGGGAGCGGCTGGCGGTGTCTTTGGCGGAGATGGGCGGTATACTTTGGACCCCGGCGGCAGCCTGCCGGCGTGGGGCTTGTAGCTCAGTTGGCTAGAGCGCACCCCTGATAAGGGTGAGGTCGGCAGTTCGAGCCTGCCCAGGCCCATTGGCGGGGCGTCCCTCGGGGCGCCCCGCGGCGTTTTTGGAGCGGATTGAGGCACGGGTCAGGTCGGGCGGGGCGGAAACCGGCCGAGTCTGGCCGAAAGCCGCCGGGCTCCGGTCGAGTCGTGCTCGAGTCCGGCCGCCGGCGCTTGGCGGGTTTTTGGCGGGGCGGGCGGGGCGGGCGGCGGGCCGTTCTCAACCCGGGTACCGTCGGGACAGGTCGGCATGGGGGCTGGAGTTCGCCTTCGTGGCGCAGGGTTTGTCCTCTGGGTTTGTCCTCTGGGTTTGTCCTCTGGTCAGGGCGTGGGTGGGGGTTATGATCGTGTCTGGCCCGGCGGGTCGTTTGGCCGAGGGCGGAAAGGGAGCGTGCATGCGGACGGACGTGATCGGGCGGAACATCGAGGTGACGGACGCGATCCGTCAGCACGCGGAGTCGAAGACCTCCAAGCTGCCCAAGTTCTACGACAAGATCCAGTGCGTCACCGTGACGCTCTCCAAGGCGGATCATCACAAGACCGGCGATTTCAAGGTCGAGCTGGTGGTCGACGTGGAGCACCACGACGATTTCGTCAGCCACGTCGCCGGCCCGGACCTATACGCCGCGATCGACGAGGCGGTGCAGAAGGCGACCCGGCAACTCACCGAGTTCAAGGAACGCCTCAAGCAGGACCATCACCGTCCCGGATCGCGGTAGCAGACGCTGGAGTGTCCAGGACACGCCCCGGCGCCGGGGCAGGAGTCGGTATGAAGCTGATGGAGATCATCGCCCCGGGCGCGGTCGTGGCCAAGCTGCAGGGCGCGACCCGCGATGACGTGATCCGCGAATTGATCGACGCCCTCGTCAAGAGCGGGGCGGCGGCCCCGGCGATCCGCGATGAACTGGTCGCCCGCGTTCTTGACCGCGAGCGCAAGGGCTCGACCGGCTTCGGGCGCGGCGTCGCCGTCCCCCACGTCAAGCACCCCTCGGTCACCAGGATGTCTGCGGCGATCGGCCTGGCGCCCCGCGGCGTGGACTTCAACTCGCTCGACAAGCAGCCCGTCTTCTCCGTCTTCCTGCTCCTCTCGCCCGAGGACCGCCCCGAGCAACACCTCCAGGCCATGGAGGTCATCTTCAAGAATCTCTCCAAGGACACCTTCCGACGCTTCCTGCGTCAGGCGGGGACCAACGACGAAGTGACGGCCCTCCTGGAAGAGGCCGACGGACAGCAGTTGGCCGGGTGACCGGGACCCCATGGGGCCCGCGGTGGGGAGCGTCGCGTGTCGGATCGCTGCGAGATCACGGTGAAGATCGTCAACCGCCTGGGGCTGCACGCGCGCCCCGCGATGACCTTCGTCGACGTGGCCAGCACGTTCGCCAGCGAGGTGACCGTGAGCAAGGGCGACACCAGCGTCGACGGCAAGTCGATCATGCAGATGATGATGCTGGCGGCGAGCCAGGGAACGGAACTGCAGGTGATCGCGGTGGGGAGCGATGCCGCCAAGTGCTGCGAGACGCTCAAGAAGCTCGTCGAGAGTGGGTTTGACGAGGAATAGGCACGAGGGAAGAGAAGAAGTCACGAAGTCACGAAGAGAAAATGTCGTGAGTCGTGAGGCCGGTGGATGCGCCGTGCGTTGGGCATTCACGCACGACCGAGCAGCCGCAGCCCGGGGTCTCCGAACGACCTCAAACACCAGCAAACTACCTTGATGGCGGCGTGGTTCCGCCCGCGTCCGACAGCGGCGTCATGCCCACCTTGGCGATGCCCAGGCGATTGCAGGCGTCGTGCGCGAAAACCAGATCCTGCATGGGCACGCGGGCGTCGGGCTTGAGAAGCACCGCGATCTCGCGCCCCGCGTTGTCCTTGGCGAGTTGCTCCAGGCGCAGGACCAGGGCCTTCAGCGGTGCATCCGTCAGCGACTCGCCCGTGACCACGGTCCTCGAGCCCGCGCGCACGCCCGCCGTGTTGGCTCCGTTGTCGTCGATGGGGACCGAGCGCAGCGTGAACTCCAGCCGAAATGTGTCTGTAGCGACGCTGGCGCCCGGAACCCGCACGGGCAGCGCCGACTTGATGAACCACTCGGGCCCCAGCACGGCGGAACTGGCCATGAAGAAGACGAGGATCACCATGACCACGTCGACCATCGGCGTCATGTTCGGCGCGTGGTGAAGGTCGCGGGCCTGCGCGAGCGAAAGGCGGCGGCGCAGGGCGCTCATGGCGCACGCTCCGTCGC
>JABWBC010000058.1 GCA_013360695.1 Phycisphaerales bacterium
GACGCTGGCGATGGAGCAGCCCTGGGACTGGAGCCAGGAGCGTCGCCCTCGTGCGGTGCCGACGGCGATGGCGGCGGCGTGGCGTGCGGTGACGCGGGCGCTGGCCGGGCGTGTGGTGATCGGCGAGTATCGGGCGGTCCCGGGTGTGAGGTGCTTTGTGCTGGCGCCGCGTGACACGCGCCTGGACGAGGGCGTGGGGGCGCTGGTGCTGTGGAATGAATCGGCGTCGGGGGGCGACGCGGTACTGAACTCGTACCTTGGGGATGAGAAGGTCCGCGTGGTGGACGTATTTGGGAACCAGGAGGACGCGCCGCTGGATCCGAACTATGTCGCGCCGATGCCGGACGCGACGGGGCGTGTGCCGGTGCGGCACCGGCCGGTGCGGATTCCGATCACGGCGTCGCCGATCGTGGTCGAGGGAGTCGATCATCGGCTGGTGCGGTTCCTGGCGTCGATCGAGCTTGTGCCGCGGGATTTGCCGGCGGTAAACACGACGCACGAGCGGAGCATTTCGTTCCAGAATCCCTGGCCGGGCACGCTGGACGCGAAGTTTTTCGTGGTGTCGCCGGGCGGGATCGACGCGGGCGGGCACCGGGACCGGAGTTGGATCGTGAAGCCGCGGGCGTCGCGCGCCACGGTGCTTCCGGGGACGACGGGGATATTGCCTTTGACGATCGCGTATCCGCCGTCGGAAGAGGCGGGCGAACGTCCGTTCGTGATCGATGTCGAGCCCGCGACGGACCACACGTATGGGCTGATTCGGATTCAGCGGTACATGTCGGTGGGCCTGCCGGAGATGGAGATGCGTCTGGCCAGCATCGGGCTGCGGAACGGCGACCTGATCGTCGAGGCGGACATCGAGAACACGTCGACCGGGCCGATCAACGTGGAGCTGACGGCGTTTGCGCCGGGCGTGCCGCGGATCAAGGCGACGATCAGCTCGCTGGCGCCGGGGGCGCACGTGGCGCGGCGGTTCAATTATCCCAAGGGATTGAAGACGCTGGCGGGCCAGCATGTGTATGTGTCGGCGACGATGCCCGACACAACGGCGCGCTTGAACAAGTCGGTGCTCATCGAGCGGTGAGAACGAAGATGGAGTAGCCGGGCTCGGCGGGCGGCAGGTCTTTGCCGCGCTCGTCGATCGTCGCGAGCACGCGGAGGGGCGAGCGGTCGAGGAGCTTGTACCACTGCTCGAGGTTGTAGCAGCGCAGGTGGTAGGTGAAGTCGAGGTCTTCCTCTTCGACGCGCTTGCCCGAGCGCTTGGTGATGGTCATGTGGCAGATGCAGGCCTCGTGGCGGGCGCGCGGGCCGCGGCGTGATTCGGGCGGGAGGTACTGCACGACCTGGCGGACCTGCATGGCGCCGCGTTTGCCGACCCAGACGTCTTCGGTGGGGATTTCATTGCCGTAGTTTGTGAGAGAGATTCCGACGACGTAGACGCCGCCCGGCGCGAGGACGCGGGCGATGTCGCGGAAGTGCTCGAGCATGGCGCGATCGCTGGGGAGGTGGCGGATGGTGTTGATCATGTTGAACGCGAAGCCGACGGAGGCCTTGGGGACGTGGCGGGCGAAGCGCTGCATGGTGGCGCGGAAGATCGTGGCGGAGGGGACGCGGGACTGTGCGTAGGTGACCATCTCGGGGGCGAGATCGAAGCCGATGGCGCGGATTCCGTGGCGGGCGGCGGCGCGGAGGTAGCGGCCCGTGCCGCAGGCGGGCTCGAGCCATGTGCGAGCGGCGGAGGGTTTGCAGGTGACGAAGCGGCGGGCGATTCGGGAGAGGCCGCGGACTTCGGCGGCGGTGCCGGGCTCGTGGAGGACGTCATAGACGAGGGGCATGAAGTAGAAGAGGGCTTTGGCGGGGTCGGGCATGGGCGGAGGGTAGGAGAAGAAGGCACGGGGCACGGGGCACGGGGCACGGGGCGTTCGGGAGTTTGGCTCGGAGTCGCGCGTCGAGTACGGCCGTCGGCAATCGGCAATGGTGAATGGGCAATGGGCGATGGGCGATGGGCGATGGGCGATGGGAGGATGCGCCGCTTAAGTTGCAACCGCACCAGGCGCTGGGCACGAGGGGGAGAGGCGGAATGGACGAGTGAGGAGACGAAGTCGTGCTTGTCGCACGAGCGGGAAAAGGACCGGCGGGGACCGACGGGGCACCCAAGAGCACCGACGTCGCAGAGCCGACGTATTGTGTGGGCGTGCAGACGTTGGCGGACATCAGAGCGATTCTGGCCCAGCACGGGCTCTCGCCGCGGAAGGCGCTGGGGCAGAATTTCCTTTTGGATCACAACCTGATTCGCAAGCTGGTGGACGCATCGGGCGTTGGTGCCGGCGACGTGGTGCTTGAGGTCGGACCCGGGACGGGCACGCTGACGGAGGAGCTTCTGTCGCGGGGCTGCCGGGTGATCGCGTGCGAGCTTGATCATGGGCTGGCGCGGATGCTGCGTGAGCGGCTTGCGTCCCCCACTTCCGGGCGCTTCACGCTGATCGAGGGCGATTGCCTCGAAGGCAAGCACGCGCTGAATGAAGAGCTGACGCGAACGCTGCGCGAGATGACGGGCGAGTCGGCGGGCGAGTCGGTCGGAGCGGGCGGCGGCGGACGCGGGTTCCGGCTCGTCGCGAACCTGCCGTATGGCGCGGCGTCGCCCTTGATGACGACGCTGCTGGCGTCGTGGGCGAGTTGTCGCTCGATGCACGTGACGATCCAGCGCGAGGTGGCGGATCGATTGCTGGCCAAGCCCGGGACGGACGAATACGGCACGCTGGGGATCATCGCGCAGGCGGCGGCGGAGGTGTCGCTGGTGGCGACGCTGCCTCCGGAGTGTTTCTGGCCGAGGCCGGATGTGACGAGCGCGATGGTGTCGATCGTACGGCGAGCCACGCCGCTGACGGATGACCTGCCGCGGCTGGCGGCGTGCTGCCAGAAGGTGTTTGGGCAGAGGCGGAAGCAGATCGGGAGCGTGCTGGGGCGCGGGTTCGCGTTTCCGGCGGGGATCGGGGCGAGCCAGCGTGCGGAGCAGTTGAGCGTGGAGCAGCTCATCGAGCTCTCGCGGGTCGAGGGCTCGGCGTAGGTCTGAAGAAGTGCAGTTCACCACGGTGGAACACGGAGAGGCACGGAGAAGGACGGCGAAGAGCGCGGGGAGCGGACGAAGAAAAGCATTCGACAGAGAGGCACAGAGAAGGGCGACAGGAAACCGGATGGGCGGCATTGGGGGCGACTCGGGGCGGGAGTCTGAGGGTTGAGCGCAGCGGGAATCGGGGCGTGAAAATCTGATCGATCGGAGTGCGACGGTTGGGTCAAAGACGGTAAAGTGTTCGGGCGCGGGGGCCGATGGGACTCACGGGGCGGGCGGGCCGCCGAACGGATGGGGTGACGGACGCGGGGTGTCGACAACTGGCTGAAGGAGCGGCTGGAAAGCGATGGGTGGACCAGAACACAAGCAGGCGCCGCGCCAGGACTCGCACGACCTGGCGATCATGCTGGACCCGGTGCTGCACGCGGCGTGCGACGGTCAATTGAGCGAGATCGAGTGGTTCAAGTCGGCGTGGCAGCACGGCGGGGCGGCGACGGGGTTCGCGGAGTGGAAGTTCCCCGATGGACGGACGACGGGCGTGCTGGTGAAGCTGCCGATCGGGCCCAACGAGTATCGCTGGACGACGCTGCTGGGATTGTGCAGCGCGGAGCAGTTCTCCGCGAGCCACGAGCTGCCCACGCCGCGGATGCTGGCGGGAGGGACGGAGCTCGGCGGGTATGACCTGGCGTGGTTCGTGATCGAGCGATTCCCGGGTTCGCCGGTGACGCCGGAGTTTTCCAAGCCGGACGGGTCGCGGGCGGTTGAGGAGTTGATCGACGCGGCGGTGGAGTTTCACCGGCGGGCGGGCGAGATCCGCCCGGTCGATGAAAAGCCCCGGCCGCACGACTGGGACAAGCTCCTGCACCGGGCGCGCGAGAACTCGAAGCACCACGGGCTGACGGACGAGCAGCGCTGGAACGAGGCGGTGAAAAAGGTGCAGCACCGGCTGGACTGGCTGCTTTCCAAGTGGGAGTCGCGGCGGATTCACACGTGGTGCCACGGCGATCTGCACCCGGGCAATGCGATGCGCCGCGCGGGCGATTCGCGGGCAAGACGGGGGTGCACGCTGCTGGACCTGGCGCTGGTCCACGCCGGGCACTGGGTCGAGGACGCGCTGTACCTGGAGCGCTTGTACTGGGGGAAGGTCGATCTGCTCCACGGCGTGAAGCCCGTGTCGCACATGGCGAAGCTCCGGCGCGAGCGCGGCCTCCCGTGCGATGACAACTACACGGAGCTGGCGATGGTGCGGCGTGTGCTCATGGCGGCGTGCGTGCCGGCGTTCGTGGAGCACGAGGGACACCCGAAGTACACGCACGCGGCGCTGGAGTTGCTCGAGAAGTCCCTGCCGCAGCTTGGGCATTGAGGAAGAAGACACGGGGCATCGGGGCGCTCGACACCATGGGAAGAGAAGGTGAAGAGAAGCGGAAGGCGGCGGAGGCGATACGGGGGGCCGGGTTGGGAGGCGGGCGTGGCGGGCGGAGCCTGAGGTGGGCGTCTTGGGTATGCTGGCGGCGTGCTGCTTTCCACGATCATCCTGTACCTCACGCTCGCGGTCTGCGGCGTGTTGATCGGCGCGGCGGCGTGGCGCTACGACGTGTATCACCGCGAGCCGCTGCGCATGATCGTGCTGGCGACGTCGATGGGGGCCGCCCTCATGTGGCTCTCGGGGCGATTGCAGGTGTGGACCATCAACCACTTCGCCGAGCAGGGCAGGATCATGCCCAACATCTCGCTGGCGTCGCTGGCGGGGCTGTCGGAGGAGATCGCCAAGCTGCTGGTGGTGCTGGTGCTGGCGCGGCTGGCGGCGCGGCACGTCAATGAACCGATCGACGGCATGATCTATGGCTCGTTCGCGGGGCTGGGGGCGGCGCTGGAGGAATCGGTGTGGGTGCTCGGGCTTGACCACGCGACTCATCTCCCGCCGCAGGAGCCCGTGCGGCTGGCGGGGCACCTGATTTTCGGCGGGATCGGGGGCTACGGTGTAGGGCTGCTCGTGACGCGCGCGCCGCGTGCGGTGCTGTACACGGCTTTGGCGTTGCTGGGCGCGGCGGCGATCCACACGCTGTGGGATGTGGTCGCGTTCGACGCCGCGGAGAAGTTCAATGCGAGCAAGACGCTGCGCTGGTATCACACGGCGGGGGGCGTGGCGCTGATGCTGGTCGGCATGGTCGTGTATCGCGCGCTGATCGCGGACGCGGCACGGCGCACGCGGGAGTGGCTCGGGGTGTGCGATCTCAGGACCAAGCAGTGTCCGCCCGCGTGCTGAACTCCGTGCGAGTGGCTCTGAGGGCGTCCAGAGGTATGCAGACAGTTTGGTGCTTCCTCGGGGAAGACGGGCCTGGGTTCCCAATGTGCGGCGGGCATTTCGGCGTCGCGTGCGTGCTCTCCGCGGTATGCTGATGCTTCAGCCGCACACTTTTCGGAGCTTTTCGATGCGCCGCACGTTTTTGAAGACCACCGTTTCGTTCGCCGCCCTGTCCTTCGGCGTTGCCGCGTTGGCGGGATTGGGCGCGACCTCTCAGCCCGCCGCCCCCACCGCTCCCGCAGCCCCCGGCGTCAAGGCCTCGCCGCGGAACTCTGTGGCCGCGGACGCGCTGGGCCTGACCCTGGGCACGCAGGCGTGGACGTTCCGCGACCGCACCACGTTTGAGACCATCGACATCGCCGCCGAGCTTGGGCTCACCAACATCGAGCTCTTCGCGGGGCAGTCGCTCTCGCCCGAGCACAAGGACGTGAAGGTCGGGCCCGGCATGGCCAAGGAGCACCTGGACGCGCTTAAGAAGAAGCTCGGCGAGCGCAAGATCACGGCCAGCAGCTTCGGCGTGGTCGGATTCTCCACCAAGGAAGAAGACGCGCGGGCGAAGTTCGAGTTCGCCAAGGCGATGGGCATGGGCGCGATCTCGTGCGAGCCGGAGTTCGAGGCGTGGGACATGGTCGAGAAGCTGGCGGTTGAATACAACATCCGCCTGGCGGTCCACAACCATCCCAAGCCGTCGCGCTACTGGAGCCCGGACATCGTGCTGGAGCACGTGGGCAAGCGCGCGAAGCTGATCGGGGCGTGCGCCGATACGGGGCACTGGCCGCGCTCGGGGCTGACGGCGGTTGAGCAGCTCAAGAAGCTCGAGGGCCGGATCATCGAGCTGCATTTCAAGGACGTTGCGCCGGAACCGGGCAAGCCGCGCGAGTACCTCGATCGCCCGTGGGGCACGGGGCACGGCGACGCCAAGGCGATGATGCGAGAGCTCGTCCGCCAGGGGTTCAAGGGCGTCGTGCTGGTCGAGTACGAGAACACCGAGGGGAAGGAACTGGAAGAGAACGTGCGGAAGTGCGTGGCGTTCTTTGATTCGGCGGCGGCGGAGATTTTGAAGGAGCAGAGGAAGTAGATCGCCCGGCGTTCATCATTCTCAAGGAGAATGCGGCGGCGGCTATCAACGGATTGAGTTACCGTCAGGTCGCGTGATCGGATTGGTGCGGGCGGATGTCGGCGAGGCGCGGAAGGAGTGATGACGATGACGACGTGCATTACTCGTGGTGTGCTTGCGGCGGTTCTGGCCGCGGCGTGCGCGAGCGGCCTTGGCGGGTGTGTGATTTCTCCTGCGGGCGGGCCGTATGTCGTGCATAACCAGATCGACAAGCCCGTTCGGGTCGTCATTCATCCCGACTGGGGCACAAGGGGCTGGGCCCAGATCTTCCGCGTAGAGGGGTACCGTGGAGTGGTTCTGCCCGGGGGAATATGGAGCACCGAGGATGCGAGCACGACGACCCGCATTCCGATTGACTGGGATGCTCTCGGTATCTCTTCGGGTCACTGGGTCGAATACCGCGTGGAGCTACAGCCGCCGCATCTGTTCGTGGTTCAGGATGAACGCACGACCTATTTGTCCAAGCTTCACTCGATCACGATTACGCCGGACGGTGGGCTTGAATGCGCCGATCAGATGCGGGCCGCGATTCCGAACAACCGAATTTTCGAACGACGCTACCTCGGCGACGATTTCAATACAGTGAAGCGACAGCCCCCCGAATAGCCCCACCCCAATCTGCCCGATTCCCTCAACTCTCTCTTCTCTTGAATACTTGACTTGCCGATCCTGTATTCGTATACTGGGCCGCGGCGTGTGTTTCCCCCACAATTTCCCGCCGCCCACGGAGGTCTACCCGTGAAGCCCGCCCAGAACATCCACGAGGTCACCGGCGACATCCTGCTGAGCAAGGCCGCGGTCATCGCCCACGGCGTGGCCCCCAACGACGATTTCCACGCCGGGCTGGCGCTGCAGCTCCGCGAGCGGTTCCCCGCGATGTACAAGGACTTCCGCCACTATTGCCAGACGCATCACCCCAAGTCGGGCGAGATGTGGGTGTGGTCCGGGTCTGGGCCGAATGGGCCGGTGCGGATCGCGTGCCTCCTGACTCAAGAGGCGGCGTATGACCATGGCAAGCACCCCGGGCGTGCGACGCACGAATCGGTCAATCACGCGCTCAAGAAACTGCGCTCGCTGATCGACGCCGACAAGCCGGGGAGCGTGGCGCTGCCCAAGCTCGCGACGGGCGTGGGCGGGTTGAAATGGGAAGAGGTCGAGCCACTGATCCACAGGCACCTGGGCAACATCGAGATGCCGGTGTGGCTGTACACGAATTTCCAGAAGGGACAGGCAGCAAACGAGACACTCCTCACCGCTCGTCGCTGAACACTCGCGACGAGCCACCCTCCTGCAACCGCCTCTGCCCGCGATTTCTTCATCCGCGGGCGAAGGCGGTTGTCGTTTTTGTGCGGACCGAGAGTGACGAGTGACGGAGGTCACGAAATCACGAAGGCACGAGGAGACGAACTGTTCTCTTCGCTGATGCTCGGGGCCCGCTAAACCAACTTCTTCGTCGGCGCGGCGACGTTCGCGAGGAACAGGCCGCCGACGAGCGAGGCGGCGATGAGGACGACGCTGACGGCGATCTCAACGCCCGAGAGCACGTCGCGGCCGAGGAGGGCTTCGAGGCTCTTGAAGCCAAGTCCGCCGGGCACGAGGACCATCATGCCGGGGACGGCGACCAAGGCCGCGGGACGGGCGCGGAGGCGTGCGTAGATGTTGGCGGCCAGGCCGACCATGAACGCGCCGACGCTGACGCCGAGTTCGGGGCCGAGGATATATGCACCCGCGCGGGCGCCGAAGAACCCGACGAAGACGGCGACGAGGGCGGTGAAAAAGTGCGCGGAGCGCGAGTTGAAGAGGACGGTGTATGAAACGGGCGCGATGACCAGCGCGATGAGCTGGGTCCAATCAGGAAGGGGCGAGGGATCGGGGTCGCCGACCGTGCCAACGAAGCGTTCGGCGATCGCGCGCCCGACGGCGACGCCCATGCCCACGAGGACGAGGGTCATGAGCGCGCCCATGAGGCGGGCCGTCCCGGAGACGAGGTTGCGCGTGGCGAGTTCGGTCATCGCGAGCGTGATGGTCAGGCCGGGCATGAAAACGATGAGGCCCGCAAGCGTGGCGAGCACGGGGGAGAAGGGCTGCATCGCGGGCGAGAGTGCGGCGGCGAGAAAACCGCCCGCGAGCCCAGCGAAGAACTCGCTCAGCCGCGCCATGGTGGGCAAGCGCGAGGTGGTGATGGCCAGCGCGCCGGCGGACAGCCCGACGATGCCGGCGACGACAATCTCGCGCCACCCGCCGCCGAAGAAGCGGCAGGCGACGCTCGATGAAACGCCGAAGGAGCCGGCGCGAATCCACCACGGGAAGCGTGCGGGGATGGCGAGGATGTCGCGGATGCGCGCCAGGCCGTCGTGCGCGGTGGTCGCG
The DNA here is from genome assembly GCA_013360695.1 of Phycisphaerales bacterium. Classification (GTDB taxonomy): domain Bacteria; phylum Planctomycetota; class Phycisphaerae; order Phycisphaerales; family UBA1924; genus JABWBC01. The sequence goes on from JABWBC010000058.1 coordinate 8,863, forward strand.
CCGGAGGCGACGTCGTCGGCGACGCGATCGACGCGGACGAGCTTGTCAAGATTGGTCTCGCCGGGCTCTACGCGGAGGAGGCCGGTCTGCTGCGCGCCGATGGGGCCGAAGGAGGCGGTGATGGAGGTGGGCGTGGAGAAGAACTGGCCGTTGGGAAGATTGAGGCGATCGGAGATGCGGAGCATGGCCTCTTCGAGGCGGTGAGCGGGCGTGCCGCAGATGTGCAAGGCACGGCCGAGTTCGAGGACGAATCCGACGGACTCGGGGTCGAGCGGGGCTGGGGCGGGAGAGTTGGGCGCGGCCTCGTTCATGGGCGGATGAGGGTAGCGGGGAGACGATGAAGCCCGAAACCGGCAAACGATGCGGTCAGTAGGACGGATGCCGTCGAAGCGCCACGTATCGCGCGCTCCCGTGCTTTGGCCAAGAAAAACGCGGGCCCGGTGCGATCACCGAGCCCGCGCGGTCGTGCAAGGGCGATCAGTTCATCACCCGAGGTTGCTGAAGGCCCAGGTGTTGTCGACGCTGGGGTTGTTGGACCAGTCGAGGGCCTGGCCGTCGAGGTTGGACGCGACGACGTGGAGTGTGCCGTCGTCACCCTCGTAGCCCGAGAGGGCGCCCACGATCGGGCTGTTCTCGGTGTCGGGGAGCGAGAGGCTGGTGTACTCCCAGGTCTGGTTTTCCAGGGTCCACTTGAAGAACATCACGCTGCCTTCCTTGGAGAGGCCGGTGATGATGAGCTTGCTGTCGTCAGTCACGAAGGAGAACTGCGAGCCCTGTTCAAAGTCGGCGGCGCCGAGGTAGGTGGTCATGTCGGTGTACTGCCAGTCGGTTCCGGGCGCCCACCACAGCGCGATCATGTGCCCCTGCTCGTCGAGACCGGTGATGGTGATGCCGCCCCACTCGGTGACGAAGGTGGAGAGCGAGCCGACCATGCCGAGCGTGCCGGTGAGGCTGGTGAGGTCGCTGGAGATCCAGCCGTTGGAGGCGGGTGACCACCAGACGACGTAGACGTGCCCGTTGCTGTCGATGCCCGCGACGTTTAGGCCGCCCCAGGGCGTGACATAGCTCTCGATGTCGCTGGTCCAATCGGGGACGGGCTGGTCGTTGGCTTGGAGCTCGGTCTCGCCGATGTTGGTGCAGTTCCAGCGGTAGTCGCCGGACTCGTCGGTCTGGCCGTCCTGCCAATACATGATGGGCTCGCCCTCTGCGTTGACGCCGACGATGTTCACGTAGCCCCAGGGCGTGGTGTAGACATCCATGTCGGCGCCTGCGAAGGGCTCGGCGCCGGGGACTTCCTGCGTGAGGTTGCGGTTGCGCCAGCCGCCGTCGCCGTCCTCGGTGTAGAGGACGACGCCGTCGTCGGATTGGCCGGCGGCGTAGTACTGCTCGTTCTTGGGTTCGTCCATGGTGACGACGTCGCCGGTGATGTCCGGGCCGCCGGTCAGGTCGTGGAGATTGAAGTCCTGGTACTGCCCGTCATCGCCGCGGCGGCGGACGATGGGGGCGCCGTCGTCGCCGCGCGTGATGACGTTGCCGGAGCCGGACTGGTCGGCCTCGACCTTGGGCGTGCGCACGGTGATGACGAGGGCCTCGCCCTTGTCTCCCTCGCGCCCGTTGATGGTGAGCGAGGCCCGGACCTCGTGCTCTCCGTCGCGGAGGACGGTGAAGCCGTCGGTCCAGATCTCAACGAAGCCGGTGTCGTCGCGCGAGAGGGCATTGCCCAGGAAGATGCCGTCGGCGAAGATGTTCACGAACGCGCCCTGCGGCACGTCGCCCACGATGAACTTGAGCGGGCGCCCGGCGTTGTTGTAGCGGGTGACGTTGTCGGAGTGGTCGTCGCCGGTGTCGCTGATGTCGGCCAGATCGGGTGCGCCGGGGACGGCGATGTCGTCGTTGCTCCCGTCGTTGTCGTTCTGATCGCCGCCCTCGCCGAAGAGGATGACGGTCACGGTGCCGTCGCCCTGGTTGGCCACCGCCATGCCGTTGGCTTTGCCGAACCAGCCGGGGACAACCCAGGCGGGTTGGTCGCCGACCTTGACGACATCGAAGAGGACGACCGTGGCGTCGAGCTTGATCTTGAAGGCCGAGACGGTGTCGTCGCCGCGATTGGCGACCGCGAGAACATAGCCGTTGCCGGGCTCGACGAAGCCGAAGCTGGACGAGGGCTGATTGCCCGCGTCGATGGTGAAGGTTGGTGCGAAGGAATCATGGGCGTCGTTGCCCGTGAGGATGGTGACGTTGCCCGAGCCGGCGTTGGTGACGACCAGGTCCATGTTGTGGTCGTCGCCCGCGCGGTCGATGCGGACCGAGCCGGGCTGGTCGCCCACGTCGTACACGCCCATCTGGGCGAACGATCCATCGCTGGAGGCTGACTGATTGAAGAAGTCGTCGGAACCGAGGAGTCGGGCGATCACGGAGCCCTCGCCCTGCTCGTCGTAAATCGCGGCGAGGGTGTCGAACTGGCCCTGGTCGGGCTGCTGGCGCAGGATGTCGAAATAGACGCGCCGGAGCGAGGACTCGACGTACGCGTCGGAGTCCATGATGGCGCGGCAGACGTCGATGAGCTGCGTGCTCTGGTCGTCGAACATCGACATGTACTGCACGCGTTCGGTGACGCCGGGCTGGCGTCCGACCAGGCGCGGGAACGCGGCGTTGAACCAGGTCTCGTTGCCATGCCCGTGGTGGGCGACGAACCCGTCGCTGGTCGCCATATGGGCGAACCAATCGTTCCACTCGCCGGTGAAGCCCCAGGTGTCCTGCATCACGTCGCGGGCGGCCTGGTCGGGCATGAGGTCGAAGAGGCGCGTATACGCGCGGTCCATCGCCATGCGGAGGAACTCGTCGCTCCCCGCGATCTCGCTCACAATGTCGATGCGCTCCTTGGCGCCGGAGTCGAGGTCGGAGAGCCAAGAGTCGAGCTCGCCGGTGTTGGGCTCGCGATGAATGAGGCGCGTGAAGACGTCGTGGAGCCAGTCGCCGTTGCTCGGGGTGCCCGCGACGCCGGTGAGCACGGTGACGGTGTCATCGTCGGTGTTGGTGGTGACCAGATCGAGCACGCCGTCGGAGTTGACGTCGCCCATCTCGAGGAATGATGCGCCGTTGCCCACGCCGTACGACGCGTACTCGCCGAGGGCGGGCGGGCCGTTCTCGTCGCCCTCTCCGAGGAGGTAGATGCGTACGGCGTTTTCAGCGGGCATGAGCACCGCGAGGTCCATGCGCTCGTCGTGATTGAAATCACCGACGCGAACGGCGTGGGCCCCTTCAGGGAGATCGATCTCCGGGCCGCTGCCGAAGGTGCCGTCGCCGTTGTTCTGGATCGTGATGATCTTGGCGTTCTGTCGGTCGAGGGTGATGAGGTCGGGGAATGTGTCGCGATTGAAGTCGAAGATGCCGAGCTCATAGGGCGTGCCGCCGGTCGGGTAGTTGTCCGTGCTCTGGAACTTGCCTTCCTTGTTCAGGATGACCGAGACGCTCCCCGCGTCGGCGTTGGCGGCGGCGAGGTCCATGATGCCGTTGCGATCGAAATCGGCGGCGACGACGGCGTTGGTGCCCGCCTGGGCGGCCAGGTCGAAACGGAGGTAGTCGCCGCTGAGCAGCGTACGAGGTTCGAGAAGATCAAACGAGCGATTCGTCCCCGCCACACAAGCAAGCCGACAGCCACGAGCGCGGTTCAACATGAAGGGCTCCTTACCCAGTCTGCAGAGATGTCTCAGCCGGCCCCGCAGCCGACCCTCCGTCGTCGCTGCTTGATCGGTGGAGTCTCCACCCGGCTTTACACCACCCGCGGGTTATCCGGACAAGCAAACGTAAAGGTTGTTTTCAATCCTCCCAGTGGCGCGATTCCAGCGCCATCGGACGGTTCGACCACGCCGCGCTTGGGCCGCAAGGGCCGCACAGATAGAATTGTCCCTATGAGCACCTCGACCCCCGATCGACTTTCCGGCGTCACCGCTCCCGCCACGGGCCCCGCTGCCGGCAAGCCCGCCAAGGCGCCGGTCGACCCCAGCGCGGTCACCATCTCGGGCCTGGTGCTCGATCCGTCCTATGGCCCAAACACCATCGCGGGCGGGCCCCCCGAATCGCTCAAGCACATCGACCGCGACCTGGGCAACAACGCCCAGCCCGGCCAGTTCCCCTATACACGCGGGCTGTTCCCGCAGGGGTATCGCACCCGCCTGTGGACCATGCGCCAGTTCGCGGGCTTCGGGAGCGCCGACGACACCAACAAGCGCTTCAAGTACCTGCTTGCGCAGGCCAAGAGTTCGACCGCCGCCAACACCGGCCTTTCCACCGCGTTCGACCTGCCCACGCTGATGGGACGGGACTCGGACGACCCGCTCTGCGTCGGCGAAGTCGGCAAGTGCGGCGTTGCGATCGACACCATCGAGGACATGCACCGCCTCTACGCCGACATCCCCGTCGGCGAGGTCACGGTGTCGCAGACCATCAACGGCCCGGCCGCCGTCATCTGGGCCATGTACCTCGCCCACGCCATGCAGCGCGGCATCTCGTGGTCGACGCTGGGCGGCACGCTGCAGAACGACATCCTCAAGGAGTTCCACTCCCAGAACGAGTTCATCTATCCGCCCGAGGCGTCGGTGAAGCTCGTCGTCGACACCATCGAGTTCCAGTCGCGCCACGTCCCCAAGTGGAACAGCGTGTCGATCTCGGGCTATCACATCCGCGAGGCCGGCAGCACCGCCACCCAGGAGCTCGCCTTCACCCTCCGCGACGGCATGGAGTACGTCGAGGCGTGCATGGAGCGGGGGCTGGCGATCGACGACTTCGCCCCGCGCCTCTCCTTCTTCTTCAACAGCCACAACGAGTTCTTCGAGGAGCTTTGCAAGCTGCGGGCGGCCCGGCGCATTTGGGCCCGCGTGATGCGCGATCGCTACGGCGCCAAGAACGAGCGCTCGTGGTTCATGAAGACACATGTGCAGACCGCGGGCTGCTCGCTGACGGAGCAGCAGCCGCTCAACAACATCGTGCGCGTGGCGTACCAGGCGATGGCCGCGGTGCTGGGCGGGTGCCAGAGCCTGCACACCGACTCGATGGACGAGACGCTGGGCCTTCCGACCGAGCAGGCGGTGACGGTGGCGCTGCGCACGCAGCAGATCCTGGCCCACGAGACGGGCGTGACGCGCGTGGTCGACCCGCTCGGCGGCTCCTGGTTCATCGAGCAGCTGACCGACACCATGGAGCGCGAGGCGCTCAACTTCATCCACGAGATCGACCAGATGGGTGCGTACGCGGATTGGAACCCGTCGCGGGCCAAGGCCGAGGCCAACGCCGAGCCGCTCGCCAACCATCCCGCCTATCAATCCCGCCGCACGTTCGGCAAGTCGGTCGTCAGCGGCATCAACAAGGGCTATTTCCGTCGCAAGATCGCCGAGGCGAGCTATCGCTTCAGCGAGGAGTGCGAGGCGGGCGACCGCATCATCGTGGGCGTCAACGCCTACGCCGACAGCACCGAGGAACGCCCGATCGACATCCTCAAGATCAGCGAGCAGGTGGAGACCGAGCAGTGCGAGCGTCTGGCGGCGTTCAAGAAGCGGCGCGACGCGTCGCAGGTCGCCAAGGCGCTGGACAACATCCGCGACGTCTCGCAGGGACGCCCGCCGCGCCACATGCTGGGCGTGCTGAAGCTGGGGCCGGGACCTTCGCTGCACGCGACGAACGTCATGCCGGCGCTGGTCGAAGGGGCGTTGTGCAACTGCACGCTGGGCGAGATGGTACAGGCGATGGCGGACGTGTACGCGCGCTACTCCGGCGGGCCGGAGTGGTAGGAATGAGCTGGAATACTTGAAAGGCTGAGGGCGGCTCCGGCGGGCGGCGTGGCCACTCCAACATGGACCACTGGGGCTACACCCACGAAGTGAAGGAACTCGCACCAAAGCGCCGGCGCATCCAATCGAAAGCCATCACGCGTGAGCAAGCGTCGAGCTCTCGCGCTCGACGCAATCTCGCTCTTTGATGCTCGCGTCGACGCGTGTCGCCATTCTGCAAAGCTCGTGGCTTACCCGTGCGTTGAGACCACGCGTGCCCAAAGAAAACGCCCCCACCACTCTCATCGAGGGGCGGGGGCGTTCGACGCTTCATGATGTCGTCGATCCGAACTTGTCGACGCGTGAGCCCACCGCGGGGTGAACCGCGGGAAACTCACGTGCGGCGCTTACTTCTTGGCGGCCTGCTCGCCCATGATCGCCGCCTGCGCCGCCGCCAGTCGCGCGATCGGCACGCGGAACGGCGAGCAGGAGACGTAATCGAGGCCGGCGCGGTGGCAGAAGTGAACGCTCTTGGGGTCGCCGCCGTGCTCGCCGCAGATGCCGACCTTCAGATCGGGCTTGCGTGAGCGGCCCTTGTCGACACCCATCTTCACCAGCTGGCCCACGCCCTCCTGGTCGAGCGACTGGAACGGGTCGTGGTCGAGCAGTTCGCGCTTGAGGTAGTCGGGGAGGAAGGTGTTGATGTCGTCGCGCGAATAGCCGAACGTCATCTGCGTCAGGTCGTTGGTGCCGAACGAGAAGAACTCGGCGACCTCGGCGATCTCGTCGGCCGTCAGGGCGGCACGCGGGATCTCGATCATGGTGCCGATCTTGATGTCCAGGCGCGGCTTGTAGTCCTGCTCGGCCTTGACCTCGGCGATGGTCGCCTCGATCTCGGCGCGGAGGGCGGCCAGCTCGCGCTTGGTGCCGATGAGCGGGACCATGATCTCGGGCATCGCCTTGATGTTGCTGCGCAGGCACTCGATCGTCGCCTCGACGATGGCGCGGACCTGCATCACGAGGATCTCGGGATACGTGACCGCCAGGCGGCAACCGCGGTGCCCGAGCATCGGGTTCATCTCGTGCAGCTGCGCCACGCGACGCCGGACCTTCTCGGCGCTGATCTTCAGCATCTGCGCCATTTCGGTCTGCGTCGCGTCGTCCTGCGGGAGGAACTCGTGGAGCGGCGGGTCCAGGAGGCGGATCGTGACCGGCAGGCCCTTCATCGCCTTGAAGATGCCGACGAAGTCGTCACGCTGATAGGGCAGGAGTTTGGCCAGCGCCTTCTCGCGGTCGGCGCGGTTCTCGGCGAGGATCATCTCGCGCATCGCCTTGATGCGCTCGCCCTCGAAGAACATGTGCTCGGTGCGCGTGAGGCCGATGCCCTCGGCCCCGAACTCGCGGGCCCGCTGCGCGTCCTCGGGCGTGTCGGCGTTGGTGCGAACGCCCAGCGTGCGATACTTATCCGCGAGCTTCATGACCAGGGTGAAATCGCCGGAGAGCTTTGGCTCGATGCTGGAGATCGCGCCCAGCATCACCTCGCCGGTCGAGCCATCGATCGAGACGACGCTGTCGCGCCCCAAGGTCTGGCCCGCGACCTTCAGCGTGCCCTTCTTCTCGTCGATGTTGAGCTCGCCCGCGCCCACGACGCAGCACTTGCCCCAGCCGCACGCGACCACCGCCGCGTGGCTGGTGCGTCCGCCGGTCGACGTCAGGATGCCGACCGCCGAGTGCATGCCCTCGACGTCCTCGGGGCTGGTCTCGGAACGAACGAGCAGGACTTTCTCGCCGGCGCGGGCCCGCTCGACGGCCTCGTGGGCCGTGAACGCGAGCTTGCCGGTCGCGGCGCCGGGCGAGGCCGGGATGCCGCGCGTGAGCGTGGTGGCCTTCTTCTTGCTCGCGGGATCAAAGCTGGGGAGCAGGAGCTGGGTCAGATCGCCGGCGGGGATGCGAAGGATCGCGGTCTTCTCGTCGATGAGTTTCTCGCGCAGCATGTCGCAGGCGATGCGGACCGACGCGATGCCGGAGCGCTTGCCGGTGCGGGTCTGGAGCATGTAGAGCTTGCCGCGCTCGATGGTGAACTCGATGTCCTGCATGTCCTTGTAGTGCTTCTCGAGCCGGCCCTTGATCTTGAGGAGCTGGTTGTAGACGTCCTTGTTCCACTTGGGCATCTCGTCGACGTGCCTGGGCGTTCGGATGCCGGCGACGACGTCCTCGCCCTGGGCGTTGACGAGGAACTCGCCGTAGAACGCGTTCTCGCCCGTGGCGTTGTTGCGGGTGAAGGCGACGCCGGTGCCCGAGTCATCGCCCATGTTGCCGTACACCATCGACTGGACGTTCACCGCCGTGCCGTTCAGCCCGCGGATGCCCTCGATGCGCCGGTAAGAGACGGCCTTGTCGCTGTTCCAGCTCTTGAAGACGGCCTCGATCGCCAGTTCGAGCTGCTTGAACGGGTTCTGCGGGAAGACCTCGCCGACGTGCTTCTGGTACACGCCCTTGTAGGCCTCGCACAACTCGATGATGCCCTTCTCGGGCACATCGGTATCGTCCTTGGCGTTGTACTTGGCCTTGATCTTTTTGAACGCTTCCTCGAAGTGGCTGTGGTCCACGCCCATCACCACGTCGCCGAACATGTTGATCAGGCGGCGGTACGCGTCATAGGCGAAGCGGGCGTTGCTGGTGGCGGCGGCCAGGCCCGCGACCGAAGCGTCGGTCAGGCCCAGGTTCAGGATCGTGTTCATCATGCCGGGCATCGACACCGCGGCACCCGAACGGACGGACACCAAGAGCGGGTTGTCGTTGCTCCCGAACTTCTTGTCGAGCTCGGCCTCAAGCACCGCGATGTTCTTGTTAACCTCGTTCATGAGGCCGTAGGGAAGCTGCTGACCGTTTTTGTAGTACGCGGCGCAGGCGTCGGTCGTGATCGTGAAGCCGGGCGGCACCGGGAGACCGATCGAGGTCATCTCGGCGAGGTTGGCGCCCTTGCCGCCGAGAAGGGGCTTCATGGTGCTGTTGCCTTCGGTGCGGGACGCGCCGAAGTAGTAGACCATCTTGCCGGGCTTGGGCTTGGGCCCGCCATTCTTCTTAGCGGCGGGCGCCTCAACGATCTGGGCCGGGCTGCCGGCGCGCGACTTATTGACGGGGCGCTTGGCGACGGCACTGCTTCCTTTGCTCGACATGCTGAGACCTCTCGTTGCGTCGCCAAAGGGCGGCGCGAAGACCACACGCGGGAGCGCGTACCGGAGATTCCGGCCGACTTGGACGACGAATCCGCCGTACTTCTTCCGTACTTTGGCCGATTACAGGCCGTACCGAAGCTTCCAACGGGGCGCCGGCTTTCGCGTCGGGAGGCTCCGTCCCGTCGCGAGTCCAGAATCCTATGGAGGTCGGGCGCGGTTGACGAGTCCGGGGGGATTCCCCGCACGATTCGCCGGGGTTTCTAATATCTCGGGCTGTTGGCGACGCTCGGACCCATCCACGCCGGTACACCGATCGATCTCGGCGGCGTGGCCTTGCGCGCCGGGAGTGGCGGCGGGCCTGGGCACGTTCGCCCCGCGTCGGAGCCGCAGCACCCGACACCCACCAGCAACCCGGCGCCCTCGCCCGCCGACGTAATCCGCGCCTGGCCGAGCGACCAACCGCTCGGCGTGGTCTATCGCGCGGGCGATCACGATGTTTCGCGCTGCACGCTGCTGGTGAAGCCCTGCGACACTCGGTTCGTCCTCGCGTCGCGCGAGTCCGATCCTCTCGGCGAGATCGAGCGCACGTGGGCGTCGACGCGGAAGGCACGCGCCTCGTGCTGGGCGGCGGAACCCTGCGAAACGATCGGGCAGGGCTGGCTCACCGCGATGTCGTACGAGCTCGGGCGGTGGATCGAACCGAGCGTCGGGTGTACTGCGCGCGTCGCGGCCAGCCAGCCGCTCGCGGTGCTGCAGCGATTCGAGGCCGCGCTCGCATTCGATCACACGAGCGGACGATGGTCCGTCGCGGGCAATCCCCAGGAACTTCCGCGCCTCGACCTCGATCCACTCGCGCGGGCGGAGCGGGCGAAGGAGACGCCGCCGAGCGTTCACATCACCGAGCCGACCGACGACTCCCGGCGTCGCTACGAGTCCACCGTCGCCCGCGCCATCGAGTACATCCGGGCCGGCGACGTCTTCCAGGTCAATCTCGCCCACGCGCTGCACGCGACGTTTGCGGGTGATCGCCGTCGGCTCGCCGCCGCGCTCCTTGAAAGTTCCGGCGCATGGCACGGCTCCTATATCGAGCTCGACCACCGCCGCGCGATCCTCTCGCTCTCGCCCGAGCTGTTCGTCGACTATCGCGACCAGGAGCGCCGGGCCGTCATGCGCCCGATGAAGGGCACGCGCCCCGCGACCCACGATCCCGGGGAGCTGGCGCGATCGCCCAAGGACCACGCCGAACTTGCGATGATCATCGACCTTGTGCGCAACGACCTTGGGCGCGTCGCGGATTTCGGGAGCGTGCGCGTCGAGCACGAACGCGCGATCGAGCATCACGGCGGAGCGAACCCCTCGCACGGCGTGTGGCAGGGCGTCGCGACGATCGCCGCCTCGCTCCGCGCGGGGATGGGCCCGATCGACCTGGTGCGGGCGGCGTTCCCCTCGGGCTCCGTCACCGGCGCCCCCAAGGTTCGCGCCATGCAGATCATCGATGAACTCGAGGGCTTTGCGCGCGGGTTCTATTGCGGCTCGCTCGGCGTCGCCAGCGACATCGGCGACCTCGCGCTCTCGGTCGCGATCCGCACCGCGATGATCGAGGACGATCGCGTGGTGTTTCCCGTCGGCGCTGGGATCGTGGCCGACAGCTCGCCCGCCGACGAATGGCGAGAGACGCTCGCCAAGTCGGGCGTGCTGCGCGGGTGAAGCCTCGCGCGACTTTTCGCCCTCAGCACCGGCTCGCTCCGATACTCTGTCCCATGGCCGGCGGCGTGAACATCCTGGCGGCGGTCGCGATCCTGGGCACGGTCCCCGCCGCCGTGTCGCTCATCTGGTCGTGGCAGCAGAAGCACGTCCGCGCCGGCGGGCTGTGCCGCCGATGCGACTACCCGCTCAAGGACCTTGAACCTCGGGCCGACGGGCGATTCCTTTGCCCCGAATGCGGCCTGGTTCAGTCTGGCCGCGCCCACGCGTCGCACCGTGTCGGGCACCTCCTGGATTTTTCTCTTCCGACTTCGTCGCTCATCGTGCTCGGCCTGCCGATCGTGATCTGCGCCGTCCTGGCGCTTGTGATCAAGCCCGACGCCGCCATCTCCGCGGGCGTCGGCTTCGCGCTGGTCGTCGCCGGGCTTTTCACCGGGATTGAGGGGCTGGGCCTTCGCGGCATGACGCTCCAGGCGCTCGGGGCCCACGCCACGGCGCTTGCCTTCGTCAGCCTCGCACCCGCCGAGGTTTCACCGCTCCTGGTGCTCGGGGGCTCGGGCTGGGGCAGCGGGCTGGCGACCCTGTGGCTGATGCGTTCGCGCCGGGCCAAGCGCCCGTCCGGGCTTGAAACCCGCACCCCGTAACAACACGCAAACGCCCGCCCGGACCGCCCGATAGCCCGGCGGAATTGGCCCTATCATGGGCTGATGTCGAATCCCTTGGTCATTCTCTGTCCCGGTCAGGGGGCGCAGATCGTCGGCATGGGCAAGGCCTGGCACGACGCGTCGCCCGAGGCGCGCGCGGTCTTCCAGGCCGCCGATCGCCAGCTCGGCTCGCGCCTGGGCGCGCCGCTCAGCGAGCTTTGTTTCTCGGGCCCGCCCGAACGCCTGAACAAGACCGACGTGAGCCAGCCGGCCATCTTCGTCGCGTCGATCGCGTGCTGGAAGGGCCTGCTCGCCAAGTGGCAGTTCGGCGAGGGCGAGATTCCGATCGCCGCCAGCGCGGGGCTCAGCCTGGGCGAGTACAGCGCCCTGGTCGTCGCGGGCGCGATGTCGTTTGAAGAAGGTCTCGAACTGGTGACGCTGCGCGGGCGCGCGATGCAGGACGCGGCAGAAGCTTCGCCGGGAGGCATGGTCGCGCTGATCGGCGCCGACGAGGCCCAGGCGGTGGCCCGCGCCCGGAAGATCTGCGCCGACCCACACCACGTGATCGAGGTGCGGCCCGTCGGATGGCGTTGGCGGAGGTGACGGCCCCCGAGCACGCCGCCGCGATCCGGCGGGTCTACCCGGGGGTCCTCGGCAAGCTCCTCGGCTGACGCGGCCCCGCGCCGCGCCGCCCCCATGCCCACCTTCGACCGCCGGCGGTGGACGCCCGTCCTCGCC
>JABWBC010000059.1 GCA_013360695.1 Phycisphaerales bacterium
GCCCATCGCCAGCTCGGGCAGGACGCGTGAGACCGCCTCAACCTGCGTGATCATTCCTTCGAGCTCGCGCACCGACGCGGGCTGATCTCCGATCGCGGAGCGCCCGGCGCGATCCGACAGCAGCCGCACCGCGCTCTCATCGACGAGCAGGGCGCGACGCCTGGCGATGGCGCGCACAAGTGCGGCGCGCAGCTCGGCGTCGGGGGGATCGATCCGCGCGACCATGCCGGCGAGGAATCGCGATTGCAACTGCTGGCTGAGCTTGTGCGCGTCGCGCGGGTGCTCGTCGCTGGCGAGGATGACGCGGGCGCCGTCGAGCTTCAGGGCGTCGAGCGTGTGGAGAAGCTCCGACTGCGTGCGCTCCTTGCCCGAGAGGAAGTGGGCGTCGTCGATGCAGAGGAGATCGAGGCCGCGGTACTGGCGGCGGAAATCGTCGATTCGGTTGTCTCGGATCGCGGTGATGTACGCGTTGGTGAAATCCTCGGCGGTGGTGCAGCGGACCACGGCGCCGGGGCGGGTTTCGCGGAATCGCCGCGCGGCGCCCTGGAGCAGGTGCGTCTTGCCGACGCCGCACCCGCCGTGGATCAAGACCAATTGGAGCGAGGACTCGCCCGCGTCGATGAGGCGGAGGGCGGCGGCGTACGCAAGGCGATTGGACTCGCCGACGACGAAGTCATCGAGCGACGCGAGCACGCGGGCGGCCTCGCGGGCCCGGGGCGAAACGCGGGGCGGGCGCGAATGCTCGATCGGATGCGCCGACTGCGGCGCGGGCGATTGAACGGAAGAACCCGCGGACGCCGGCTCGCCGTTCGGGTCCATCGCGCCGGTTCCGCCCCGGGCGGCGGAATCGGCGCCAGCGGATTCGACGCGGAGTCGGAGCTGCACGTCGCCGTTCTCGCGAAGCTCCTCGGCCGCGGCGCGGCGGATCATGGGAGCAAAGCGACGCCCGATGAACTCCGCGACGAACGCGGAGGGAACCGTGATCTCGACATGATCGTCGCGGACATCGAGGCGAGGTTCGCGGCCGAAGTATCGCTCGAAGCGCGCGGGGCCCAGTTCGCGAGAGAGCCGATCGCGGAGGCGACGGACGCCGTCATCGTGACGGGCGGCCGTGTGATCGCCCGAACGGACGCCCGGCCGAGACTGCGCGACTGGTGCCAAGCCGTCCCGAGCCGGAAGTTCGCGGGCCGGGCCATTGCGCGCGGTGAAAGCCGAGATGTCCGATGGTGTCCGCGTCTCCACGCCGACCCGCCCTCCGCGCCGAGCGCCGCCCGAACGGGAAACCCAAGAGCGCGTGCGGCCACCCGGCCGCGCTTGCTCGCGACTTTCCCGCCTCCCACCTTGAACACGGAGTCCTTCCACCCACCGCGGCGCCGGCCGCTCCGAACGAAGTGACAGAACCACCGGCGCACCCCGAGGGGAACGCGGCCCAACCGAATACTGGCACTTCGTTCGAGAGCGAATCCGATCGCGTCGTCAGCCGGTCATGTCCTTGACCGAGGACCAAGAACGTAGTTGAGCGGCGCGCCGGGTTCAACGCGGGAAGTCCATGCACACGACCCCCGCGCGGGCGATGAATCCTGAAAAACAAGGACTTATCGCGCGAGAAAAAACTTTGTCCACGCGCCGCGGGCGCGCCTGCGCAAAGCTTGTGCAAAAGTCCTGTTCAGACGCCCGGCGAACGACTTGCGCGCTCTTCGACCGTCCCGACGCCGGCACGCAGCGGGCGAACGAACGCGACACGCCCCGAGTAACGACGCATCCCGGCACGCTCGTAGAGTTTCTTCGCCGGCTCGTTGCGGTCGTCCACGGCGCACGTCAGCTCCAGAACGCTCGGGGCGCGGGTTCGCCCCACCGCGTATTGCAGGAGCGGCAGCGCCATCCCCTTCCCGCGCAGCGCGGGGGCAAAGCCGAAATAGACCAGCTCCACGCCGCGCAGCTCGGGATTGCGCGAAAGGAGCACGCAACCCTCGGCCTTGTCGTGGTTCAGGACGATGAGCCAGAGCGAAGGGTCAAAGACGCCCGTCGCCATGTGCGAGTCCGCCACGTCGATGGGATCACGCAGGCCGCAAAGCTCGGGGCAGTCGAGCGTGCCCTCGTAGGTTCGGGCGAGGAGTTCCGCAAGACGTTCGCGCCCATCGTCGCCGAAGCACTTGTGGAACGGAACGACACGAATCCCCGCCGGCCAGGTGGGTTCAGGGGTGGTGGGAAAACCCGAAATGGCGCGGCGAAGGTACGAAAGATCGCCGACGTGGGTGAAGCCGGCCCGCTTGTACGCCTCGATCGACCACGACTCGCCCGGGTCCGGCAGGCCTTGAGCCATCATCACGCCCGTGCCGACCTTGCCCGAGTGGTGGGCGAGTTCCCGGCACGCGGCGTCCAGGCACGACGCCCTCTCGACGGCCGCGCTCCGCGGGTCCGCGTCTCCCTCCGGCCCCGGCTCGCTCAAAAACGTCATCGCGGTGCGCCCCGCGCCCAGGACGGCCAGGCAGGACTGGGAGATTGCGCCCGCCGTCGAGAGCGAGGCCCACAAGAGGTCAAGGTCGATGCCGTGGGCCGGGGCCGCCGCGATCAGCCGGCGGGCGGAGGCGTCGCGGTCGCCCGACTGATTGACCAGGCGGCGGATGGCCGCCAATCGTTGCGATTCCTGCACCCGGATCACCCGGGGCTGGTCGGTGCGGGGCGAGGATGAAGTGGGCGGGGACAGCCGAAAGACTCCTCGAAGGACGGGCGGGCGCCGGTCGCGCCGACAGGCGGCCCCGGCGAAGTCCTTCGGACCTCGCGTTTGACCGGCAACCGCCAACCAGTAGACTACGAACCTTGGGGATCGGCAGGATTGGAATCCGCCGCCCGAGATTTGTCCCCCGAATACGCCGGTCCTATGAACCGGGAGGCGTTTGGGGACGGTTGACGACCTTTGGAGTCGGCATGAACGTTTCGATGCTCTCGCGTATTTCCCGCCGGGCCGCCGTCACAAGGGTGATGCTGCTCGTGGTGGCCCTGCTCGGTTCGGTGGTCGCGTGGGTGAAGGCGGCCCCGGAGCCCGACCCCGTGCCGCGCCGTTGGCAGCTCGACCTTGAGGTCGGGCCCTTGCGGATCGCCACCGTGGACACGCCCGGCGTTGGTCCTCGCTCGTATTTCTACCTGACCTACAAGGTGGCCAACTCGTCGTCGGAAGACCTGCTCCTGGCCCCGATTTTCGAGATGGCGGGCGAGGACGTGCCCGTGATGCGTGCCGGTCGCGGCGTGCCGGCGGACGTGACCCGGCAGTTGCTGGAGCGCCTCGGCAACCCGTTCCTGCAGGACCAGATCAGCATCCTGGGCATGATCCTCCGCGGCGAAGAAAACGCCAAGGAAGGGCTGGTGGTGTGGCCCGCGGACAACCTCCGGGCCCGCGACCTGTCGATCTACGCGATGGGATTCAGCGGCGAAACCCGCCCGATCGAGGTGGCCGACGCCAAGTCCGGCCAGCTGCGCAAGGTCTTGCTGCGTAAGACGATGATGGTGCGGTACGACGTTCCCGGCGACCTGGACGGGCACGACAGCTCCGCCTTGCCGGTGAATGAGTCGCGCTGGATTCTTCGGTAACGCCGCCGAATCTCGCCGCTCGTCCTCCCACTTTGCCCTCCTCGAAGGGCCGAAACGGGTGAATCGGGCGGGATGGTGGGGTTGGGAAAGCAGCTGGAATGGTCGATGGAAGTGGGCTACAGTCTAAGCCCGGCTGGTTGGATGTTCGCCGCCGGTTTGGGTTGGTCTTTGAAGCGGAGTGATCGTCATGGCACATAAAAAGGGTCAGGGCTCGACGAAGAACGGGCGCGACTCCAACCCGCAGTACCGCGGCATCAAGCTCTACGGCGGCGAGGTCGCCCAGCCCGGCTCGATCATCGTGCGTCAGGTCGGCACGCCCTTCAAGGCCGGCTTCAACGTGAAAGAAGGCTCCGACAACACGCTGTACGCCGTGGCGAACGGCACGGTGGTGTTCCGCGGCCGAACGGTTCATGTGAACCCGGCGGACGCCAAGGCGCCGCGCCCGTTCTGGCTCGCCAACTAACGCAACTTCGATTCATTTCAATCGAGTGATCCACGACCCCGCGGAGACGCGGGGTTTTTCGTTGGCGCATGACGCCCCCGGCACGACTCCGCGCCGCGGCGCGGCACGGGATCGTCTGCCCCGCCCATTCTCGCTCACACGTTGAACAGGAAGTGGCACACGTCCGCGTCGTGCATGACGTAGTCCTTGCCCTCGATGCGCATCTTGCCCGCTTCCTTGATCGCCTTCTCCGTCTTGTACTTCTCAAGGTCGGCGACGGTGTAGATCTCGGCGCGGATAAAGCCGCGTTCGAAATCGGTGTGGATCACGCCCGCGGCCTGCGGTGCCGTCGAGCCGATCGGCACCGTCCACGCGCGGATCTCCTTGGGCCCCGCGGTGTAGTACGACTGCAGGCCCAGCAGGTGATACGCCTGACGCGCCAGGCGTGCCAGCGCCGGCTCGGTCATGCCCATCGATTGCAGCATCTCGAGGCGATCGGCGTCGGAGAGCTCCGCCAGCTCGCTCTCAATCTTGGCGCACACCGCGACACACTCGCTGCCTTCCTTGGCGGCGTGCTCGCGGACGCGCTGGGCGAGCGGGCCCACGCCGTTGACGTCGTCCTCGTCGACGTTGAGCACGTAGAGCACTTTCTTGGACGTGATGAGCGAGAGGCTCTTCATCACCTTGGCTTCTTCGGGATCATCGACCTTGAGCGAGCGGGCGGGTTTGCCGGCGTTCAGCACGGGTTCGAGCTTCTTGAGGAGGTGGAAGCGGGCGATGTTCTCCTTCTCGCCGCTCTTGGCCGCTCGCTCGGCCTTGCCGATCGAGCCGCTGACGGTCTCGAGGTCGGCGAGCACCAGCTCGGTGTTGATGATCTCGATGTCGCGGAGCGGATCGACCGTGCCCTCGACGTGGGTGATGTCCTCGCCGCCCGGCGCCTTGGTGAAGCAGCGGACGACCTGGAGGATCGCGTCGACCTCGCGGATGTGCGAGAGAAACTTGTTGCCCAGGCCCGCACCCTCGCTGGCGCCCTTCACGATGCCGGCGATGTCGACCAGGCGCAGCATCGCGGGCACGATCTTCTGCGACTCGATGTGCTTGCGGATGACTTCGAGGCGATCGTCGGGGATCGGAACGACGCCGACGTTGGGCTCGATGGTGGCGAACGGATAGTTGGCGGCCAGGGCGCCGGCCTTGGTCAACGCGTTGAAGAGTGTGGACTTGCCGACATTCGGCAGGCCGACGATTCCGGCTTCCATCGAGAGGCTCCTGGGGTGGGGCCGAGATGATAGGAGCGCGATGATCGGCAAGAAATAGGGTGGAGATTGATGGGCGCACGTGCTCGCGGGCGCATGGTTGTGCAACCTTGCGACGAGCACTCGCGCAGCGCCCTCTCTCCCGGTCGGGCTACTGAACGAACCGATCAATCACACGCGACAAGCTCGCTCGTGATCGCGTGCTCCGCCGCGACCTTGGCGAAGTTCTCGTGGTCTTCCCACGTGCCCGCGATCTGCAGGTACGCCTTGGCGCGCCCCTCGTAGCGAAAGCCGCACTTGCTCGCGACGCGCAGGCTCGCGGCGTTCCGCGGCATGATGTTCGCCTGCACGCGGTGCAGCGCCAGCCCGAGCGGCTCGGGCGCAAACGCCGCGTCGAGCACGCCGTTCACCGCCTCCGGCGCCAGCCCACGCCCGATATGCCGCACGTCGATGCTCCAGCCGATGTAGCACGACAGAAACGGCCCGCGGAAAATCTGCCCAAGATTGACCAGGCCGACCAGCGCGCCGGAGCTCGGCCCGTCACGCAGGAACGCGCCGCGCCGAAAGCCCAGGCCGCTCGCGTGCTCGACCGCCTGTCGCTCAAGGTGACGATCGAAGATGATCGCGGGTGTGTCGCCGGGCAATGGGAGCGGCCACCAGGGCGCGAAGTGGTCCTTGCTCGTCGTCAGCAGATCAATGAACCCGTCGCGATCGCTCGCAAGGATCGGGCGAAGCAGCAGGCGCGGCGTCTTGATGTGCGTGCTCGGAGAAGGCATGGGAGGAAAGAAGAATAGAAGCGGCGAAGCGGCGAAGTGGATTGATACGCGATTGACCATTGCAAATCCAGACAGTGACGATCCGCCTGCCTCGCTGTCTCGCGCCTTTCAGTTGCACGACCGTCAGGGCGCTTTTCCTTTCCCGTCACAAGTCTTTCACCGAGTTCGGCCCCCGATCGGGCGGTCTCAAAATACTGACTGATGGCGCGCGTGGAGAGCTCTCGGGCGTCTATCTCAATGTGGAAGGGGCATTTGAGAAGAGATGACCCTCCCATCGGTCGGGCTCCGGCGGCGAGTGCGTGAAACCTCGCGACCCTCCCCACGGGGCCGCCCCGACCTTCGACCCACCCCCGGGCGAAGACGCAGCGAGCGCAAGCTCGCGGAGATCGCTCGGATACGCGGGGCCGAATTCGCCCGCCACAGGGCCCCGCAATCTCGCACGCCGTCAACGCGGCGTCCGAGGTTTTCCGAACACAAGCCCGCCGGTGGTGTGGCGGACTTGTGAGACATCGGTGGCTGGTTTGTCTACATCCCGCTGCCGGAGAGAGAGGCGCCGTCTGAGAAGAGGGCGCGCAGACGCGGTACGAGCAGTCGTGCCGCGTTTGCTCGATGGCTGACCGAGTTTTTTTCCGCGGGCGAAAGCTCCGCGCCGGTGCGCGAGAACTCCGGCGCCGCCAGGAACAACGGGTCGTACCCGAAGCCGTTGCTCCCACGTGGCACGACGAGCGACGGATCATCCGTCTCGCTCTCCGGAAGGCCGATCCGCCCCTCGAATTCGCCGCGCACCCGCGCGAGCAATCGCGCCTCGCCGGGCAGGAAAGGCTCGGCCAGCGCGATCACGCACACGAACCGCGCGCCGCGCCCCATCATCGGAACGCCCTGCAGCTCGAAGAGCACGCGGTTGTTGTTGGCCTGGTCGCGCACCTCGCGCGAGAGGCCGGTCTCTTCGCCGTGCGTGCAGTAGTGCGAGCTGATGACGCCGGGCCGCCGGTTGAGCGCGTCCACCTCGAGCCCCGAATCGTCGGCCAGGCAGATGCGGCCGGTCTGCACCGCGTACGACATCGCCTTGATCGAGGCGTTCTGCTCGAACGTAGCGCCGGTCTCCTTGGGCTCGTGGAAGCGCTCGTGCCCCGGCAGGTCTTTCAGGCCGATCACCCTGAGCCAGCCCGCATCGGGGATCGACGCGAAGATCGCGCGGAGCTCTTCAACCTTGTGCGGATTGCCGGTGGCGAGGACGAGTTCGAGCATGAGTGAGAATAGGAAGCCGCCGCGCCGGATGTGTTCGCCGATGACCTCGCCCGACTCCCGACTCACGTCCCGCGCCTGTTCCCAAAGATCTCGATGTGCAGCCGCGGGCAATAGCGCCACCCGCGCTCGATGCAAACCGACACGATCTCCTGCTGCGTCTCACGAGAAGGTACCGTCACTCCCTCGGGCATCAGCAGCACGCGGCCGGGCCGCACGCCGCCGATCGAGGCCAGGAGCTGTTCGATCTCGCGAACATCATTTCGCAGCTCGCCCCCGCCGCGCACGACGAATTTCAACTGGTGCTCCGCGTACCGCGTCACGAGCCCGCGCAGCGCGTCGACGTTGGTCCGACGCGCCTCGTGCAGCCTGCGCCAGCTCCCGCCGGGATCGCGCTCGTCGCCCTCGCTCGGCGTGGAATTGGCCAGCTTCGGGCTGATGCTCATGAGATCGCACGCAATGCTCCGATCGATCGTGCCGGCCGTCTCGATCGTGATGTGAACGCCCCTCGCCCGAAGCCCCGCGGCCAACTCTTCGATCGCGTCAAACATCATCGGCTCGCCGCCCGTCAGCACCGCGTGCGAAACACGCGACGCCGTCGCCTCATCCAGCAGCGATTCGATCGAGCGCGTCGTGTGTTCCGGCTTCCAGCTCGCATAAGGCGTGTCGCACCACGCGCAGCGCAGGTTGCACCCGCTCACGCGCACGAAAAACGACGCCACACCCGCGAGAATCCCCTCGCCCTGGATGCTCGTGAATGTCTCGCTGATGGGGAGCGACTCGGGCTTCATGTGCCCGAGCCCCGGCCCGGATGTCGCGAGTTCGCGTCGCCCTTGGTCGCGCATTCTGTTCTCTCAACACCGCCGCCGGCGCTCGGTGCATACGGCGTCGGATCGGCAATGCCCGCGTCCACAAAGCCGCGCCGCCGGATCTGGCAGCTGTCGCACCGCCCGCACGCGCGCCCCGCTTCATCGGGGTCATAGCAACTCGTGGTCAGCGAAAAGTCCACGCCCAGCGACACGCCCAGCCGGATGATCTCCGGCTTCGACATCATCATCAGCGGCGTGTGGATCGCGAATCCCCTCGCGTGCGCGTCGTGATCCTCCACGCCCGCCTTGGTCGCAAGGTTCGCCGTTTGCCGGAACGACTCGATGAACTCCGGGCGGCAATCGGGATAGCCCGAGTAATCCACCGCGTTGACGCCGATGTAAAGATCGCGCGAGCCCAGCACCTCGGCATAGCCCAGCGCGATCGAGAGAAACGTCAGGTTCCTCGCCGGCACATAAGTAATGGGAATGCCGTGCGAGAGTTCGTCCGCGTCGCGGTCCTTGGGCACGTCGATCGCGGCGGTCAGCGCCGAACCACCAACCGCGCGCAGGTCGATCGAGATCACGCGATGCGAAGCGCCCATCGACGCCGCGACCTTCCGCGCCGCCTCGAGCTCCACGCGATGCCGCTGCCCGTAATCGATCGAGAGCGCGTGGATCGCGCGGTTCGCGTGGTTCGCGCCGGGCGTGGCTCCCTGTCGCGCCCCGACTTCGCGGCGCGCCACCGCCAGCGCCACCGCGCTGTCAAGCCCGCCCGAAACCAGGACAACCGCGCTCTTCATGCCCGCTTCACCAGCGTCACCGCGTGCGGCCGCTTTTCCTCGCCGCACATCTTCCGCTCATAATTCGTGCCCACCAGCGACCCCTCGGTCACCCACGCCGCGGGCGTGAACTCGCGTCGCTCAAACGGCGCGCCCGCGCGCCCCACCAGCGCCTCGCCGTTCTTCTCATCTGTCCAGCGCGAAAAGTACGTCTCCATCCACGACCAATACTCGTCGTGATCCGTCACGATCCGCAGCTCGCCGCCCGGCACCAGCACGCGCCACGCCTCGCCCAGAAACCGATCCTGCACCACGCGCCGCTTGTGATGCCGCGTCTTCGGCCAGGGGTCGCTGAAATACAGATGGACCACGCCCGCGATCGACGACGGCACGCGCCAGCGCAGAAACTCCACCGCGTCGGCGTGCAGCACGCGAACGTTGGCCCGCACCGCGCGCCGGATGCGATCCGCCGTGTACGCGAAGAACTCGCCCGCCCACTCGATCGCCAGGAGATTCACGTCGGGATACGCGCGCGATTGCTCGAGCGCAAACGACCCCTTGCCGCAGCCGACCTCGATCTCGAATGGAAGCGTGGGGCGCGCAAACCACGCGCGCGGGTCGACGCGGACGCGCTCGCGTGCCTCGGGCGAGCCGAACGCGTCATCGGGCAAGGGCGGGAGCTCCTGCTCGGAGACCCCGACAACTCCCGGCGCCACGTCCAGCGGGCGATCATGTCCAAGGTTGAATGACACGGGGAATCGTAGGAAAGGCCGCGATTGGCGGAATGACGATTTCGTGCCCCGGAACCGCTTCCAGGTCCGTTCATCGCAGGTGTAATCCGCTTCTTTCCCGAATGCCGAATGCCGCTCCTTACGCCCGGACCTCGCTCCGCGTCATCCGCCGCACCGTCGTGTCGCCGGTGTGGACCAGCACCTCGTCGGCCTCGGTCAGGAACAGGCCGTGATCGATCACGCCCGGGATGTGGTCGAGCGAGTCGGCCAACTCCTCGGGGTCGCGGTCGCCGACCATGACATCGAGCACCAGCTGCGCGCCGTCGGAGATGAACAGGCTGCCGTCCATCGTGCGCCGCACCACGCCGTTGAGACCCATGTCGCGCAGGTCCGCGCGGATCGAGGCCAGAGCCCAGGGCATGACGGCGATGGGGAGCGCCGCGCGCTGCCCGAGCTTCTCGACCAGCTTGTTCTCGTCGATGATGTAGACGCGCTTCTGCGACGCGCGGGCCACCAGGCGCTCGCGAACGAACGCGCCGTGCTGACCCTTGATCATGCGCATCTGGCCGTCCACCTCGTCGGCGCCGTCGAACGAGTAGTCGACGCGTTCGATCAGCGTGAAGTCGATCAGGTTCAGGCGGTGGGCGCGTGCGAGCGTGTCGGTCACGTGGCTGGTGGCGACGCAACTGATCTCGAGGCGCTCGTCGCGAACGCGATCGGCCAGCGCCAGGATCGCGCGCGACGCCGTCTTGCCGGTGCCCAGGCCAACGACCATCCCGGACTGGATCGGGGCGACGGCCTCCTTGGCGAGGGCGTCGTTCAGTCTTGGCTCATTCAAAGCGAATCCCCTGTGCAAGCGATAACTCCCTACCCCCGTTGATCGTAGCCGTCTGGCGGCGCATGTACGCCTTCCACGAATCCGATCCGGACTCGCGCCCGCCGCCGGTTTCCTTCTCGCCGCCGAACGCGCCGCCGATCTCCGCGCCGCTGGTGGCAAGGTTGACATAGGCCAGGCCGCAGTCGGTGCCAGCCGGCCCGATGAAGCGCTCCATCGAGCGGACGTCGTTGGTGAGGATGGCCGAGGAGAGTCCCTGCTCGACGCGGTTGTTCATCGCGATCGCGTCGTCGAGGTCCTTGTAGGTGAACACATACAGAATCGGCGCGAACGTCTCGTCGTCGGAGATCGGAAGACGATTGCTCGCCGGGGCGCGGATGATGGTGGGCTCGACGAAGTGGCCGGCGAGGCCCGCGGGCTTGGCGGCCTTCCCGCCGCACACCAGCGTGCCGCCCTGCTTGATCGCCTCGGCAACGGCGTGGTGGTATCCCTCGACGGCGCGGGCGTTGACGAGCGGGCCGACGAGCGTGCCCTCGGCGAGGGGATCGCCGATCTTGATGGTGCGATACGCCGCGGCGAGGCGCGCGACGAAGGCATCGGCGATCGATTCGTGGACGATCATGCGGCGCGTGGTGGTGCAGCGCTGCCCGGCGGTGCCGACGGCGGAAAACGTGATCGCGCGGAGGGCCAGGTCCAGGTCGGCGCTGGGCTCGACGATAACGGCGTTGTTGCCGCCCAGTTCAAGGAGCGTGCGTCCGATCCGCTGCGCGACGGCGGCGCCGACGGCCTTGCCCATGCGGCACGAGCCGGTCGCGGAGATCAACGGCACGCGCTTGTCCGCCACGAGGCGATGGCCGACCACATCATCCGTGCCAATGACCAGGCGGAAGACGCCGGGATGGCCCATCGATTCGGCGACCTGGGCCGCGATCGAGTTGGTCGCGATCGCGGTGAGCGTCGCCATGAGGCTGGGCTTCCACAGGATGGTGTCGCCGCAGACGGCCGCGACCATCGCGTTCCAGGCCCAGACTGCGTTTGGGAAGTTGAAGGCGGTGATGACGCCGATCGGCCCCAGCGGGTGCCAGGTTTCCTGAATGCGGTGGCGCCGGCGCTCGCTGGGCATCGTCATGCCGTAGAGCTGGCGCGAGAGGCCGACAGCGAAGTCGGCGATGTCGATCGACTCCTGCACCTCGCCGACGCCTTCGGCGAGGATCTTGCCGACCTCGAGCGAGACGAGGGCGCCGAGCGCGTCACGCTTGGCGCGGAGCGCATCGCCGATGGCGCGGACGACCTGGCCGCGGACGGGCGCGGGGACCTCGCGCCAGGCCTTGAAGGACTCGACCGCGCCGGCGGCTTCCTTTTCGTAGGCCGCTGCGTCGTCGAGCTTGACCCAGGCGAGAGGCTCGCCGGTCGCGGGGTTTTCGGTCATGGCGTAGCCCGAGCCGGGATCGCGGCCGAGCACGACGCGCGGGTGCTTGTCCAGGCCGAGGGATTCGAGGATCTGTTTGACGTTCATTGAAACTCCTTGGGCCTGTGTGCTTCGTGACTCTTTGATTATTTCTCGGGTTCCGGCAGCTCGCGCAGGAATCCGGTGAGGCGGTCGAGGGTCGGGGAATCGGCGTCGCGGACGTACGCGCCGCTGACGGCGCAGCCGACAGCCAGGCACTCGTCGAGCGAAAGGCCGATGGTCTGGGCGAAGCTGAAGCCGGCGTTGAAGTGATCGCCCGCGCCGGTGGAGAGGCGGGGCGAGAAGGTGAACGGGCCGTCGAACCAGGCGGAGGTGCCTGTGCGGTCGGCGGCGGCGGCGCCCTCGCGCGGATGGATGGCGACGCATTCGAGGCCCGTGGCGCGCTGCAGGACTTCCGCGGCGTGGCGCACGGCGGCGCCGAGGCTCTGGTTGGATGGGCCGGTGAAGGCGTCGACGCGGAGGACGCTGGCGATGCGTTCGGCCTCGGCGAGATTCAGGCCGAGCGTGACGGGGACGAGGTCGTTCATCTCGCGGAGGAGCGAGAGCGCGCGGGTGATGTCGGCGTCGAGGCGCTTGGCGGGGTCGCAGAGATCGATGAAGACTCGGCGGGTGATGGCGCTCGAGCTGCGCGATGGAGAGATGGATGGGAAGACCTCGCGCAAGAGGCCGCGCCAGATGGTTTCAGCGCCGCCCATCATGACCCAGTTGACCATGCCAAGGAGCGAGGCACGATCGAGCGTTTCGCGGAGCGTGGCGAGGCCGATGCGCTCTTTGAGCAGTTCCCAGGTGACAGATTGGATGTTGCGGGTTTTGCCCAGCATGATCTTG
The DNA here is from genome assembly GCA_013360695.1 of Phycisphaerales bacterium. Classification (GTDB taxonomy): domain Bacteria; phylum Planctomycetota; class Phycisphaerae; order Phycisphaerales; family UBA1924; genus JABWBC01. The sequence continues at coordinate 12,758 of JABWBC010000059.1, forward strand.
CCGTCGCGGAACTCGAGGGCGTCGGTGTGGGCGGGGGGCGCGACGGGGACGACGCGGTCGCAGCGGCGCGCGAGCTCGGCGAAGAGCGGGTGGAGCGTGGAGGGGGAGGACTCGGCGCCGACGGCGCCGACGTAGGTGACGCGGGGACCGAGGCGGGCGATGCCGCTGGCCAGGAGCGGGCCGTTGCCGCCGAAGCGGTCTTCGGTGTCGACGAGTTCGATGTTGGTGCTTTTTCCGGCGGCGGCGGCGGCGCGGAGGGCGAACTGCTCGATGGTTTCGATGGGGGAGTAATCATCCATGGCCATGGTTCGGCGGCGATCGACGACCTTGATGATGGTGTCGATGAAGCCGTCGAAGCCCACGACGCAGGAGAGGGAGGAGAGATCGGCGCGGCGGGCGAGCTGTTCGGCGGCGCGGCGGGCGATGTCGTGTCGGGGAGCGGTCATGGGTGAGAATTGCAGGCGGGAGAGAGGGGGAAGGCAAGGCGGAACCGGAATCGCGGGAGTCGGGAGTGGGGAATGGGGAGTCGGGGAAGGCGACAATGCAGAGGGCAACGAGGCAGGGGGCATCGAGGCATCGAGTGGGGAAAGGTCGGTGGTCATGGTGGTCCTCCGCGTGGTCTCTCCACAGTGGTCTCTCCACAGAGGGGGCGGACGGACACTCTGGTGCGCACGGAGGCGGTTGTAAGGAGGCACTAGCCACTTGGCACTGGGCACTGGGAAATGCAGGAAGACGAGGCCGCGGAGGGGGTTGCGCGCCGGGCGAGGTCACGCAAAGATTTTTTTCGGGAATCTGGAAAACGGCCAAAAAGACGGACACTTTGGTGCGCACGGAGGCGGTGATAAGCGGTCACTAACCGCGAAGCGCGGGAGTCGGAAATGGGGAATGGGGTGGAAGTGAGGGAACTCGGAGGGCTCAAAGAACGCGAAGACATCCGGAGGGAAGAGAACGCGGAGGAATCAGAAGGAGAGCAGAGGAGCGCGGAGGAGATGACTGGGGGAGAGAGTTGAGAGCAGAAGAGCGTGGCCAAACGGGTTGGCCACGCCACCCGAGCTTGTGCTTGTATGTCACGCGGCGCGTGGCATCACGCACGCGGGAGCGCGAGTGCAGAAGCACGGAGAGCGAACGACGACGCGAGTTGAGTTGTGCGGACTGCGGCGTTGTTTACGACATGACGCCGGGGAGGCCGAGGGAGCGGCGGAGGGTGGAGAGCTGTCCGCCGTGCCAGCCTTCGTGCCAGACTGCGAGCTGGGCGGCGTGGATGGTGTCGCTGACCCAGTCGGCCATCTGCTGTGGCTTGGTGAGCGGGTCCTTGGGCGTGGTGAGGGCCTTCTTGAGGCGGGCCATGCCCTCTTCATAGAGCTTCATGGTTTCGGCCATGGAGGGGTAATCGCTGGCGTTGGCGGAGGGCTTGGACTTCCCGCCGTAGGTTGCTTCGAGCTTGGCGTCGACGGCGGGCTTACCGTCGTAGAGGCTGGCAAACCAGTGGTTGGAGACGCCGAGGTGTCCGATGGTCCAGAGGGGATGGTTGTCGCAGGGGGTGTCCTGGTGGGCGAGCTTGTCGGCCGGCCAATCGGCGACGAGCTTCTTGTTGATGCCGGAGGCGAAGTCGAGGGTCTTCAGGACGTGCGCGCGGGCGGCGACGGCGTCGAAGCCCTTCTTCGCGGCGGGCTTGGCGGCGGGTTTGGCGGTCTTCTTGGGGGCCGCTTTCTTGGCTGTTTTCTTGGCGGGCTTGGCGGATTTCTTGGGGGCGGCTTTCTTGGTCGACTTCTTGGCCATGGTCGTGCTCCGGGGAACGAGTGTGTGAACGGGAAGTTGGGGCGTGCGCGGCAAGCGTATCCGGGATCGCGGGGCGCGGCACGCGCGCTATCCTTTGCCCCGAGTTTGTTCTGGGTTGATTGAACGATTTTCCGCGGCGCTTTGGGGCGATTTTGGACCCCGGCGGCGGGTGATACGGGGAGCGGCGATGTCGGATCAATTGCGGATTGCGCTGGCGGCGGGCGACGGGATCGGGCCGGAGATCATGGAGGCGACGCTGGCGCTGTTCAAGGCCGCGGGCGTGATGGAGAAGCTGGAGTTCGTGCCCGTGGAGATGGGCGGGTCGGAGTTCCTGAAGGGGAACACGCGCGGGATGTCGGACAGCGCGATACGGACGGTTGAAGACTGCGGCATCCTGTTCAAGGGCCCGATGGAGACGCCCAAGGGGAGCGGCGGGAAGTCGATCAACGTGACGGCGCGCAAGCTGTGGAACGCGTACGCGAACTATCGCGTGTTCAAGACGCTGCCGGGCGTGGAGACGGTGTATTCCAAGGCCGGCATCCACATCGACATGGCGATCGTGCGCGAGAACATCGAGGACACCTACGGCGGGGTCGAGCATCGCCTGTCGAACGACATGATCCAGTGCAAGCGGTTGATCTCGGCGCCGGGGTGCGACGAGGTGCACCGGTTTGCGTTCCAGACGGCGCGGAAGCTGGGCCTGGAGAAGATCCACTGCGGGCACAAGGCCAACATCATGAAGATGACGGACGGCCTGTTCCTGGACCGGTTCAAGGCAATCGGGCGCGACTTCCAGGAGATCAAGCAGGAGGACGTGATTGTTGATGCGCTGTGCATGAACCTTGTGATGAGGCCGCAGCAGTATGAGATGGTGGTGCTGCCGAACCTGCAGGGCGACATTGTGTCGGACCTTGTGGCGGGGCTGGTGGGCGGGCTGGGGTTTGCGCCCAGCGCGAACATCGGGAACAACATCTCGATCTTCGAGGCGGTGCACGGGACGGCGCCGGACATCGCGGGTCGCGGGATCGCGAACCCGACGAGCCTCATCCTTTCGGGGCTGATGCTGCTTCGGCACGTGTGCCTGGTGAAGGAGGCGGCGGCGATCGAGAACGCGCTCCTGGTGACGCTGGAATCGGGCGTGCGGACGGGGGACTTTGGCGACAAGAGCAGGCCGGCGGTGGGGACGCGGGAGTTCGTGGGCGCGATTGAGAAGAACCTGGGGAACAAGCCGACGACGGTGGCGTGTGCGCACGAGGCGCATCCGGACGAGAAGACGGGCCCGCTGAAGTTCGTGAGGCCGCACAAGCCGGTGTCGCAGCGTGTGATGCGGACGTTCAAAAACGTGGTGACGCAGGTGGTGGGGTGCGATATTTATCTGGATACGCCGCTGTCGCCGATCGCGCTGGCGGAGGAGATGAACCGGGCGTGTGTGGATACGCCGTTCCGGTTGACGCTGATTTCCAATCGCGGGACGCAGGTGTGGCCGACGGGCTCGGTGTATACGGAATGCGTGGACTATTACCGGGTGCGGTTTGAGCTGAAGGACGGGATCGCGCCGGGGAGCTTCGGGCAGTCGCGGTGCGTGGCGCTGATGGACAAGATCGCGGAGGCATTCACGGTGTGCAGCTATGAGCTGCTCAGGACGTTTGACGGGGTGAAGGGGTATAGCCTGGCGCAGGGGCAGTAGAAGAGTCGGAGCCCAAAGAGCGCGGACAGGAGGACGTGTCCGTGGCACGGCGGAGCAAACTGCCAATCGGCCAAAGCGCCAAATGGCCAAAGGAAGCGAAAGCCACGAACTGGCGGGCCACGCAAGACCATGAGCACGCGACGAGTCGGGGCCTGGGCGGGCCACATGTCCGGGCGGATCCTGCGTTCTTCTTTCGGCGTGCCGCTCCCTAAACTCACGGCATGACCACCCCGCCCGATTCCGTCCGCGAATGCCGCGTCGGCGATCTCCGCATCGGCCAAGGCCGCCCGCTCGCCATCATCGCCGGACCGTGCGTGCTCGAATCGCTCTCGCTCGGCCTTGAAATCGGCGTTGCCATGCGCGACGCCTGCAAGGCCCTCGGCCTCCCCTACATCTTCAAAGCGTCCTTCGACAAGGCCAACCGCTCCAGCATCCGCTCGCCGCGCGGCCCGGGTCTCGATCAGGGTCTCGCGTGGCTCGCCGAAATCCGCGAAACACTTGGCGTTCCCGCGACCACCGACATCCACGAGCCCGCCCACGCCGAGCCCGCCGCCCGCGCCCTGGACCTGCTCCAGATCCCCGCGTTCCTGTGCCGACAGACCGACCTGCTCTGCGCCGCCGGCGAGGCGGCCGTCAAGCACAACCGCGCCGTCAACGTCAAGAAGGGACAGTTCCTCTCGCCCGCCGAGATGAAGGGCGCCGCGCGCAAACTCGCCGAGACCGGCTGCGAAAACCTCCTCTTCACCGAGCGCGGCACGTTCTTCGGCTACGGCCGGCTTGTCAACGACTTCCTCGGTCTGGGCGATCTCATCAACCTCGAGTCGCAGGGCGGCCCGGTCCCCGTGTGCTTCGATTGCACACACTCGACGCAGCTCCCCGGCGCGGGTGAACAGACCGGCGGCCGCCCCGAGCGGGCCCCGCTCTTGGCCCGTGCCGCCGCCGCCGCGGGCGTGCACGCGCTCTTCATCGAGTGCCACCCCTCTCCCAAGTCCGCGATGAGCGACGCGAGCACGATGCTCGACCTCGCCACCGCCCAGCAGGTGCTGCGCGAAGTCGCGGCCATCCGTATCGCGCTGCGGAGCATGACGCAGTGACCGCGATGTGCCACATCGGCACGCCCATGTTGGCAAACCTCGATTGGGTCTGTCCTGCCGCGTTTTGCGTGCTGGTCTTGGGGTTTATTTCGATTGCAATCTTCGTAGCCAACCAGAGACTCAAGGAAAAAAGTCTGGTCTTTGAGAAGCTCGAATCAATGGGCTTTCATGTCATGGCGAGCCCCACGGAAGTTCAGAAGCTCGATGCCTATGCCATGATCAACCGCGAACTGCCCAACGGCCTGCGCGCGGTGTCGTGGATCGCCCGGGGTGAAATATCCAACCGAACAACCTTTGTGATCGAGCATCTAGCGAGAATCCAACGTGGACGTCATACCAAGTGGGTGTATCACACCTTCGCGATCGCAAGCTGCCCCGTCAAATGGCCGAGTGTTTGGGTATCGCGTCGGAACATCGGCGATGAGCTGCTGGGCCTTGTCGGCATCAATCGAGGCGACGTCGCAACTGACTCGGCGCAATTCGACCGCGAGTGGCGTGTGAATTCGCCCGACCCGGACTTCGCAAATCTAGTTCTCTCAATTCCATTCATGGACGCGATCAGCCGTCTCCCCCACGAAACGAGCGTCTATCTCGGAAGAGGCAAGCTGGTTGTGGGTCGCAAGTCTCGCGTGACATCCGAGTCGATCGAGAGATTCGCCGCGATGCCCGCGGAATTTCTCTCGCTCCTGCCGCCGGAGCTCGACGAGTACCAATCGCCGGCCGGCGTGTGACGCCCTCTCCTGTTGGAATCGGCCCTACGACGCCCCGCGCCGCACGCGAGCATCTCGCCAATAATTCCTCGCGATGATCTACGACGCCGCCGGTGGATGCTCGATTCTGGCCCAGTCCGCCCGCGTGCCGACCGGCGCCGCCGCCGGCATGATCGTCGGCGTCATCGTTGTCATCATCGCGATCGCGGTTATCGCGACCTACGCGACGCGCAAGGCCCGGCGCGAGCTCCTCGAAAAGCTCCGCCAGGTCGGGCTCACGATCATCGAGAAGCCTGATCTTGCCATGCAGACCGAGGCCTATGCGCTCATGCGCATGAAGCTCACCAAGGCAGAGCGCGGCGTGAAAATGATCGCTCGCGGCATCGTCCGCGACCGCGACACCACGCTCATCGAGCACATGCACATGGTGAGCACCGGCAAGTCGGCGCACGCCGTCTACTGGACCTTCGCCGTCATCGCCTGCCCCGAGCATTGGCCGGTGATCGTGCTCAGCGAGGAGCACCTGGGCGACAAGATCATGAAGCTCTTCGGGAAGGACCGGAGCGACGTGCAGACCGAGTCGCGCGCCTTCGACGACCGCTGGCGCATCGAATGCCCCGATCACAACTTCGGGCTGCTCGTGCTCTCGCCGGAGGTGCAGGCCTGGGCCAATTCGCTTCCGCGCTCAACACGAGTTTCGATCGGAGGCGGGCAGATCAACATCGCCTGCCGCTCGCAGCTCACCGCCAAGACCGTGGATTCCTTCGTCGACGCGCCCAGCACGCTCGCCGATCTCTTGCCGCCCGAGCTCGAGGCGTTTGGCACGGCGTGAGAAGCCCCCCGGCTGTCAGCACGCGGGATCGAACGCAGGGGCCACCTCCATTCTTCGGCTCGGCCGCTCGCCAGGCGCTGCTTCGTGACCTCGTGGCTTCGTGACTTCTTTGCCTCAATCCACCCTTCGATTCTGTTCCCGCTAACACTTCGCGGTCTTGCGCGTCTTCCTTCCGCCGGCCTCGTCCGGCCCAAGGAGAACCGCATGAATCGCAGCACCCGCGTCCTTTCCGCCGCCGCTCTTCTGACCGCCGCCGCATTCGCCGGCGCCTGGGCTCCGATCCGCTCGGGCCCGCCAATGGTCTGCAACGAGGTGCAGGTCGATTCCGAACACAGGACGTCGATCGAGAAGCTCCCCACGTCCGGCGCTGATCCGATCGGGCACAGCCTCGCCGCCCTTTCGGCGAGCCCGGACTACTTCTCGCACATGGAGATTGTCCGCCGCCTCTGCTTGAACCAGCGCGGCCAATCCGAGCAGATCATCCATCGCCTCATGCAGCGCGTCGTCGATGGCGAGGCGGTCGGCAAGGTCGGCTCCAACGAATGGCTCGACCTGGCCTACGCCGTCGGCTGCATCAACCAGCTCGGCGAGACCGAGTTCAAGAAGGGCCAGAGCGCTCCCGGCGAGCGCGACGGCATCCCCGGCTACTGGTACATGCTCCGCGCGATCAATCTCGAGAGCAAGGAGAGCCGCGGCTCGGCTTCCACGCTCCACTTCGCCGCCGCCCTCCTGACGCATCCCATCATGGTCAGCGACGAGAAAAGCCGCGCCCAGGTCGACGAGCGATACCGCTTCCACATGCGTGAGGCCGTCCGCGGCATGTCCCCGGGCTCGCTCCTGGAAAAGAACATGCAGTCCAACCTCACGAGCTACCAGGGAGCGATCGAACGCGCCCGCAAGGAGCTCGCCGCCGAAGGCCAGGCCAAGGACACGACCGCGTCGTCCAAGAAGTAGACTCGTGCTTCGCGTGGAGCCCATTCCTGATCGCATCCTCGCCGATTCGACCGACGCGCCAGCGCCGCCGGAGGTCCTGCACGCGGATGCCGACCCGGACGCGGCCCCGCTCGAAGCCGACGACTCGCTCTCGCGTCAGATCGCTCCGCTGGTCGCGCTGGCGCGTCGCGGCGACCGCGGCTCGTGGTCAACGCTCTACGACTTGTACGCGCCGGTGGTCCACGCCGTGCTCCTCGTCCGCGTCGGTTCTCCCGACGCCGACGATTTGACCCAGGACGTCTTCGTCGCCGCCATACGGAAGATCGGCTCGCTGCGCGACGACGCGATGTTCGTGGCGTGGCTTTGCTCGATCGCGCGACGACGCGCCGGCACGCTCTTCCGCGTGCGTTCGCTCTTCCGCCGAGCGATGCCGCGCGCCGCCGATTCCAGGCCGACGCACGCCGACGCGCCCTCGCTCCGAGAATCCTCGATCACGCCGTTGCGGCTCCTCGACGCCATCCGCTCGCTCCCCGCGGCGTATCAGGAAACACTCGCGCTCCGCCTCATCGAGCAGTTGGAAGGCCCCGAGATCGCCCGACGCCTGGGCCTCACGCACGGCTCGGTCCGCGTCAACCTGACCCGCGGCATGAAGCTCCTCCGAGACAAGCTCGCCCCCGCGTTCCCGGAGCACTCGCCATGACCGATGCACCCCCTCCGCCAGATCAAGGCCGGCCAGATCAGCACCCCGATCGCGCTCGCGCGGCGTACGAACATGACGCCCGCGCCGCGCCCGCCGATGCCGCCTTCGAAGAATCGCTCGCACGCGTCGGCGCTTCGCTGCGTCGAGATCGATGTTGTTGAACCCGACGGCGTAGTTGGCGATGATCTTGAGCCGGCATCCTGCTCGAAGCGCG
>JABWBC010000218.1 GCA_013360695.1 Phycisphaerales bacterium
CGTTGGGCGTGCACGGCGACCGCCCGCTGGTGCTCATGCTGGCGGACCCGCCCGCCTCGATCGACGTGCGCCAGTGCTGGTTCCTCGCGGGGCTCTTCGAGGTTGCCGATTGGCCGGGCCAAGTCGTGGTTCCGGCACGCCCGACCTCGCGCTCGCGCCGGCTTTCGGCGCCGATGAGGCTCGCCTACGCGACACTCACCGACCTTCCCACCGCGGCGCTCATTCATGCCTGCGACCTAGCCGCGATCCTTCCGCCCTCGCACGGCCCGGTGTCTCCCGATCATCCCGCGATCGCGGCATCGGTCGAGATGGCGCTGCGCGCCGGTTTGCCCGTGATCGTGCCTCCAAGCTCACCCCTGGCGAACCGCGTCGGCGCGATCGATCCGGCTCTGGTGGCCTTGTGGAACACGGGGGCGGCGATCGCGACGGCGCTGGGACCGCTGCTTTCGGAACCCGCCCGCCGCGATGCGTTGTCGCGCGTGTGCGCCGCGGCAGCGCGACCCGCGAACTTCGAGCTCGTCACGAGGGCCTGGCGAGCTTCTTCGCGCGTACTCTCCCACGCATGACCCGCATGACCCGCCCGATCGATCCGAACCAGCCCGCGAAGATTGGCGTTCTTTTCGTGTGTCTCGGGAATATCTGCCGCTCGCCGCTGGCGGAGGGCATCTTCATCCAACTCGCTCGCGAGCGCGGACTGCTCGATCGCTTCGACATCGACTCCTGCGGCACGGGCGCCTGGCATGTCGGGCACGACGCCGACAGCCGATCCATCCGCGTCGCGGCCAAGTACGGCATCAAGCTCGTCCACGAAGCTCGCCAACTCGAGCCCCACACCGACTTTGTTCGCTTTCACCTTCTCCTGCCGATGGATCGGTCGAACATGCGGGGCGTGCTGGCCGCGGGCTCGCGCTACTCGGTCAACCCGTCGCGTGTCCGCCTGATGCGATCGTTCGACCCCACGCACGTCGCGACGGCGGACATACCAGAAGTGCCCGATCCCTACGAGGGCAACGACGACGGCTTTGAGCGCGTATTCCACATGCTCCACCGCGCGTGCGGGGGCCTGCTCGACAGGCTCGCGGAACCCGAAGGGCTTGATGCGATCATCAATCGCTGAAGAGAGTTTCGCCCAGATCAAAGACCGAGCAGCAGGCGCTGCGGGTCCTCGATCGCCTGCTTGATCTTCACGAGGAACTGCACCGCCTCGGCGCCGTCGATGATGCGATGGTCGTACGACACCGCGAGGTACATCATGGGGCGCAGCGCGATCTGCCCGCTCCCCGACGGGAACTCGACGGGGCGATTCTTGATCGTGTGCATGCCCAGGATGGCCGACTGCGGCGGATTCAGGATCGGCGTGCTCATCAGGCTGCCGAAGATCCCGCCGTTGGTGATCGTGAATGTGCCGCCCTGCATCTCTTCGAGGGAGAGCTTGCCATCGCGCCCGCGCACCGCCAGGTCCTTGATCGCGTTCTCAACGCCCGCGAACGAGAGCGACTCGCAGTTGCGGATGACCGGGACGACGAGGCCCTTGGGCGTGCTGACGGCGACCGCGATGTCGCACGACTCGTGCTTCTCGATCAGGAGCTGCCCGCCCTCCTCGACGATCGATGCGTTGACCAGCGGGAACGAGCGGAGCGCCGCGACCGCGGCCTTGACAAAGAAGCCCATGAATCCAAGGGCGATCCCGTTCTTCTTCTCGAACTCTTCCTTGTACTGCTTGCGCAGGTCCATGACCGCGCCCATGTCGACCTCGTTGAAGGTCGTAAGCATGGCGGCGGTGTGCTGCGCCTGAACCAGGCGTTGCGCGATGCGCTGACGGATCATGGTCATCTTTTCGCGCGTCACGCCGCCCGAGCGCGACGCGCCGGGGGAGCCCGCAGCCGCGCTCGCCGGTGCCGCGGGGGAGATCGGAGCGTGCGAGCCGTTCGTCGCGGGCTTGGCGGCGTGGATCACGTCGTGCTCGCGCACGCGACCGCCCGGGCCGGTGCCTTGCACCTTGGAGAGATCGACCTGCAATTGCTCGGCCGTCTTCTTCGCGAGCGGGGTCGCGCGAACATCGCTCTCGGCGTTCGAACTCGCTGCGGGGGCGGGGCTCGCGGCCTTCGCCGCCGTTGTCGCACTCCCTGCCGCAACGGGCGCGGAGGCGGGCACACTCGCGAGCGCCTCGCCGGGCTCGACATTTCCGACGACGGCTCCGACGGCGACGGTGTCGCCCTCCTTGGCGCCGCGCTTCAGGATGCCGGCCGCGGGCGCCGTTACCGCCAGCGTCACCTTGTCGGTCTCGAGGTCGAGCACTTCCTCGTCGCGTTTGACGAAGTCGCCGTCCTTCTTGCGCCACGCGGCGATCACGCCCTGCGTCACCGACTCGCCCGCCGAAGGGATCACGATGTCCACCGCCATGCTCACGCTCCTGCGTTACCGTGCCGTCCTGGCCGATTTTCCTTGCGGAGCTTCGGCCTTGCCGATGCGACCCGCGACCGACTTGCCCTCATCGCCCGCGGCCTTGCTCGGGCCGCCCGGTCCGATCGCCGCGGAGAGAATCTTGTCCTGCTCCTTGCCGTGCTGCTTTTCCGAGCCGGTCGCGGGGGTGGCGCTGGCCTTCCGCCCGATGTACGCAAGCTCGATCCCCAGCTTCTCGCGGAAGACGTCGGCGATGTACAGGTACGCGCCCATATTGCGCGGCTCTTCCTGCACCCACACGCGCTCGGCGCCCTTCGGATATTTCGCGTCGATCCGCCGTGCCAGCTCCTCGTGGAAGGGATAGAGCTGCTCGACCCGCACGATCGCGACGTCCTTGCGCCCAGAAACGTTGCGGCGATCGTTCAATTCGTGGTAGATCTTGCCCGAGCAATAGACCACGCGCGTCACGCCCTTGGCGTCCGGCGCGGTCGGATCGTCGATCAGGTGCTGAAAGGCGCCATCGACCAATTCGTCCACGAGCGCCGTTTCGACGCGCAGGAACTTCTTGGGCGTCATGACAATTAATGGCTTGCGGAAGTTTCGCATCGCCTGGCGGCGGATCATGTGGAACGTCTGCGCGCCCGTCGAGGGGTACACGACTTCCATGTTGTCGTCGGCGCACAACTGCAGGAATCGCTCGAGGCGGGCCGAGCTGTGCTCTGGGCCCTGGCCCTCGTAGCCGTGCGGCATGAGCAGCACCAGGCCGCCCCAGCGATCCCACTTCGACTCGCTCGACGCGAGGTACTGATCGATGACGACCTGGGCGGTGTTGGCGAAGTCGCCGAACTGCCCTTCCCAGCAGACGAGCGTCTTGGGCGAGCCGCGGCTGTAGCCGTAATCGAAGCCCATCACGCTGTATTCGGAGAGCGGGCTGTCCCAGATATTCGCCACGCCGCGCTGGTTCGGATAGACGTGGTTCATGGGCGTGTAGCGCACGCCCGTCTTCTCGTCGCGGAGCACCGCGTGGCGCTGCGTGAACGTGCCGCGCCGGCAATCCTGGCCGCTCAATCTCACCGAGGTTCCCTCGGCGGCCAACGACGCGAAGGCGAGCACCTCGCCGTCGGCGTGGCTGAGCTTCTTGGTCGTGGGCAGGTTGGCTCGCGAATCCAGCAGGCCGCGCAGCTTCGGGTGAACGTTGAAGCCTTCGGGCACTCGACCGAGGGCGGCACAGATGTCCTTGAGTTGCGCCGCCGAGATCGCGGTCTTGGGCTGATCGAACGAGTACTTGCCCACAAAGCCCGTCCACGAGCCCTTGCCCGGGGGCGGCACGGGATTCCGCGGCGTCGCCTTGGCGCTCGTCTGCGACACGTCCATCGCCGAATAAACCCGCTCCACCATCGCGTCCGCGTCGGCGCTCGTGATCACACCGGCATCGATGAGCCTGGTCGCGTAGACGGCCCGTGTGCCCGGGTGCTTGTCCACGTGCGAGTACAGCGCCGGCTGCGTGTAGCGCGGCTCGTCCTGCTCGTTGTGCCCCCACTTACGGAAGCACACCAGGTCGATGAAGACGTCCTTGCGGAACTGCTTGCGATAGTCGACCGCCAGACGGGCCGCCCACACGCACGCCTCCGGGTCGTCGGCGTTCACATGGAAGACCGGCGCGTCGACCATCTTGGCGACGTCGGTGCAATAGCCGGTGCTGCGTCCATCGGAAGGATCGGTCGTGAAGGCGACCTGATTGTTGATGACCACGTGGATCGTGCCGCCGACGGTGTACCCCTCGACGCCCGCCATGTTGAGTGCCTCGGCGACCACGCC
>JABWBC010000219.1 GCA_013360695.1 Phycisphaerales bacterium
GACCGTCGCGGGCGGCGAGCGCCGCGCAGAGGCCGCCGCGCTCCAGCAGAAGCTCAGCGAGCAGATCCAGTCGCACGCGGGCGACGAGGACACGACCGACGAAGACCTCGCCGACGCCGAAAGCCTGCGCCGCGAGCTGGAAGACGCCGCCGAGGACGCCAGCGCCCGGCGCATCGACGACCCGGTGCGGATGTACCTGTCCCAGATGGGCTCGATCCCGCTCCTCACGCGCGAGGAAGAGATCCGCCTGGCCAAGAAGATCGAGACCACGCGCATGATCTTCCGGCGTCGCTGCCTCGAGAACGATTACGTCGTCGCCCAAGCCGTCGACATCCTCCGCATGGTCAGCACCGGCGAGCTGCCCTTCGACCGCACGATGCGCATCTCCACCGCCGAGACCAACGCCAAGGACAAGATCGCCAAGCGCATCCCCGTCAACCTCCCCACCATCGAGGCTCTGCTGCGCCTCAACCGCGGCGATTGGGATTCGCTCGAAAAGGCCCGCGCCGCGGGCGACGAGCCCGGCGCGACGATCATCCGCGCCCGCATCGCGGCCCGCCGCCGACGCATGGCCTCCCTCACCGAGGAACTCAGCCTCCGCACCGGGCGCATCATCCCGCTCATGCGAAAGCTCCGCTCGATCGCCAAGAAGTTGCACGACCTCGAGCACGAACTCCGCAAAGTCGAACGCAACCCCAAACGCTACGACCCCGACGACGTCACCGTCATGCGCGAAGAGCTCGACGGCCTGCGCGCCCTGGTCCTCGACGACCCCGCGGGCCTCCAGCGCCGCGTCAAGGACCTCGGCACCGTCTTCTGGGAATACGAACAGGCCAAGCGCGATCTCTCCGGCGGCAACCTGCGCCTGGTCGTCTCCATCGCCAAGAAGTACCGCAACCGCGGCCTCTCCTTCCTCGACGTCATCCAGGAAGGAAACACCGGCCTCATGCGCGCCGTCGACAAGTACGAATACAAGCGCGGCTACAAGTTCAGCACCTACGCCACCTGGTGGATCCGCCAGGCCATCACCCGCGCCATCGCCGATCACGCCCGCACCATCCGCATCCCGGTGCACATGATCGAGACGATGACCAAGCTCCGCAACATCCAGAAGCTCATCCTGCAGAACACGGGCATGGAGCCCACCGTCGAGGAACTCGCCGAGCGCGCCAGCATGAGCGCCGAGGAAGTCCGGCGGGTCATGAAGATCAGCCGCCACCCCGTCAGCCTCGACCGCCCCGTCGGCGAGAGCGAGGACAGCTACTTCGGTGACTTCATCGAGGACGCCGCCACCGACTCCCCGGGCGACTCCGCCGCCGGCGAGATGCTCAAGCAGCGCATCGAGCAGGTCCTCAAAACCCTCACCTACCGCGAGCGCGAGATCATCAAGCTCCGCTACGGCATCGGCGACGGCTACACCTACACGCTCGAAGAAGTCGGGCGCATCTTCAAGGTCACCCGCGAACGCGTCCGCCAGGTCGAGGCCAAGGCGATCCGCAAACTCCAGCACCCCGTCCGGGCCCGAAAACTCCAGGGCTTTGTCGACACCGCCGTCTACAAGGAAACCAAGATCGAATCCACCACAGCCGAGACCGACGAACAGGAATAGCGGTTCTCTTTGGTTCCGGGATTTCAGGCCGAAGGCCTGCCAGTCATTGGACGGCGGTGGAGCGAGGAGTCTTCAACGAGCGACACCCCCGGTTCGGCGGGTCGGATCGATGCAGCCTGAAGGGCTGCTCGTGGCGCGGTTGACGCCGAAGACGCTCCTTCGCGGCTCCACCGATGAAAGATCTTGTCGTCTCCTACCGAAACTTGATTCGCGCCGCCATCTGAATACGTTTCCTCGTTCTCCGTTGGGGAGTAGCCTCCCGATTCCGGCCTGCTTCATCCGAAACGGCCACTCGGGCGTTGGAGTCGTCAACACGGGGGCCCTGTGGGCCTTCCCGGCTCCTTCGGCGTCGTGCCGCATCGCGGCGCGTTGAGCAAGACCAACCGGCTGTCCTGTCGGTCCGTGCGCCCTTGGCGCTCGAGGGTCTTCATGCTCGATCTCACGTTGTCCTCACTCGATCTCACGTCCATTCACACACTCGCGCAGGCCGTTGCGGAGCCCCCCTCCTTCCTCGGGCTCGAACTCTCGCCCAAGTTCTGGGCCTATTCCGGCTTCCTCGCCCTCGTCCTGGTCTTCCTCGCCCTCGACCTCTTCGTCTTCCATCGCGACGCGCACGAAGTCGCCATGAAGGAAGCCGTCACCTGGTCCATCATCTGGCTCACCTGCGGCCTCGCCTTCGCCGGCTTCGTCTACGTCGCCTATGAACGCCACTGGCTCAACCTCGGCCTCGAAACCCCCATCTACAACCCCAACCCCGGCGCCGCCCACGACGTCATCATCACCGGCACCGTCGACGGCCTGACCGCCGCCAAGCAGTACCTCACCGGCTACATCGTCGAGAAGTCGCTCGCGATGGACAACATCTTCGTCATCGCGCTGGTCTTCGCGTTCTTCGCCGTCCCCGCCAAGTACCAGCACCGCGTGCTCTTCTGGGGCATCATCGGCGCGCTCGTCATGCGCGGCGGGATGATCTTCCTGGGCTCCGCCCTTATCATGAAGTACCAGTGGATCCTGATCGTCTTCGGCGCGTTCCTCGTGCTTACCGCGATCAAGATGGCCCTCATCAAGGGGCACGACGACCCCGCCCAGAACTGGGCCGTCCGCCTGTGCAAGCGTTTCCTCCCCTTCGTCGATTTCTACGACGGCCAGAAGTTCTTCACCAAGCGCACACTCCCACCGACCTACTCGCCCGATCCGAAGACCGGCAAACTCGTGCAGGACCCGCCGCCCGCCGGCTCGCTCCGCGCGACTTGGGCGATCACACCGCTCTTCCTGGCCCTGCTCATCGTCGAGATCACCGACCTGGTCTTCGCCGTCGACTCGATCCCCGCGATCTTCGCGATCACCCCCGACCCCTTCATCGTCTTCACGAGCAACATCTTCGCGATCCTCGGCTTGCGCGCCCTCTACTTCTGCCTCGCCGCCCTCATCACCAAGTTCCGCTTCCTCAAACCCGCGCTCATCCTGATCCTTGCGTTCGTGGGCGTGAAGCTGCTGCTCATGAGCGTCCCGCCGTACCTCGACGTGCTGGGCGATTGGATCGGTCGCGACTGGCAGCCCGGCACGTCAATCAAGATCAGCACCACCGTGTCTCTGCTCGCGGTGCTGGGCACGCTGACACTGGCCACCGTGCTCTCCGTGGTGTGGCCGAGGAAGGCGAGTTGATAAACTCAAGCGGAGGCACCGCCGCGCTTGGCGAGGAGTCCGTTCCCCGCGCAGTTGGACGCCGGACCTGAGCGAGTCCGCGAGTGATGGTCCGGGTTCAATTCATACCATCGCGCGGCGCACGAATCGCGCGTGAGGTAGTATGCCACCGATGCGAGCCCCCGCGTGGTACATCACATGGAGGAGCCGATTCGCGCCCGTGCAATGGCGCTGGAAGCGAGTCCTTCTCCCCATCTACGCGGGCTGGGCGTTGGTGTCATTCGCTGCATGGCTCATCGCAAAATTTGTTCCGATCCCAGATCCGCCTCAACCTCCAACGAGCACTCGGCCGCCCGACATGGTCTTTGGGCTACTCATGTCGGCGGCAGGCGTACTGATGCTCACGCCTCTCGCCCTTATCGTGTTCACCATATCGGACATGATCAAATCCTACCGCTGGCGCTCCCGTGCCCGCACGCTCCAGGGCCGCATGTGCGGCAATTGTCTCCACGACCTCCGAGGCCTCGGCGACGCAGGCCACTGTCCCGAGTGCGGCCATCCATTCTCGCTCGATCAACTCCGCCGCCATTGGAAGGGCGTCGAGATCCCGCCGACGCCCGTGCCGTAACGCGCCACGCCGCCCTCCGGTCGCCCCCTCCCTACCATCCTCGTCCTTGGCCGCGCCGTGTCGCGGCGACGCCGCCCGCCCCCCACCGCCCCCGCCATGACACTCATCTACATCACGTTTCTCTCTCTGCTGGGCGTGCTTCTGGCCGTCGATCTCCTCTTCCTCAATCGCGGCGCTCACGCCATCGGCGTCGCCAAGGCCCTGCGCCAAACAGCCATGTGGTTCTGCGTCGCCGTCGCCTTCAACGTCGGCGTCTTTTTCCTCTACGACAACCATGTCGCGGGCCTCGGCGGCCCGGCGCCCGCACCGTC
>JABWBC010000060.1 GCA_013360695.1 Phycisphaerales bacterium
CGCCCACACGAGGCGGCCCTTGTACTCGCCGTCGAGCACCTGGAACGTGAGCTGGAGGTACTTCCCGCCGCCGGTCTTCGTCGGCTTCATCTCCGTCTCGGTGATGACGGCGATGTACTTGCCCGCGGGGATCGGATCGAGCGCGACGGAGGGGTCCACGTTGTTCGCGTCGAAGTTGTTCAGGTTCGCCATTGGTCAGAGTCCTTTCAGTTGGTTGCGGACGCGCCCTCCCTGGGCGCGGCGTCGGTGTTCTGGGTGATGGGTGCAGTGGGAGCGGTCTCGCCGCGTGACGCGGCAACATGCTCCGCGAAGACGCGATAGTCGAGCGGCAACTCTTCGGGGAGGTTCAGGCGGTTCTTGGCGACGTGCGCCGGGCGCTCGACGGTGCGGATGATCCGCTCGCCCGTTCCGACGCCGTTGTGCTTGGCCTTGTTGAAGGCCTCGTCCACCTTGACGGTGAGCACCTTGTACGTGGCGAAGAGCACCTCGTCGGCCCACTCCTGCACCAGCGCCGAGGCGAGCTTGTGCAGACGCGGCGAGTAGCGGTCGTAGGGAACGGTCTCGGGGTTCTCGAACTTCTCGATCTTCGCGTGGGCGATGACGATGACGGTCATGCCGCGATCGCTGCGGAGCGCATCCAACGCGCCGAGCACGGTCCGCCACTTCTCGATGGCGAAGGCGTATCCCTTCGCGTACCCGATCTTCTCGATGCTCGCCGCCTGCTCGTCCTCGCAGACCTCGTTCCAGATCAACCGTTCGAGCCAGTCGAGGGAATCAATGACGACGGTCCGGTACCCGTGCTCGCCGGAGTACAGCGACTCCAACGCCGCCATGACGTCGCCCAGCGAGTGAGCCACCGGGAACGACTCGCACTCGATGTCCCCGAGCCCGTCCTCGGTAGGGATGAAGATCGGGCTCTCCGCCATCGCGCCGAACGTGCTCTTGCCGATCCCGTGCGTCCCGTACAGCATCACGCGGCGGGGTTTGGGCCTGCGGCCCTTGTTGATCTGGTGCATCAGGGTGGTCGCGGTCATGGGGTCTCCATCAGGGATGAGGTCGTGCGGGAAGATGTCGCGGACGAAGTCGCCTTGGCCGAGGCGGACGAGCGGAATAGCGGGGTGGAGGGACGCTCAGTCACGCACCCGTCTCGCACGGGTGGCGGGCCGCGGCGGACGGCTTCCTCGGCACCGGGCCGTCAGCACGGGCCACGCTAAACGTGTCGTCGCCAAACTCCCGCGTGCAGAAGCCGATAAACACCCGCGCGACCGCGCGGCCCGTCTCGGTGCTCGCATCGATCACGACGACTCGCTCGTCGGCATCGATGGCATACCCCGCGTCGAGCCGGACGGCGGCCTCGCCGAACAGGCAGCCGACTGCCAGAATCGCCAAGAGGAGCGTCTCCTCCACGGCCTCAATGTCCACGGGAATCTGGAACGCGAGCCGGTACACGAACCGGCCCGCTCGGGTGTCAGCGTTGGTCATGGCAGTTCTCCGGGGTCCATCTACGCGAAACGCGCGCGCCGTGGCGTGCGATTCAGAAGTACTCCTCAAGGCCCGCATCCCGGAAGATGCGGCGGATCTTGACGACGCCGTCGCGCAGTGTGCGGCGCGGGACGCCCATCTCCTTGGCCGCGTGCGCCACAAGGTCGCGCATGAGCTGATCGCAGATGGCACGCTGCTTCGGGCAAAGACGGCGACGCACGGACTCAAGGTCCACCCGCAGGTCAATCAGGCGACGCCAGCGGTCATGTGACCAGGCGGGGTCGCCCGGCTCCTCGCCGAGCGCCCCAAGCGAACGCGACCGGCCACCGCGCTTGCGGCTCCGCCGCTCGCGGAGCACGGACACCAGTCGAGTGGACACGACCTGATTGATGAAGGCCTCGACCGGTCCGCGGCTCGGGTCGTACTGGTTGCAGGCCTCCACGAGCTGCACCATGACGGCGCTGGCGACGTCCTCCTCATGCGTGCGGCGGATGCAGCCTCGCTGCCGATAGCGGGCGACCTCGCTGTTGATGACTTTCCAGGCAAACTCGATCGTGATGCGGTCCATTTCCATCTGCTTGTCTTTCTGTTTCTTCGCGCAGCCACCGCGCCGAGGCACAGGGCCGCGTTGAGTGCTGTCAAGTGGAATGACGGGTCTGGGGTGGGCCGCGGTGCCGAGCGAACTCGGACGCGACCGGGGGTGATGGGCGGATTCGCCAAGAGGCGGAGCGCGTATTGCGCCCGCCGATCGCGCTACGCGCGCATGACTCCGAGCGGAGGCGAGCGCCAGCGGGTTTCAGGAACGGGTGAGATGCACGTCATCGTGAGACTCCTTGTGCCCTCGGGGGCAGACCAGTGATCAACTGGCGGGAGTCTCGCGCCTTTGAGGCGTCGGATCAGTCCTGACTAGTCATGACTGGTCGATCAGTTTGGACGCCTCAAGGCCGAGCGGCGTGAGGAAGTAGCCGCCGCGGGTTCCGTGGTGGCGCGCGTTGTCGAGAAGACCCATCTTCACAAGATTCGACATCGCGGCCTTGAATGTCGCATCGGCGTCGTAGTTGCCTGCCCACTTTGCGAGGAGGGCTTGCCCCGGCAGCCGGCCCGAGTTGGGGCCTACCAGGCCCTTCTCCGCCAGCGCGACAATCGCCTCTCGCTCCATCGGCTTGAGGCGTTGCACCTGCGCCTTGAGCGCTGCGAGGTCAATCGGCGGCGATGCCGACGCGGCGTGAGGAATCGCCTGCTGCGCGAACGTCTCCCAGGCGGAAAGGCGATGCCACGCGCCGTCGCGTTCGTCGAGCACGTCCTCGAGCGGCACGAGCACCACTCGGCCATCTGCGACGGCGGGGTTCTGCGACTCAGACCAGTGCTGCCGCGTGAACGTCGTGACAATCACCGGACGATGCGCCTTCTGCCGCACATCCAGAAGGTGCCGCGCGAGATCGCCGCGAGAATACGAGACCACGACCGACACGCGGGTGCTCACCACTGGCTCCGGCCGCCATTCCCCGATGAAGAGCACGCCAGGGAGTGGCGTCGTTGGCTCGCGCGTCTCGTGGAGCCCCAGCACGCCGCACAGGTGGCTTCGAAGCCGCCGCTCGCAGGGGCGACGAAGCACGCGATCCGCGTGCGACAGCTCGACCGGCCCATCCATCTCCTCGTCGCACACGGCCACCGCGCGACCGTCGCCATGCTCCACAATCCGCATCGCGGGCTTGCCTGGTCGCGACCACCGCTGAGCGAGACGACTCGTGTCTCGAAGCAACGACTGAATCACGGCGAAGCCGTCACCGGCCTCGCGTTGCCAGTCCGCCAGCGTCGCTCCCGCCAGGGAAAAGCGTTCAAGACACAGCAAAGAGCGTCTGGGCGACGGCATTCAGGGACTCCGTTCGCGTCATGAGGAACTTCCGATCCTCCAGGAACAGCTCGATGACCTCGGCCGCATCGTCGTGCTCGTATGTCGCTTTGATCGGCGGCTCGAGTAAGACGGGCCGAACCCGCTTCTCACCGACGAGTTTGAAGCAGAGCTTGGCCTTGGTCATGAGCGCGGAGTCGTCGATCCGATTGCCGACCAACTGCAACGCGGTGAACACGTTGTCCGGTCCCAGCCGCACTTCGACGTGATCGAGTGCTGGGTGCTCGAGGTCGAGGGTGGCCAAGGTGACTTCCTCGATCTCTTTGAATTCGCCCGGGTCCAGAATGGACGGGTCTATGGCACGGATCGGCTCAAGCGAGTACCGCGGCGGCGGCTCGAATGAATCGAACAGGGCCTGGTTGTTAAAGATGTGTAGGCCGATGTAGTGGCAGTAGGCGCGCACGTCCCCCTGCGCCCGGGCGTTGACCAGGAGATCCCCGTGACGCGGATCGTACCGGACCACGTCATACAACTCGGGCCGAAGCACCAGCCGCCGCGACTCGTCCTGGTCGTCGATCACGGGCTGAGTCCGAAGCGTGTCTCCGCGGCGGATCATCAGCCGTAGTCCATCACCTTCCGGGAATGCATGCACCCTTGTGCCGCCGCCTCGGTTCCGCTTCTGGAAGTCCCGGCGGAGGCTCGCCTCGACAAGTGAGCACCGCTTCTTCCAGTCCTTGGGCAACTTGGGGATCGCCTTCTTCACGGCGAGGTAGCGGCAGATCCGCCGCGGCCGAAGCGAGGCCAGTTCGACGTGGAGGTCTTCGAGGAGATTCGGCGCCTTCAGGAAGACGCGAACGGCGAGGTCGGCGGTCGGGTCCTTCGGGTCCGCCTTGAGTTTTGCGCGCCCGACGAGCGCCACGAGGCGATCGTGCATCTCCGGCTTGGACACGTCCCCCAGCAGCACCAGCATCTCGGGCAAGCCGGGGGGCAGGTTCGTCCCCGCCATGACGACGAGCGAGAGGCGGTCGAGCACCTCGCTGTCGAGGTCGCGCTCGCTTCGGATCTTCAGGCCTTGAGCCGCGAACCACTCCAGGTAGGGCCCGAGCAGGCGGAAAAGGCCCGGCCTGTCGATGTCGCGGAGGATGGAGGGCGTGAGAAACCGGGGTCGGAAGGGGTCTGCCATCGCTCTACTCCTGGGGTCGCTGAGTCATGCCTGCCCGAGATGTTGTGCTCTGCCTGCTCAGGGCCCGAGAATCGCCTGCGGGACGGGGTGGTGAAGGTCCTTTCCGGCCGGGCCGAACCGAACCCGGTCGAGTTTCGTAGATTGCACTGGTTGCGATTATTGCAGATGGACGATAGACTGTCCACTGGAGAGGACCCACCCATGTCGACTACCGCCATGCCACCCCGAAACGCCCGGATCGGCCCGGTCGCCCCGACCGACCACGACGTTCGGCTCGCCCGGGAGTCCAGTCGGAGGCTCTCGCCGTACGCCAAGCAGGACCTTCGGGTCCGTATTACCGACGGTGACGGCCCCGACATCCTGCTCCCCGCCGCCGCCGTCCAGTTGCTGGTCCACCTGCTGACGCAGATGGCCGAGGGCAACGCCGTAACGCTCATGCCGATCCACGCCGAACTGACCACACAGCAGGCCGCCGATCTCCTGGGCGTCTCGCGACCGTTCCTCGTCAAGGAGCTTGACGCCGGGAGGATCGACTACCGCAAGGTCGGCACCCACCGGCGTGTACTCTTCGTCGAGCTGATGCGGTACAAGGACGCGATGGACGCCAAGCGCCACGAGGCCCTCGACGAGCTGACGAAGCAGGCGCAGGAACTCCGTATGGGCTATTGATGCGCCGGCCACCCGGCAAGGATGCGACGGCGCGATGGCGACGTTCACAGCGCTCTACGACTCATGCGTGCTGTACCCGGCTCCGCTCCGGGACTTCCTCATGCGCCTGGCGCTGACGGACCTGTTCCGCGCACGCTGGACCGACCGCATCCACGATGAGTGGATCGGCGCGGTGCTGAAGGAGCGAGAGGACCTCAAGCGGGAGCAGTTGGAGCGCACGCGCGAGTTGATGAATGCCCACGTCCGGGACTGCCTCGTCGTCGGATACGAGCCGTTGATCAACGGCCTGGAACTGCCGGACCCGGATGATCGCCATGTCGTTGCGGCGGCGATCCGCGCCCGGGCCGATGTGATCGTCACGTTCAACCTGAAGGATTTCCCCAACCAGTACCTCGCAGGGTTCGGCATCGAGGCCCAGCACCCCGACGAGTTCATCTCGCACCTGATCGATCTAGCCCCGGGCGCGGTGTGCTCCGCGGCAAAACGCCAGCGGGAGGCGCTGCGCAACCCGGCGAAGTCCGTCGAGGAGTACCTCGACTCGCTAGCCGCGCAGCGCCTTCCGGACACCGTCTCCCGCCTCAGCGAGTTCGGCCACCTTCTATAGAGCCAATGAGCGCTCGCCACGTCTCCCGTTGCTTCCCCCAATCCGCTTCCGCCGCGATCGTCCGAACCTCCCGCTCCGACACCGTCTCCCGTTCCCCCGCCACCCGCGGCAGGAACAGGATCGCCTCCTGGATGTCGGGCGCGAGATTCAGCAAGTTGACGATCTGGCTCACGCGGGCCCGGGTGACATGGCCCAGCTCGGCGATATCCGCGAAGTCGGCCACCTCGCCACTACGGACCAATTCCTCGAAGCGGATCGCCAGCGCCATCAACTTCGAGATGCGCGGCACGCGGCCCTTGGGCATCTCTGCCGGCCTCGCGCATTCACCCGCGTGCATCACGCGCGTGCCACACTGGCCCCTGGTGAAGTGGATCTTGAAGTCGATGGTGACGCCGTCGTTCATGCCACCTCCTCTTCAACGCCGCGCTGTCCGATGGATCGCAGGCCGAGCGGGTGGAACGTGATCGAGACCGATCCCTTTGTTGCGTCGTAGTCCACGCGTTGGACCAGCATCCGCATCAGGCGAGCCTGCTCCTTGGGCGACAGCCGGGACCAGACGCCGTCGAACTCAGCGAGCGCCGCGTCCACCTCCACCTTCGTGATCTGGCCCGCGTCCGCCTCGTCGATCTGGCCGCGAAGCGCTGCCGCCCGCTCCTCGGCGGCCTGGACCTTCTGATGGAGGTCCGCCAACCGGGCGGTCGCGTGGGCGTTGGCTGCCGCGTCGCCCGCGACGTGCCCAAGCTCGGCGTGGAGGTGGGTAAGTTCCCGCTCGACCCCGCTCAACTCGCCCTCCGCGGCCGTCCGCAGCGCCGCCATCTGCTCGCGGCACTTGGCCAGCGTGAGCGAGAGGAGCGCCGGGTCCGTGCCGATGCTCCGAATCTGCTCGACCACGAACCCCTCGATCTGCTCCGCGGGCAGGGACCGGCACGGGCACGAGCCCCACCCCTGCTTCTGCGCCTTGTAGCAGACGTAGTAGCGGTACACCCGCGTGCCGTTCTTGTTCGCTGTGGTGTGCCCCATCGTCAGCCCGCACGGACCGCAGTGGATGAGCCCCTTGAGGAGCGCGCCGTACTTGTTACGGATGTACATTCCGCCGGCGCGGCCGTTGGCCCGCAGCATCTCGTGGGCCTTCGTCCACAGGTCCTCCGGAACGATCGCCTCGTGCTCGCCGGGGTATGTCTCGGCCTTGTACCGCACCTGTCCCCGGTACAGGACGTTGCCCAGGACCTTCAACACCGTGGGCTTGTCCCATTCGCGCCCGCCGTACGCCGCGCCCTTCGGCGTGCTGACGGACTTGGTCCTCAGCCCGCGTCGGTTCAACTCGCGGGCGACGTCCAACAGTGACCGCTTCGCCAAATACGTCCGGAAGACCTCGCGGACCAACTCCGCCTCGGCGCGGTTCACGACGAGTTTCTTCGTCACCGGGTCCACGTCGTACCCGAGCACGGAGCGGCCCCCCGACCACTTCCCCTTGCGCCGGGCCGCGGCGATCTTGTCACGCGTGCGCTCCGAGATGATCTCCCGCTCGAACTGGGCGAAGGAGAGCAGGATGTTCAACGTGAGCCGTCCCATCGACTGCGTCGTGTTGAACTGCTGGGTGACGGAGACGAACGAGACCTTCTTCCGCTCGAACACCTCCATCATTCGGGCGAAGTCGATCAGGGAGCGGCTCAGGCGGTCCACCTTGTAGACCACGACGCAGTCCACTTTACCAGCCTCGATGTCCGCCATCAGGCGCTTGACGGCGGGACGCTCCATGTTCCCGCCGGTGAACCCGCCGTCGTCGTACCGATCCGAAAGGCAGACCCAACCCTCATTCTTCTGGCTGGTGATGTACGCCTCCGCGCTCTCTCGCTGCGCGTCGAGCGAATTGAACTCCTGCTCGAGCCCCTCCTCGGTGCTCTTGCGGGTGTAAATCGCACATCGAACCCGCGTTGGTGCCTTGGCCTCGGTGGGGGAGCGTTTCTTCATGCGTCAACCTCCGATCCCTTCTTCCCGCGCGCCGACGGCAGGCCGAAGAAGCTCACGCCGTTCCAGTGCGCCCCGGTGATCTTCTGGGCGATTGCCGTCAGTGACCGGTAGACCTCGCCCTCGTACTCGAACCCGCGCGGCAACACCCGCACCACGATGGCCTGTCCCTTGTACTCGCGTCGAAGCACGGTCCCCGGCTTGGGGAACGACGCCGACCGTCCGGCGTCGAACGCGGCCGTGACCACGGTGCCCGGCCCCCGCGCGGGCGCTTTGGGGGCGCTCAGGCGGATCTCCGCGTCGTGGGCCAGTTCGAGCGCCCGGCGGCGTGCCCGTTCCGACAACCCGCCCTCGCGGAGCGCCTGCATCCGCCAGACGATCCGCTTGATCAGGTACTGCTTGTGGTTCGTCCGCGTCGGCTCGCCGAAGACCTCGGCGTAGCGCTGCTTCAGCTCGGGGACGGTCAATCGGCCGAGGGTCTGGACCGTCGCGTGGATGTCATCGGGTGGGGGGGACATGGGGACTCTCCGGTTCGCAAGGCGTCAACCAAGCGGACGATCAAGGCGAACCGGTCCAAACGGTTCAAGTCCATAATCCTCTCTTTCTTGATGCGGCCCGATCTCGCCCATACGGCGGCGGTCGTCGCGCCGGCGGCGAACACCCTTGGCCAGGATCTCGGCGATGATGTGCAGCCGCTGGGCCGGCGCGAGGTCATCGCGCTCGACCTGCTCGTCGTGGTCGATCGTCATGGCTGCGTCCGTGCGATGGCTCGCCCGAAGGCGAGTCAGCGATGAGGTTGAGCCGCCCTCCAATGGGGCGTTAACCACCATCTACGCAAACGGTTCCGATCGTGGCGGAAGCAGCCGATCGGAACTGTGCTCCGGCAACCCTGTTTACAATGGGCGCCATGCGTGTGCTGCTCGTCATCCACGGTTACCCACCGCGGTACAACGCCGGTTCAGAGGTGTATACCCAAGCGTTGGCCCGTGGGCTGGCCGACCGCCACGAGGTGCGGGTCTTCACCCGACAGGAGGACCCGTTCCTCACCCAGTTCGCAGCGGTTGATGAATCGGACGCTGGCGATCGGCGCATTGCACTGCGAGTCGTGAACAACGCGGTGTCTCGCGACCGTTACCGATATGACGGCATCGACACAGAGCTGCGGAGGCTGCTGGACGAGTTTCCGCCTGACGTCGTTCACGTAAACCATGTCTCCCATCTCTCCACGACCATGCTCCGGACGATTCGGGAGCGCGGCCTGCCGCTCGTGTACACCCTCCACGACTTCTGGCTGATGTGTCCGCGCGGGCAGTTCATCCAGCGCTCCGCGGAGAGCGGGCAGGAACCGTTCTCGTTGTGCGACGGGCAACAGGATCGCAAGTGCGCCGAGCGTTGCTACTCGTTGTACTTCTCGGGCGGTCAGGAGCACTACGAGGCGGACGTGGCCCGCTGGACGGCATGGGTCGCTGAACGCATGGCCAACGTCCGCGAGATGGCCGCCCACGTCGATCGGTTCATAGCGCCGTCGCGGCATCTGCTCGTTCGATTCCGCGACGAGTTCGGTCTGCCGGAAAGCAAGCTCACCTTCCTGGACTACGGATTTGATCTGGCACGGCTGGCCGGACGGTCGAGAGCCCCTGAGGCAAAGTGTGTCCTTGGGTACATCGGCACCCACATCCCCGCCAAGGGCATCCATCATCTCCTGGACGCGTTTGCTCTGGTACAGGGCGAACCGCTGCTTCGCATCTGGGGTCGCCCGCGAGATCCGTACACGACCTCCCTCCGTCGGATTGCCGCGAGCCTGCCCAATGGCGCGGGAGATCGAATCCAGTGGCTCGGCGAGTACCAGAACGAGCGGATCATGGAGGACGTGTTCAACCGCGTGGACGCCATTGTGGTGCCCTCCATTTGGGAGGAGAACTCGCCGCTCGTCATTCACGAGGCCCAGCAGGCGCGGGTGCCGGTGGTGACCGCGGATGTAGGTGGCATGGCCGAGTACGTCCGGCACGAGGTCAACGGGCTTCTGTTCAAGCACCGCGACCGCCGTGCCCTGGCCGAGCAGATGCAGCGGCTGGTTGACGACCCGCGCCTCGCCTCTCGCCTGGGAGCACGCGGCTACCTGCATTCGGCATCGGGTGACGTCCCCTCCATGCAGGAGCACGCGCTGGCAGTCGAGGGCGTGTACCGGGAACTCCTCCGGCATAAGCCGGCGTCGACCGTCGAGGCCAAACCCGGGCCGTGGCGCATCACGTTCGATACCAACCCCGACGACTGCAACCTGCGCTGCGTGATGTGCGAGGAGCACTCCCCCCACAGCACGCTGCAGGTCCAGCGGCGGGCCGCCGGCAAGCCCCGCCGTCGCATGGACATCGCGATGGTGAGGCGAGTCCTTGAGAGTTGTAGGGGAACGCGCCTGCGGGAGGTCATCCCGAGCACCATGGGCGAGCCCCTCCTGTACGAGCACTTCGATGAGTTCATCGACCTTTGTCACGAGTTCGGCGTGCAGATGAACCTCACAACCAACGGCACTTTCCCGAAGCGCGGCGCACGCGGATGGGCCGAGCGGCTGGTCCCTATCTGCTCTGACGTAAAGGTCTCGATCAACGGCGCAAGCGCGGCCACGCAGGAAGCGATCATGCTCGGCACGAAGCTGGAGCACGTGCTGGCCAACGTGCGGGAGTTTGTGGCCGTTCGAGATGCACACGCCGCCTCCGGCGGTAACCGCTGCAGGGTCACGTTCCAGACCACGTTTCTCGACAACAACGTGGCGGAGTTGCCCGACCTCGTGAGGCTCGGCGCTTCGCTCGGCGTGGACCGCGTCAAGGGGCATCACCTCTGGGCGCATTTCACGCAGATCCAAGGCCTGTCGATGCGACGCTCGCTGGAATCGGTTGAGCGATGGAACCGGATTGTGGAGGAGACGAAGAAGGCCGTGGCCGAGCATCCCCTCCCGAACGGTCAGCGCGTACTGCTGGAGAACATCCATCGACTCGACCCAACCCACCGCGAAGACATCGCACCAGGCGGGCCTTGCCCCTTCCTGGGCGAGGAGGCCTGGGTCAGCACGGAAGGGCGCTTCAATCCGTGCTGCGCACCTGACGCGCAGCGTCGCACGCTCGGCGAGTTCGGCAACCTCACCGACAAGTCGCTCATGGGGATCTGGAACGGCCCGGAGTATCGCACGCTGCGCGAGACCTACCGCGACCACAACCTCTGCAGGGGCTGCAACATGCGCAAACCGGCGGGACCGGCATGACGTGGCACCCGTGGCACCGGTCCTCCATCGCGCCGGACGGAACGCACCATCGGGTCGATGGGCGAGAGATGTATGCAGCCCGGTTCCACTGCGTGCAGAAGTACCACGAGCCCGGGCTCGCTCCTGTCGTTGATGAGTCGGGCGCCTATCACATCACGGCCGACGGCATCGCTGCCTATGCGGCTCGCTTTCTGCAGGCATGGGGTTTCTACGGGGGCCGCGCGGCCGTGCAGGACCAGCGGGGGTGGTTTCACATACTCGCCGATGGTCAGGAGCTCACGCGCGACCGCTTCGACTGGTGCGGGAATTTCCAAGAAGGCCGATGTACCGTGCGGTCGCGTTCGGGGCAGTACTTCCACATCACGCACGTAGGCTCGCCTGCGTACACGGAGCGATACCTGTACGCCGGCGACTTCCGCGACGGTTCAGCCGTGGTGCGTTGTGCTGAGAGGGGACTGTGTACCCACATCAATCCCGATGGACACCACACCCACGGCCAGTGGCACCTTGACCTCGATGTGTTCCACAAGGGATACGCGAGAGCGCGGGACCGATCGGGGTGGTTCCACGTCGATGCCACCGGGCGACCAATCACGCTGCGTCGATACGCCGAGGTCGAGCCGTTCTACAACGGTCAGGCGCGGGTTCTCACCCATGATGGCGAGTATCAGGTCGTCGATGAGCGGGGCCACGTGTGCGCTTCCGTGGGGCGTGATTCGTACGATCGGTTTCACCAAGTCTCGGCCGCGCTGGTAGGGCACTGGCGAACTGACGCGATCGCCGCGGCGGTGTCGCTTGGCGTGTTCGAGCACCTGCCGGCCCGTGGCGCCGAACTGGCTGGAGCGATCGCCGCCCCTGCGGACTCGCTTTCACGATTGCTCGGTGCCCTATGGGAACTCCGCTTGGTCGATCGGCGGGAGGGTGGGCTGTGGGAGGCGACGCTCAGCGGGCAACTGCTCGATCGCCGCTCCGCCCCCAACTTGGCCGATGCTGCAACCGAGTACGGAGGGCCGCTCCGCGACTGCTGGAGTAGTCTCCGCAAAGCGATCATGTCGGCGCGGTGGCGTCCCCCGGATGTGTTTGCGAGTGCCGCGTCCGATCCTGCGCGAGTCGCTGCGATTCAGCGGATGATGGCGGCCTACGCGCAGCACGACTACTCCGATATCGCTCATGTGCTGCCTTTCAAAGAGGCGCGGACCATCGTGGACGTGGCCGGAGGGACCGGGGTACTGGCACGGATGCTGGCCGATCGGTTTCCCGCGGTGGATGTCGTCGTGCTGGAACGCCCCGAGGTGTGCGAGTTCGCGGGCACCGGCAGCATCCATCCGCGTGTA
This sequence comes from Phycisphaerales bacterium, assembly GCA_013360695.1. Taxonomy (GTDB): domain Bacteria; phylum Planctomycetota; class Phycisphaerae; order Phycisphaerales; family UBA1924; genus JABWBC01. The sequence continues at coordinate 12,349 of JABWBC010000060.1, forward strand.
CGGTTCGTGAGCGGCGATGTCTACGAGCCCTGGCCGGTGCGAGCGGACGGGTTCGTCATGTCGCGTGTGCTCCACGACTGGAACGACGACGACGCCCGGCGCATCCTGAGGCAAGCCCGCGCCGCGACGTCGCCTGGAAGTAGCGGTGTCATCTTGGAGATGCTCCTCGATGATGCGACACCATTCGGCCGCGTGTGCGATCTTCACCTCATGGTCGTCACTGGGGGTCGGGAACGAACACTGGATCAGATCGGAAGTCTCTTGCGGGAGGCGGGGTTTCGACTCGTGCGTGTCGAACCCACGGCCTCACTCGTGAGCGCTGTTCTCGTGGAGGCCGTGTGAATATCGCTTCCGACATTGCCGAACTGGGGGCTTGGCGCGACCGCCGCGGGCTCGTCGTGTTTGTACGTCACGGCGAGCGGGAGTCCGTACCCTCCCACGAGTTTCCTCGCCACGATGCGCCGCTTACCGAGAGCGGCCGACGCGCGGCGGAGTCGATGGGGCAGCTGCTGGAAGGTCGGCTGGGTGCGGTGCGAAGCAGCCCTGTTCCCCGGTGTGTCGACACTGCGCTCGCCGTGATTGCCGGAGCGAAGCACGCGAGCGCTCCCATACACGATCGGCTGCTTGGGGACCCCGGGGCCTTTGTCGTTGATGGCGAATGCGCAATGGCTGAGCTGGTGAGTCGAGGGTTTCATCCGGCCGCACGGCAGTTGGGGAACGGTGAACAGCTGCCAGGTTTCGCAGATCCCGATCGCGCGACACAGCAACTCCTGGCGCTGGCACATTCACTCCTCGCAGCTGAACCTTCGCGCGTGCATGTACTTGTGACGCACGACCTGATTCTCTCGACAATGGTCGCTCGCGTCAGAGGAGTCGCCCTGGAGGGGCGGGAGTGGCCTGGATACCTGCATGGGTTGGCTGTGTGGCGTGACAAACTGCAACTGGTCAGCCGGTACGCCGCCGTCGAGCATGCAGTGCCGAATCGGCTGGTGCTTGAGCTCAGAACCGACCTTCACGCGGGGTAGACACCGGAGATTTGGAGCCAGCACGCCTCGGGCATGTCGCTGTCGTCCGGTGCCCACCATCGGGACAGTGAAACACGCACGATCGCGCCTTTCGGGCACTTTGTCGGAGGCGCTTCGAGGCCAACAAATGGTGCGCTTACGGGCAGCAGTCCGTTCATCACATACCGCTTCTTCTCCCCAGGCTCTAGTTCCAGCGGCGCGGGCAACTCCCAGAAGCCCACACTGTGCGTTGGAAGAGGGTCACCACGATCAACATGGCCCTTGCCGTACGAGGTGAACCGGAGCTTGCCGTCAAACAGATTTGACCGATCGCCATTCCATACCACGCAGTGCTTTCGGATCCAAGCGTGTAGGTTCTTGCCAGACTTGCCCGTGGGCTTCCAACTGGACACGAGATAGTCTTCGACGTGCGGAGGGTCGACCGTGCTGGCCTTGGAACCATTCACGGTAATCAGATCCCCGATGTCCGCCTTGAACTCCTGCCAGCTGTGGTACTCCGCACCGTCGCGCGGAATGAGCCGCAAGAGCGCTCCGGACTCGACATCGACGGCGCCGACGCAGATGTTCTGGCCCATCTTGGTTTTTGCGACTACGACAACGTTCATGGCAGGATGTGCTCCACAGGCAATCCGGTTTGCCGAGAGATCTCATCCGTGAGCAATGATCGATGGCATGCCGCCGGGGTACGTTCGACACAGAAGAAGACAGGCCGACAGGCGGCGCCGATGTGCCTATTCAATAGTGCGCTGGCGTCCAGCCCCGCCAGGCATGTCTCGCGGTATTTGGCCTTGAACGCCTCACCCAGCTCGTCTCTGCTTCGCTTCCCCGTCCCGGTGCGCAGGTCTTCCTGCTTTTGTGCGTCTCTGACCTCAGGCGGCGGCGCAAGATCCTTGATGTGAACGTAGCGGATGCCGCGCTCTGCGAGCCTCGCTTGCAGCCGCTGCGCATTGGCGAATGCATACTCCGAACCGCGCAAGCCTCGACGAGCCCGCACATCGCAGAAGAGGTCCACATGGGCATCGACGAGGGCTTGAAAAAACCGCTGTTCCACGAAGCCGTACACGCCGATGGTGAGGAGCTTCTCGGGCATCGCTCAGTTCTCCTCTTCAATCGGCGGGGGAGCGTATCGCCCTCGTGACGTGAACGACTCACCAAACAGCGCTGACTGCCCCCCGGTGAGCCGTCCAATGACCGCCTGCTGAGTGATTTCTGCGCCATCGCGGTCGATGTGCAACAGAGGAACGTTGCGCCGTTGCAGGGCCTCTCCGATGAGCTTCGAGCGATGGCATCGCTCTGGGTCCAACTCACTGCACATCAACGCCACACGGTGCCCGCCCTTCAGTGCCGCAGTCAGCCGCTCCAGGCCGGCGGAAAAGACAGGACGAGCCTCACACCGCGAATAATCGACCTTTCCGTCAACGTAGCACGATGGGTCGTCTGGCTTTCCGCCGAGCGAATCGCCCATGAACAGGTACTTGATACCGGCTTGGCCGAGCAGCACCTTCAGCGCGTCGCCATTGAACTCGGGCAGTCTTGAACGCGGCTGGGAACGGACATCGATCAGGTACTGAATGCGGTGGCCCTTTAGCCTGGACAGGAAATCGCTCCAAGGGCGATCGCCATAGCCGATCGTCGTGAGAAGTCCGCGCTGATCCACGTCGCTGTCCATCGCGTCCATTTTATCGCTCCCACTTTGGCCAGGATCGCCGCGAGGAAGTGCGGTCGCTCGGTCGTGGTCATGTGGCCAGGCGCGAGGTCATCGCATTGGGCTTCGTCGAGGTCGATGGTCATGCGTGCGTCCGTGCGTGATCCCTGTGGGGGCCGGTGATGGCCAGTTGTGCTTGCCCGCCGGGCGGCAGGCCGTTAACCACCATCTACGCAAACGATTCGGATTGTGGCGAACGAACCGATCGGAAGGGACTTGGACACGATCTCGATGTCAGGACGCCGAAGCCCTGGTGGTCCAACGATTCAGTACGCGAACTGCCTCTTCGATGGTTCCGACGGTCTGATCAGCTTCGCCGTTTGAGTTCGCACGCGATGCTCCATACGCCACCAAGAGTGTCTTTGCTTGTACCGATCGCCCTGCCTCGCAATCCCGCGGGCTGTCGCCAACCATGATGCAGTCCGCAAGGTCCAATTGAAGGTCAGCGGCGGCCTGCCTCAACAGCCCTGGCCTCGGTTTCCTGCATTCGCAGCTGACACGGTACTCGCCATCTCCGACCTCTGGATGGTGAGGACAGTAATAGATTGCGTCAAGGTAGAGGCCGTTGTCCTCAAGCAGTGCGAGCAGGTGCTCATGGATGCGCTGCAGGTCCGCTTCCGTGAAGAAGCCCCGTGCGATCCCGCTCTGGTTTGTCACAACGACAAGCCGGTGCGACTTTGCGACCACCTTCAAGCACTCGATCATGGGCGTGAGCAAGCGGAGCTGCTCAGGTTTGGACAAGTAGCTGACATCCTCGATCACGATGCCATCACGATCCAGGAACACAGCCCGCCGCAGCGATTTCCGCTCTTCCCGTCGCCCGTATTCGGTGATCTGCGCTCGCACAAACGGGGGAACTTCGGTGAGCTCCTGCGCCTTCTCCATGATGAGGTCCAAATGCTCGGCGTAGGCATCGAAGACCTCTTGATTGGCCTCGTTGCGCCGCAGCACGAACGTGGGTGCTGAGCGGCCAACGCGACGATGGAGGTACGGCTCGAGATAGATCTCGTCATCGCGCTGCAGAAGGAATGCTGAGGGAGCGAATCGCTCGTCAACGAACACACGAAAGCGAGATCCCACGTTGCCGAGTGACTTTCGCAAGGAGACCGCTCGACGAATGTGGGCCAAGCAGTCATGGCTGATTCGACCTCTGTACTTCTCCTCCTCTTGCTCGCGCTGATCCACGATTGCACTGAACGGACGACGGAAGATCAGGTCGATTTCGAGCCTGGGGTTATTCGCAAGGGCCGCAGGGACAGCCTGAATGAACTGCTCATCAGTCATGAGCGTGTGGAGCGAAATCCCTACGACCCGAAACCTGCTCGTGGCATCACGCAGGACACTGGCGTAGTGATCCATCAGATGGGAACGAGATGCGTACAAATCGCGGACAAGGCCGACGAAGCGGTGGTGACGGTACCTGAACCGGTAATGGAGGGCGACATGTACGGTGACCGCGACGGCCGTGATGGCGATTACCAATGCCACCGCCGAGATGATGAGCCGTGTCCTTAGGCTGACCGGGTTCGCCGGGTCATACCACAACAACAGCCCCGTGAGCGTGCCAACCGCGCCTAGCGTGGCCAGAAAGTACACTCCCGCGATCCGCAGCCAATGGCTGATCGGCAGGGGACCAGTGATACTCCGATCCTCGCGGGACTGCGACATCGGTGCCTCCGGGCTCAGTAGACCAAATGATTCTAGAACGATCCCGCGATCACCCGGCTCTCGGTTTGAAACTGCGCAGGGGGATCGCGGACGTCTATCGGAACCCCGCGTCAAATCCGCGGTGGCGCTAACCGAGAGACTCAGAGAGTTTGAGAGGTTCGGGCGAGAGGTCGACCGGAACCCGGCGGGTTCCCGTGGCCCGCCCGATGGGCCGGCCCAAACCGAGAGCGCGGCGGCCCACGCCACCCCGCGTTTGACCACGGAATCTCCGTCGATTCCGCCACCCCGCTCGGACGCCGGAAACCAGCCGGGCCGTAAAGCAAAACCGGCCCGCTTTCGCGGGCCGGTCAGAAGCTCCCTGTACAAGACCATTTCGGAGGGTTGGCGGGCCGCTCTCGGGGTGGCCCAGTGGGTGCACGAACGACACGGGTCGTTAACCGGGTGCCGAGACCGCCCAGACCATCGCCTTGGCGTGTTCCTCCATCCGGAACGAGGCGCGGAGCACAATCGTGGCGTACCAGGCCCGGCCCTCGGGCAGGTGCCCGGCCACGTTGCGGATCTTGTGGACCCGGCACCGCTGCACCGGCTTGTCGGCCCCGAACACTGCGCCGATCGCCGACGCGCGGTGGTGCGGCCGCAGCGCCTCGTACCGACGAGGTAGTATTGTCCGATGCCGCCCGAAGATGCCCCTTGCACCCCCACCCCCGCGGGGCCGTCCAGCGATGCGACCCCGCCACTCAAACGCCATGCGGCGTTGCAGCCCCTGTCACGCGAACACATGCGCGGGCTCATCCAGGCGAGGAACCTGCAACGTGCGGCGGAGATGGGGCAGGCCGAGCGGATCCGCGCGGCGGAGGACTTCGTGGCGGTGTGGCGAGCGGAGATCCGGGAGCACTTTGATGATGAGGAGCGGCTGCTGCTCCCGCTGACCCGCTCGCCCGAGCTGCACCGCCGCCTGCTCGATGAGCACGGCGAACTGCGGCGGCTGGCGGCGCGGTGTGAGTTCGAGCCCTGCACGGCGGCGAGCGACCCCGCGATGTTCAGGCGGCTGGGCACGCTCCTGCACGACCACATCCGCTGGGAAGAGCGGGAGTTCTTCGAGGCCGTGCAGCGCGATCACCCCGAAGCGCTCGCGGAACTGATGTCGGAGGCGGGGCACATCGAGGCGCGGCGGCCCGGCTCGCGGGCAAGAATGAGCCTCACTGAGGAATGCCGCGCCGTGCCCCCCACCCCCACCCCCACCCCCCCGCGCCGCACCACATGAAGGAGGCGACAATGAGCGATGATCGGCTTCGGCAAGCCCCGGCGGAGCGGTTCGCCACCGACCACCTGGTCTTCGACCTGCACGCCGAGATCGCGTCGCTGCGTGCCGAGCCGTCATCGCCGCGCCAAGGGCACAGGCAGAAGACGCTCTACAAGCACGCGGGGCGGACGGTGGCGCTCTTTGTGATGGATGCGGGCGCGGTCCTGCCCGAGCACGCCGCGGGCGGGACCGTCACCGTGCAGACGATCGAGGGGACGATTGACATGACCGCGTCGGGCGAGACGTACACCCTGCCCGCGGGGACGGTGCTCGCGATGGCCCCGGGCGTGCGGCATGATGTTCGTGCGATGGTCGCCGCTGCGTTCCTCCTGCAAGTCTCGCTCGCGGACCATCTTGTGAAAGCGTGAACGGTGGCGATGAGCCGAAGGCAGGCGACCATGACCAAGCGCAGCAACACCGCGAAACGAGGCAAGGCATCCGGGGCGAAGGTGCCCGGGACGTACAAGGAGTTCGTGAAGCGGTACCCGGCGCTCGGGCGCGCCCACGAGCACATCGCCAAGACGGTGGAGGAAGCCGGGCCGCTGGATGCCAGGACGCTGGCGCTCATCAAGATCGGCATCTGCGTCGGGGCGGGCCTGGAATCGGCCCTGCGGAGCCATGTCCGGCGCGCGGTGCAGCACGGGGCGACCGCCGCGGAGGTGGAGCAGGCCGTCCTGCTGGGGATGAATACCGTTGGGTTCCCGCGGACGGTCGCGGCGTGGGCGTGGGCCCATGAGCAGTTCAATCGCGATCGGTGAGAGGTGACGATGCGGACGGCGGCACTTGATTCCGACTCCATCGACGTGCAAGCGCGACCGGCGCGGGGGGCAGGTGTGTCGTTGCCGCAGTTCGACGGCCGCTCGCAACGGGAGATTGGCGGCGTGCCGCCGGCGTCGCCGACCGATGTGCGGGCGGGCAGGCGGATGATCGATTCGCACGGGCGGACGATCCGCGACCTGCGGATCAGCATCACGGACCGCTGCAACTTCCGCTGTGTCTACTGCATGGAGCCGGATGTCCGCTTCGCGCCGCGCGAGTCACTCCTCACCGTGGCCGAGATCGTCCGCGTCGCGGCAATCGCCGAGTCGCTGGGCGTCCGCAAGGTCCGCCTGACCGGCGGCGAGCCGACGTTGCACCCGGACCTCACGTCGATCATCGCGGGCATCCGGAGGACGACCTCCGTCGAGATCGCGATGATCACCAACGCCTCACTGCTCACGCGAGCGGCGCTGCGGGAGTGGAAGGCCGCGGGGCTGGATCGGGTAACGATCAGCATCGATTCACTCCGGCCCGATCGGTTTGCCCGGATCACGCGCTCCACGGCATCGCCCGCGGACGTGCTGGCGGGAGTCGAGGCGGTCATCGCCGCGGGGCTGACGCCCCTGAAGCTCAACGCCGTGCTCATCCGCGGCTTCAACGATGACGAGGCGGCGGACCTGGCCGCGCTGGCACGCCGGTTCGGCGTCGAAGTGCGGTTCATCGAGTACATGCCGCTGGATTCCGGGCACGCATGGGACAGTTCCAGGTGGGTGAGCGCCGCCGAGACGCGGGCCGCGATCGAAAACCGGTACCCACTCCTTGCGTGCGGAGGCGAGGATCCATCCAGCACCGCCCGGACGTTCGCGTTCGCCGATGGGGTGCCCGGCCGCATCGGGTTCATCGCCCCGGTGAGCAGCCCGTTCTGCGGGGCGTGCAGTCGTCTGCGCCTGACCGCCGACGGCAAGGTCCGCCCGTGCCTGTTCAGCACGACCGAGTGGGACCTGCGTGCTGCGCTGCGGGCAGGATCGACCGACGAAGCGGTCGCGCACTTCCTCATCGATGCGACCTGGACCAAGCAGCCGGGCCACGGCATCGCATCGCCAGGGTTCCGCCAGCCCGAGCGCCCGATGTCTGCGATCGGCGGATGAGCCCATGCCGACCGACGCTCTTCCCATCCTTGTGATCGCCTTTCTGGTTGTCGGAGCCTTGTACGCCTCGGTCGGCCACGCCGGCGCCTCGGGTTACCTCGCGGTCATGGCGCTCGTGGGCCTGGACGCGCTGGTGATGCGCCCCACGGCGCTCGCGATCAACGTGCTGGTCGCCACCATCGCCTTCGTGCAGTTCGCCCGCGCCGGGCACTTCTCGTGGGCGCTGGTCTGGCCCTTCGCCGCGGCGTCCATCCCGGCGGCGTTCGTGGGCGGGCGCATCCATGTTCCGGCGAACGCCCTCAAGGTCGCGATCGGCATCGTGCTCCTGCTCGCCGCCGCGCGGATGGCGTGGGTAGCGCTGCGGCCTCCGAGACTCGGGAAGGAAGCAAATTCCCCCGCGGCGCCCGTCGCGCTTGCCGTCGGAGCCGTGCTCGGCCTGGTCGCGGGGATCACGGGCACGGGCGGGGGCATCTTCCTCAGCCCGGTGATGCTGCTCTTCAACTGGGCCGACACGAAG
>JABWBC010000061.1 GCA_013360695.1 Phycisphaerales bacterium
CCTCGTCCTCGACTCGCCGTTCACCAGCGTCGCGTCCTTCGCCGCCGCCTATCTCGTCCCGCCCTCGATCGTGAAGCACCCCTTCCGCACCGATCGCGTGCTCGCCTCGCTGTCGTGCCCGATCCTGATCATCCACGGCACGCGCGACACGATCATCCCGATCGAGCAGGGGCGAACTCTTGCCACACTCAACCCGCGCACGACAATGGTCGAACTCGACGCCGGGCACCTTGATCTCGATCGCGTGCCCGAGGCATACTGGGGGCCGATCCGGCAGTTTCTCGCCAAGGCCGGCGTGGTCAGCGGGGCGAACTGACGATTCACGTCATATCGTCCGACATGCGATGCGTCATCCAGCGTGTTTCAGAGGCGAGCGTTTCCAGCGTCGGCGGGATGTCGATGGACGGCGCCGCCCTTCCCGACGACGCGGCCGCCCACGCCGCGATCGAGCGCGGCCTGCTCGCGCTGATCGGCTTTGAGACCACCGACAGCGACGACGATCGACGCTGGATCGCCGAGAAGATCGCCAACCTCCGCATCTTCGAGGACGATCAGGGCAAGCTGAACCTGAGCTTGCTCGACATCCGCGGCTCGGTGCTGGTCGTGCCGAACTTCACGCTCGCGGGCGCCTGCGCCAAGGGCCGCCGCCCGAGCTTCGATCGCGCCATGCGCCCGGAGCACGCGGTCAAGCACTTCGCGGCGATCCTGGATGAGCTCCGCGCGACGGGCCTGCACGTCGAGAGCGGCGTGTTCCGCTCCATGATGAAGGTGGCGCTCGTGAACGACGGGCCGGTCACGCTCTGGCTCGACTCGAGCGAACGCGGCAAGGGGGCGTGAGCGACTCGCGTGCTCTTTCGCGGCCCTTCTCGCCCGACGCCGACAATGAGCGAGTCCCGAGCGAATCGTCGCACTGCGATCCAGCAAGGCACGCCCGTCCCCGCGCCCACCCCAATACAATCTTCCCGTGAGCGGGACCATCGCCAGCCAATTCACCGACACGCCCGGGCGACGGGCGGCGGCGGAGATCATCGCGACGCTGCGTGACGCGGGACACGTCGCGTACCTCGCGGGCGGGTGCGTGCGCGATGAGCTGCTCGGGCGCGTGCCCCAGGATTACGACGTCGCCACCGACGCCACGCCCCCCGTGCTCACCCGGCTCTTCCGCAAGACCAGCGAGGTCGGCGCGTCGTTCGGCGTCGTGCTCGTAAAGCTCCACGGTGTCGTCACCGAGGTCGCGACCTTCCGCGCCGACGGCGCGTACACCGACAAGCGCCGCCCCGACGAGGTGCGCTTCAGCACGCCGGAAGAGGATGCCGCCCGACGCGATTTCACCGTCAACGCGTTGTTTCTTGACCCCGCCGACACCAGCGCCGGGCCGCACGGGCGCGTGATCGACTTTGTCGGCGGGCTGGCCGATCTGGAGAGAAAGGTGCTGCGTGCCGTGGGCGATCCCGACGCACGCCTCGCGGAGGATCATCTGCGCGCGCTGCGGGCGGTGCGTCTCTCGGCCAAGCTGTCGTTCACGATCGACGACGCGACCCGGGCCGCCATCACGCGCCACGCGCGCGACCTGGCGGGCGTGAGCCGCGAACGCATCGGCGATGAGATCCGCGCCATGATGGCGCACGCGACTCGCGCCGGCGCGGTGACGACCCTTGCGGAGCTGGGGCTCGACGCGCCGGTGCTGGGCGAGACGTCCCGGACCACGCCGCCTCACATCCTCGCGCGCCTGCGCCCCGAGGCGGGCCTAGGCGTGTGCCTGGCCGCCTGGGCGCTCGATCGGGGCCTTGAGGTCGGCACCACCGACAGCCAACTCCTCGTGACGCGCTGGCGATCGGCTCTGTGCCTTTCCAATGATGAGCGGGCGTCGCTTTCCAACATTCTCCAAACGATTCCAACAATCGAGCGGAAGTGGGACTCGTTGGGGGTGGCGGCCCGAAAGCGTCTCGCCTCGACCGACGCGTTCTCGGACGCTTATGATTTGGTCTTTGTTCGAAACACGTCGCTCGCGGGCCGCGTATCGGAGGATATGGCATCGCTGCGCGCTACGGCCTCCGGGCTTTCGCCTGATCCGTTGGTGTCGGGCGACGACCTGATCGGGCTGGGGCTCTCGCCCGGGCCGGGGTTCAGGGTGCTGCTGGAGGCGCTGTACGACGCGCAGTTGGAGGAGCGAATCGTGTCGCGGGATGACGGCCTGAGATTGGCGCTGGAACTCGCTGGCTCAGGGGGCGTCTAGATTGGTATTCTGTTTCGGGGTGGGGTTGTCGCGCGCCATGTCAGGCGCGGTTTCGGCCCCGATACAATCCGGGGCCCGGTGGGTGGTGGATCGCCGGCGGGTGGCGGATCGGAAGTCTCGGCACGGCCGATGATTGGCCGCGCTTGAACGCGACGCGAGTCGGGAGGTTGGTCATGGCGAAGATGAATGGACGCTGGTTGGCGACTCTCACGCTGGCGGCGCTGGCGTCGGTCGCGGGCACCTACGGCTCGGCGCTGGCCGGAGCGCCCGCCGCGGCGCGGGCCTCCTTGGTCTCGGCGGATGAGGACACGTTGATCTTCAAGGACGGCAAGGTCGTCACCGGCAAGATCGTCAAGGAAGACGCGAGCACCATCAAGTTCAAGGGCACGATCGGCGGCATCGAGTTCGAGGCCGACTACAAGAAGGACGACATTCTCGAGATCAAGCGCGCCAAGGTCGACCCCAAGGGCGACAAGCCCAAGGCCGCCGACACCAAGGCCGACGACAAGGGCAAGACGCCCGACACCAAGGCGACCACGGACGACGCCGCGCCCGTCGAGGGCGGCGTGAAGTACTACACGATGGAACTCTCCGGACGTTTCGGCTGGGATATCTCTCAGACGCCCATCCGCGACTGCATGAAGGAAGCTGCCAAGGGCGGCGCGGAATACATCATCGTCATCATGAACAATGACTGGTCGATGGGCCCCAAGGAGCTCGGCCTGGAGCGCAGCCCCGAAGAGGCCGCCTTCGACGAGCTCTTCCGCGCCGAAGACATGGACGACATCTTCTCCAGCGAGCTTCGCACCTATGAGAAGCCGCCCAAGGTCGTCTTCTGGGTCAACCGCGCCATGGGCGGGGCGGCGTTCCTTCCCCTGGTCTGCCCCACGATGTACTTCAAGAGCGACGGCAAGCTGGGCGGCATCGGCAACCTGACCACCATGTTCGGCGGGACCGGCGATGAGGTCGTCCGCCAGAAGCAGTACTCGCTGCGCCTGAAGCACGCCGAGGGCATCGCCAACACCGGCGGCTACCCCGTCGAGCTCGTCCGCGCCATGGCGATCCCCGAGTTCGTCCTCACCGTCGCCTATCCCAACGGCGAGCCGGTCTATTACGAGCGCATGCCCGAGGGCCCCGGCGAGTTCCTCCTCACCGACGACGCCAAGGAAGGCAGCCAGGACACCGCCAAGGCGCTGGAGTCCGGCGAGGGCAACGACGTCCTGACGCTCACCGCCAAATTGGCTCAGGACCTCCGCGTCAGCAAGGGCACGGTCGACGACATCGACCAGCTCAAGTTCGAGCTGGGCATCTCGCGCACGGGCGTCGAGGTCAAGAGCCGCGCCAAGCAGATCATGGAGGGATGGTCCAAGGGGCTCGAGCAGGGGATGCGCGACCTCCGCCGCCTGCGCGGTGACGCCGACGCCATCCAGATCGGCGGCGACTTCCAGCAGCGCACCAAGGCCCGCGGGCAGCGCAAGCAGATCCTGCAGCGCATGCAGGGCATCCTCAAGAAATACGGCGAGGTCTTCGGCGAGGAACGCCGCCTCGGCATGGACAGCGTCCTGCAGCGCGAGATCGATCTCCTCGACCACGACCAGACCCTCGACGTGCAGCAGCAGCGCCGCCGCAAGTAATCACACAGGGCCGCGCGGGCATCGCCCGCGCGCCTCGGAGCACATGCACATGAAACTGACCGGGATGTTGGGCGGACGCGCGTGGACGTTGGTGGTGTCGGCGGCGGCGCTCCTGGCCTCGTTGACTCTGGTCTCCTCCCCCGTGGGCGCGCCCCGCGCCGTCGCCGCGGCGTTGACCCCCGTTTCCACGCCGGCGCTCTCCGCCGACAAGGACAAGGTCTACCTGAAAGACGGGCGCGTCCTCGAAGGCAAGATCACCAAGGAGCTCGACGGCTATATCTGGCTCCTCCAGGACACCAACGGCATCTCGCACGAGGAGTTCCTGAAGCCCGGCGACATCGACAAGATCGTCCGCGCGGGCGACGGCGCCAAGCCCGCCGATGAAACCAAGCCCGAGACCAAGCCCGACGCCAAGGGCGAGTCCAAGCCCAAGCCCGGCCCGGGCGACACCCCGCGCGCCGCAATCCTCACCGCCGAGGAGATGGTCGGCATGCAGATGGCCGCCAAACCCCTCAAGGACGCCATCCCGCTTCTGGAAAAAGACGGCGTGAACGTTGTGGTCATCAAGGTCAAGTCGGGCGGCGGCTTCCTCCTCGAAATCCAGCGCATCAGCGACGTCATCCACAAGGAATACAAGCAGAAGTTCCGCACTGTGGCGTGGATCGAGTCGGCCATCTCCGCCGCCGCCATGAGCTCGCACTGCCTCGAAGAAATCTACTTCATGCCCAACGGGAACTACGGCGCCTGCACCGGCTGGAGCGGGGCGCTCCAGGCCATGAAAGGGCGCGGCCTGGAGGCGACGCTGCTCATGATGGAGGAAATCTCCGCCCGCGGCGGGCACCCCAAGGAGATCATGCGGGCCATGCAGATCTCCGGGCGTGACGAGGTTCTGAGCGAGCTGGAGATCGAGCCGCCAAGCGGAAAGCTCTCCGCCGACATCGACCCCGTCACCGGCAAGGTCACCTGGTACCAGGACCACTCGGGCAAGCACATCCTCAACCCCCTCGCCAACATCGACATCCTCACCTTCAGCGCCCCGGACGCCGAGAAGTTCAAGTTCTCACGCGGCACGGCGGCCACTAAGGAAGAGCTCGCCAAGCTCATGGGCTACCAGGAGATCGAGTGGGTCGGCAAGCCCAAGAAGGGCTACGCCTGGCCCGTCTCCGACGCCGAGGAAATGCAAATCAAGTGGCGAGCCGACATCACCGAGGCCCAGGCACGCCTGAACGAGTATTTCCAGAAGTACGGCGTGGCGGTGCAGACCGCTCAGTCCATGCAGAACCGCGCCGATCGGGCCGCCTGGGTCGCGAAGGCCCGCGGCGCCCTGGACTTCCTCCGCCAGCTCGTCAAGCGCTTCCCCAACATCGGGTTCCTGCAGGGAATCGACGACAACTGGTTCAGGGACCAGGAAGAGCTGCTCCGCCAGCTGTTGAAGTAAGCACCGGTTCCGATCCGGTTCGCCTTTCACACGCCCGGCCCCCGGGCGTTTTTTCTTGGCGACCGATCCTCGCGGCGCGAGCGGCCGCGCGAACCGCACGGTCCCGCGCCATCGACGCGCGTACCCTCTCCCGCTGGTCGCGATGGCACGGAGGGCGCGTGGACGCCGAACGCAACTCAACACCGGGAACTTCTCGCGTGATTCCACGCTCGCTGGCGGGTGCGTTGGTGCTCTTGCTTTTCGCCGGCTGCAGCGTTGGGGGGAGCACGTCGGCCTCGAAGGCCAACGACGAGCTCCGCCGGCGCGTGATGGCGCTCGAAGATCAGAAGAAGACGCTCGAACAGACCAACGCCGAGCTGCTCGCCAAGGTGGGCGAGTTGTCGAAAGAGCGTGGGCCGGCGCTCCCCGCGGACGTGCTGGCCGCCATGCCGCGCTGCGCCTCGATCTCGATCTCCGATCTCGGCACATGGCTCGATCCGGCGGACATGGGCAAGCCCGCGACGAGCGCCCACGTTTCGGTCTCGGCGTTGGATGGGCGTGGGCGTTCCATGCAGGGCGTCGGCACGCTCCGCGTCGAGGTCATGGTGCTCCCCGCGGGCGCGACGATCGTGAGCGACGCCGGCGAGCGCTCCGCCAAGGAGGGCGCGACGCCCATCCGCACGGTCAAGATCGAGCTCGGTCCCGGCGCCCTCCGCGACGCCTATCGCGAAGGACTGTTCGGCGCGTCGTATGTCGTCGATCTGCCGATGGAGCCGCTCGCGGAACGGAGCGCCGTGGTGCTGGTCCGGGCGTCGTTCGCCGACGCGATCACGGGCGCGAAGCACGAAGCCACGAAGCTGGTCGAGGTGCACTGATCTTTGAGCGTCGAGATCTCAGATCTCAGATTTCAGATTGTGGACGACGCCTGCTGATCGCGTTTGCGGGCCCGGCGCATGAGCAGATAATCGGCCAGGCTCGGGATCGCCACGCCCAGCGCAAAGAGCATGTGCATCGGCAGGCTGGTCCACACCTCGCCGCGGGGCTTTCGCAGGCACGCGACGGTCGCGTCCGCGACCTGCTCGGAGGTCTGCACGAACAGGCCCTTGTCGGGGCGGCCGAAGGCTCGCTTCTTGAGCCCCGACCGCGACTTGAGCGTGTCGGAGAACTCGCTGATCGTGCCGATCGGATGGATGGACGAGGAGTAGATTCCAGAACCGGCGAGTTCCACGCGCATGGCGCGGGCGAAATGGTCCTGCATTGCCTTGCTGCTGCTGTACGCCGCCATGCGCGGGATGCCGAGCTTTGACACACAGCTCGAGCACCACAGCATGTGTCCGCGCTTGGCGTCGATCATGTGGGGGAGGGCGGCCCGCACGAGATTGATCGAGCCCCAGAAGTTGGTCTCGAAGAGATCGCGGAGTTCCTGGTCGCTGGTTTCGTGCACCGGCTTTTCGATGCCGTAGCCCGCGTTGGCGAAGACGGCGTAGACCGATCCGAACGCCTCGCGCGTCACGTCGACGAGCTTTCGGCAGTCCTCGGGCTTTGCGACGTCGCCGGGAACCGCGACCGCCCGCCCGCCGTCGCGCGTGATGGTCGCCACGAGTTCGTTCAATCGATCGGCGCGCCGGGCGGAGACGGCGACGGGCATGCCGGCGCGGGCGCACGCGATCGCGGTCGCATAGCCGATGCCGCTGCTGGCGCCGGTGATGGCGATGGGCAGGCCGCGGAGGTCGATCCGAGGCACGCTACTCCTTCTTTTCGGTGGTCGACTTGGAATCGTCGCCGGTGATGGCTTTCTTGGTGGCGTCGCTGGCGTCTTTCAGGTCCTGGCCCGCGCCGCTGACGGTGTTGCACGCCGCGAGGAGCGCGGAGCCCGCGAGCAGCGTCAGCGCGAGGGCGGCCCGAACTCCCGTCGAAACTCGATTCTGGTTCATGACGATCTCCTATCAGTTGCCGGGGTCGATTTTAGCTTGGCCGGGCGCATCGCGGTGGCGGGAGAGAAGCCAGCGTGGCTCGTGGCAACGCAGGAGCAGCGCCGCCGCGGGATACGACACGCCGCCCAGCAGGCACGCGCCCGCCAGTCGCAGCGCGTGGTCCTTCCAGCCCACGGGCGCGGGCAGATAGCGGAGCAAGACCCACACCAGGAAGCCCATCACGAGCGTCGAGACCAGCAGCTTGACGATGGCCAGAAATGTCGGCGTGTCGAGCAATCGCTCGTGGACCTGGCGGCGGCAGAGCAGCGCGAGCACCAGGGCCTGGATCGCGGCGGTGGTGCTGGTCGACCAGCCGAGCCCCGCCTCGCGGAAGAACCAGATCAGCGTGCAGTTGAGCGTCGCCGCCAACGCCACCATGCACAGCGCGATGCGCATCGGGGTCTTGGTGTCGCCGCGGGCATAGAACGCGCGGGTCAGCACGTGGATGAGCGAGTACGCCCAGATACCCGGGGCGTAGCCTGCGAGCACGTCGGCGGCGCGGTCGATCTGCTCGGGACTGAAGCCCTTGCCGCCGAATCGATAGAGGAGCGGCATGGCGTCGTGGCGCACCAGGAAGAGCCCGACGCTGGCGGGGAGCCCGATGAAGAGCGAGAGACGGATGCCGCGCCGGAGCGTCTGGACGAACGCGGCGGGCTCGTCGGCGTGGCGCGCCAGCATGGGGAACGCGGCGGTGGCGACCGCGATGCCGAAGACCCCGAGCGGGAACTGGTACAGGCGCTGGGCGGCCGCGAGGATGATGTTCGAGGCCTTGTCGAGCGGGTAGGCGTGGCCGAGCAGGGTGGGCCCGATCCAGATGGGCCACATCGCGATGAGCTGATCGACGAGCGCGGTGATCTGAAGCGTGCCCATGCCGATGAGCACGGGAACGAGCTTCTTGAGCATGCGCACGCCGCGTTCCTTGACGGGCGCGACGTCGCGCGTCCACGTGACGTGCCTGCGCAGGATGAGAAAGAACCATGCGGCCTGGGTGAGCCCGGAGAGCACGGTCGCCGCGCCCAGGGCATAGGCCGTCATCTCGCCGCCCAACGAGTGGTGGTACAGGTGCCACACGCCAACCGCGATGATGAACCCGTTGAGCACGAGCGGCCCGGACGCCGCGGGCCCGAAGCGCCCGTGGACCTGCAGCACGCCCCCCAGGATCGCCGCCACGCAGATGAACGGCAT
Organism: Phycisphaerales bacterium; assembly: GCA_013360695.1. Lineage (GTDB taxonomy): Bacteria > Planctomycetota > Phycisphaerae > Phycisphaerales > UBA1924 > JABWBC01. The sequence continues at coordinate 8,446 of JABWBC010000061.1, forward strand.
GAACGGGAGCATGAGCATGATGAGCTTGATCGAGAGATCGCGCTCCGCGTCGGCGGGAAGAACCAGGAGCGCGACGAGCAGCGCCAGCTCGATCACGGCCGTCAGCAGCCCCGTCGCGATCGCAAGCGCTCCGACCACCAGCGACGCGAACCGGCGCGCCTGCTCGGGGTCGTTCTTCTGCGCCGAGGCGTATTCGGGGATGAACGCGGCGGAGAGCGCTCCCTCGCCGAAGAGCCGTCGGAACATGTTGGGGATGGCAAAGCCCGCGGTAAACGCCGAGCCGATGGCCGTCCCGCCGAAGACGCGGACGAGCACCACGTCGCGGACCATCCCGCCCAGGCGCGAGAGGAACGTCATGCCGGACACCACGCGCACGGCGGCGGCCAGCGCGCCGTGGCGGCGCTCGTGCGACTCCTGCTCGTGGCGGGCTTCCGTGCCGCTCATCGAACGCGTCTCCTACCGCGGCCAGACGACAAAGAACAGGAACCAGTTCAGCACCAGGATGGGGAGCAGGATCGCCGCCGCCCACCCAAGGTACCCGAAGAACGACGGCATCTTGATCGACCACGACTGGGCGATCGAGCGGACCATGAAGTTCGGCCCGTTGCCGATGTAGGTCATCGCGCCGAAGAACACCGCCGCCGTTGAGATCGCGTGCAGTTCACCCGAGTGGACCGGGTCGAGCAGCCAGGCGTGGATCGTCGCCGCGTTCATCTCGCCCGCGCCGAAGGCGGCCTGGAAGAAGTTGAGGTACGTCGGCGCGTTGTCGAGCACGGCCGAGAGCGAGCCGGTCGCGAAGTAGAACGCCGTGGGCGTGTTGATGCCGAGCTTCGCGCCGTTCTCCGCGAGATACCCGAGCGCGGGCGCCATGGTGGCAAAGATGCCAAGGAACAGAAGGCCCACCTCCTTGGCGGGGAAGAGGTCGAAGTGGTTGGCCTTGTGCAGGACATTGCCGGCAAGGAAGTATGCGCTGATCGCGACGACGGTCTGCACCGTCGCGCCGACCGGGAAGCCCTCAAAGTTCGCGAACTTCTTGAGGAGCGGGTCCACGAACACACCGGCCAGCATCAGCAGCAGGCAGATCACGCCGGCCCGCCCGCGAACTCGGAAGTGGAACTTCTCCTTGGCCTTGCCCTCGGGGTGCCCGACCCGCGAATCAAAGACGAAGAACGCGACGAGCAAGAGCCCGTTGACCAGGAGCCAGTCCTGCCACAGGTGCTGGATGGTCCACGTGAACGGCACGCCCTTGAGAAAGCCCAGATAGAGCGGGGGATCGCCGATGGGGGTGAGCGCTCCGCCGCAGTTGGAGACGATGAAGATGAAGAAGACGACGTGGAGGGCCTTGATGCGTCCGGCGTTGAGGCGCATGAACGGGCGGATGAGCAGCATCGAGGCGCCGGTCGTGCCGACGAGGTTCGCCACCACCGCGCCGATCGCCAGCAGGATCGTGTTCATGCGCGCGTCGGCGTGCCCCTGCACGTCGATCACGATCCCGCCCGAGACCACGAACAACCCAACGACCAGCGCGATGAAGGAGTAGTACTCCAGCCCCGCGTGGAGCATCGTGTACACGCCGTAGGACGTGCCGTGGACGAACGGCATGTTGAACGCGACGGCGTAGTACGCCGCCACGACCCCACCGAAGAAGAACGCAAAGTCGGGGAAGTGATCGTGCCAGAAGTGCCCGTTGATGAAGGGCATGAGCGCGATGCTGGCGAGCAGCAGCACGAATGGCGCGCACAGCCAGAGCGGGATCGCGGGCGCGGGCCCGTCGTGCCCGTGCATCGCGATCGCGTCGGGCGCGATCACGCCCGGCGCGAGCTTGGCGATCGCCACGCCAACTCCGATACCCACGATGCACGACACGCCCCACATGAGCGGGCCGGCCAGCTTCTTCTTGCCCTCGACCTGTTCGTGACTCACGCCTTGCTCTCCGAGCGGAAACGCCACGCGATGAGCGAGGCGATGAGAATACCCGTGATGTTCGCCGCCAGATCATCCCACGCCGCGACGCGCCTGACCAGCGGGATCGCCTGGAGCCCCTCGTCCAGACAGGCGTAGATCAGGGCGACGGGGACGCACCGCGCGATGTTGCGGGGGCTCCGGGCCGGGCCGAACGGGGCGGTCGATATGAAAAGGACCGCCCACGCGCCGAAAACACCCGCGTGTACCGGTAGGTCCCAGCGGCCCTCCGCTGGGATCGCGACCTTGGGCCAGTGCGTCATCATGAAGAGCAGGCCGGCGTATCCACCGAAGACAAAGCGGCGGACGCCGGGCGACGCCCAGGGGGCGCTCGTCACGACGCGGCCTCGGTATGCGGAGTCTCGACGCGCGGCAGCGTGACTATCTGCGGTGCGGGCTGCGGTGCGGGCTGCGGCGAAGAAATCGACGCGGGCGGCGGCGTCACCGGCTGGCTCGTCGCCTCCGGGCCTCGCTTGGCGAGCATCGCATCCCAATCGCGCAGCAGCGCGGCGCCCAGGGCGGCATAGTCCTCCGCGCCCGGCGCCTGCGGCGCATAGTCGAAGATCGTCTTGCCGAAGCTCGGGCACTCCGCGAGCTTGATGTTCCGCCGGATCGCCGGGCGGAAGACCCGCGCGAACTTCCAGGGCAGATTCCCCTCGCCCGCGGCCTGGCGCGCCTGCTCAAAGAACGCGTCCATGTCCGCCACAACCTCGCGCGTGTGCGTGCTGCTTGCGTCGTGCGCGCACAGCACCACACCCGCGACGCGCAGCCTGGGGTTGATCGCCTTGCTCACGAGCCCCACGGTCTCGAGCAGCTTGCCCACGCCCTGCAGCGCCAGGAAGTGCGCTTGCATGGGGATCAGCACCTCGCGGGCCGCCGCCAGCGCGTTGATGGTGAGCAGACCAAGCGAAGGCGGGCAGTCGATCAGCACGAACTCAAAGCGCCCGCTCAGCGCGGTGAGAACCTTTTCCAGCCGCCGCTCGCGCTCGGGCATGCCCGCCAGCTCGGTCTCGGCCGCGGCAAGGTCGGTCGTCGAGGGGATCACCCACAGATTGGGATTGACTTCGACCAAGGCCGACGACGCGTCGAACGCGGGATCGATCAGGCAGTCATAAATGGAGGCACGGTCGGAGCCCGGATCGACGCCCAGATGCAACGAGGCGTGGGCCTGCGGGTCGAGGTCGATGACCAGGGTGGGGCGTCCCGCGCGGGCGAACGACGCGGCGAGGTTGACCGTGGTGGTCGTCTTGCCCACGCCGCCCTTCTGGTTCATCAGCGCGATGAGCCGGACGGGCCTTGGGGGATTGGGCACGGTCGGGAGCGGCATGGGGCGAGTATAGCGACGGGGGACGCGCGCACGCCCCTCTCGCGCGCCTCAAAATCGCCGGGAATGTGCGGGATTACGCCGACTTGGCGGGCGGCGTGGCATCCGCGGCGGGCGCTGGGATCGCCGGCTTGTCATAGGCGGCGGCGGCTTCCTCGATCTGCTTCTTGCGCGCGATCTTGATCGCCGTCACGCCGATGAACGCCGCGAACATGAACGCCAGCACATACACCACGCGGGCCCGACCGAGGCTGAGCGCGACGCCCAGCGTCGCAAAGCCCGTCCCGATCGCGTACAGCGTCAGGGCCGCCCCCTTCACGCCCAGCGATCGCTTCAGCATGTGGTGCAGGTGGTCGGCGTCGGCGTCCGACAGCTTTTTGCCCGCCATCTTGCGGCGCACGATCGCCAGGCTGGTGTCGATCAGCGGGATCGCGTAGATGATGAGCCCGGCGGTGACCAGCTGGGTTTTGCCGGTGTCGCCCAGCATGAGCACGATGCTGATGGTGGTGAAGCCGAGCAAGAGTGACCCGCAGTCCCCCTGGAAGATGGTCGCCGGGTTGAAGTTGTGGGGAAGGAATCCCAGGCACGCCCCCAGGAGCGCGAGGCAGAGGATGATGCGCTGCCCGTCGCGCGGGCCGTCGTCGATCGCGGCCAGTCCGAGCGCGATGATGAGGAGTCCGGCCGACGCGATACCCGTCACGCCGGTCAGCAGCCCGTCCAGCCCGTCGATCAGGTTCGAGGCGTTGCATGCGCCCAGCACGAAGAGCCCGATGATGATGGTTCCGGCCCAGTAGATCAGGTCGACCTCCAGCGCGCCGCTCCCGATCGGGAGCGGAACCTGCCAGGTCAGGGCCTCGTTTCCGAAGAGCTTGCCGATCGGCGCCAGCACGCCCCGCGCGACATTCGCGCCGACCTGGTCGATCGCCAGCGCCGCGGCCGCGAAAAGCTGCCCGGAGATCTTCAGCCGCGGATCGAGCCCGACCACATCGTCGATCAGCCCCGTCAGCATGATGACCGTCATGCCGATCAGAATCGCGGGCGGCACGGGCAGGTGCATCTGGTCGGCCTCGTAGAACTTCGAGGGGTGGAAGCTCATCAGGCTCGGCTCGAGGATCGCCAGGTAGCTGTAGAAAATGCCCGCCATCATGCCGACAAAGCACGCCGCCCCGCCCAGATAGGCGATCGGCTGCCGGTGAATCTTGCGGGCCTCGCTCGGGCGGTCGATCACGCCGTTCTTCACCGCCAGCATCCGCATGATGGGCGTGGCGACCAGCGTGACCGCAAATGCGATCACGAAGACCCACATGTAGTTGTTCAGGATGTCCAGGCGCGAGGGCGGGTCGGGCGTCGCGATCGCGCGCAACGCCGACAGCGCGTCCTCCTGCACCTTCGGATCCTGGAACGACGAGCGGACCGCCTCGGTCAGCGCCTGCGGCAACGAGGCGTCCTGCGTCGGCGACAACGCCTGCGGCAGGTCCTTCACCACGCTCGACGCCTGCTGGATCAACCCCGAGCCTCCTCCGCCGCGCCCGAGACGCGCGCGTCCTTCATCCACGACGCGATGTCGCGGATCGTCTGCTCCAGCGGCACGCGCGGCTCAAAGCCGATCGCCCGCCGAACCCGCGTCAGGTCCGGGCGACGCTGGCGCAGGTCCTCAAAGCCCCCGGGGAAGGCGTCCGTGTACGGGACCAGCGCCACCCGCGAACGCGAACCAAGCACGTCGATTACCCGGCGCGCCAGCTCGATCATGGATATCGGCTGATCCGACCCAACATTGAACACCCGCCCCCAACAGTCGCGCGATTCCATCAGCCGGGGCAACGCCGCCGCCACGTCCCGAACATCGCAGAAACACCGCGTCTGCTCCCCGTCGCCGTGGACCTCAAGGTCCGTTCCCGCCAGGGCGGCGCCAACGAAGCGGGGGAGCACCATCCCGTAGTCGCCCACCTGACGCGGACCCACCGTGTTGAAGAACCGCACGATCACCGCCGGCACGTTCTTCTGTCGGTGGAACGCCAGCGCCAGGTACTCGTCGATCGCCTTCGTGCAGGCATACGACCAGCGCGTCATGGTCGTCGGACCATACACCACGTCGTCCTCTTCCGAGAACGGCGTCTTCTCCGACTTGCCATAGACCTCGGAGCTCGAAGCGATCAGCGTCAGCGCCCCATCGCCCGACGGCGAACGCCCCTGGGCGAAGCGCAGGATCGCCAGCGTCTGGTCAATGTTTGTCTGGATCGTGCGGATCGGGTCCTCCACGACCAGACGCACGCCCACCGCCGCCGCGAGGTGATAAATCTCGTCGAAGACCTCGCCCTTGCCGAGCGCCGTGAGCGCGTCGTGCAGGTCGGCCTCGATGAAGCGGAGCCGTCCCGAGGGCGCGGGCATGTTGCGCCGGCGCCCGGTGGAGAGATCGTCGACCACCGTCACCTCGTCGCCCCGCGCGAGCAAGCGCTCCACCAGGTGCGACCCGATGAAACCGGACCCGCCGCTGACGAGCACGCGGCGGGTGGGCGAGGTTCCCGGAGAAGCGGGCGATGATGCCATGCGTTGCGCCGATTACGCCGCGTCGCGGTCCTGTGTCTGGTACTCGTGGGTGGCGATGATATTGGAGCGCATGTACCCGCCCGCGGTGCCCTGCACGCCGTTGATCAGCACGCCCAGGAAATCGCTGCGGGTGTCGCCCAGCTCGTTGCGGAGGCGGGCGACCATGCCGCGCTTCTCCGAGAGGGCGCGGACGACGAGCATGGAGGCGTCGCACTTGGAGGCGAGCGTCAGGCCGTCGCCCGACACGCCCAGGGGCGCGCAATCCACGATCACATAGTCGTACTTCTCCTTGGCCTGGCGGAGCACATCGCTCATGGCGTTGGTCGCCAGGCGTTCGAACACGCGGCTCGGGCGATCACCGGCGGTCATCACATGCACGCGCGGCTCGGCGTCGACCTTGTGCACCACGCCCTCGAGCGTGTGCGAGCCCGCGAGCACCTCGCCCAGGCCCGGCCCTTCCGTGAACTGGTACACCTTGTGCAGCGACGGGCGGCGCATGTTCGCGTCGATGATCAGCACCCGCTTGTCCGACGCCGCCAGCGCCAGCGCCAGGTTCGAGGCAACCGTGGTGGCGCCCGACTCGGGCAGGCCGCCCACCACCAGCAGCGAGCGGAGGCCCGCCGGCTCCAGCCGCTTGAGGACCGCGGCGCGGACCTGGCGGAAGCTCTCGGCCATCACGCCCCGCTCGTGCTTGATGAAGCACGTCTCGAGCACGCCCGGCTCCTCCGGGTCCTCGTGCGCGTCGGGCACGATGCCGACGATGCGGGCCTTGGGAATGATCGCCACGTCCGCCGGGCCCTTGACGCGCTGATCCACCATCTCGCGGAGAACCAGCACGCCCAGCACCAGCCCGAACACGGCGATCGCGCCGGCCGGAACCATGATCTTCAGCTTCGGGAACGTCACCTCGTCGGGCAGACGCTCTTCCTGAAGGACCAGGATTCGCTTGTTGGTGTCGAGGCTCTCCAGCGCGTTGACCGTCTGGAGCGACGACTGCATGACCGTTCGCTCCTGGATCAGCCGCTTGGCCTGCTCGTCCATGTCGTCGATCGCCTTCTCGGCCTGGGTCAGTTCGGCCAGGCGGACCGAGTATCGCTCCTGCTTGGCGGCCAGGTCCGAGTCCTGCGCCTGGAGCTGCGACACCGCCTTACGCACGCTGTCCACCTCGGCGTCGAACTTCTGACGGAGAAGGCGCTGCCGCTCCGATTCCTGCTGGCTCTTGGCCGCGTCGATCATGGCCTTGTACTGCTTGACGTCGCGGTGCTCGTCGGTGAAACGCAGCTTCAGGCCCCGCAGGCCCGACTCCAGGTCGTTGATCTGGTTGGCCAGGCTGAGCATGAGTGTGTCGTTCTCCACCACGTCGCGCAGCTGATCCGTGTAGCTCGGGCCCGCCGGGTTCTGCAGCTCGGCCTCCAGCTCCTTGAGACGGACCGTGAACGACTCGATGTCCAGCCCCACCTTCACCCGCTCCTGGTTCACCACCCGCAGCGCCTCCGACGTCTCGTTCGACAGGCGGTTCAGGTTCGTGTAGCTCACGTCCTTCATCAGGCGCTCGCGCTGGCCCTGCACGGCCTCGATCTGCGCCTGCATCTCAGCGATCGTCTTGGTCAACGCGTCACGCTGCTGACGGTTCGCCGCACGCGTGCTGTCCGCGATCGTCCTCTGATACGCGTCCCGCACCAGACCCACGATCGCCTTGGCCTCCGCCTTGTCGCGGTAGGTGAACGACAGATCGATGAGTCGGGTCTGCGGCACCACGCGCGCCGACACTGTGTCCTGCAGGTCGATCAGCGCCTCGACCGTGTTGAACTTGCCGTCCTCCATCCGCCACTTGGCCCACTTGGGGGCCTCCTGCGGCAGGCGCGGGTCTTCCGCGACGCGCTGGAGCACGCCCGCCGAGGTCATCAGCTTGGCCTGCGTCTGCATGTACTTGTCGAGCTCGACGTCGTCGACCTGGCCGTAGCCCGTCAGCTTGTTCAGCTCGGCCACCTGCACATAGGTCTGGAAGAGCACGTTGGAGCGGAAGTAGGGCCAGGTGAGGAGCCAGGCAAAGTGCGCCCCGCCGCCGATCACCGCGCCCCCGATGAACGCCGCCGCCAGGATCCACTTGTACTTCAAGAGAAGCTTCAGCGGATCGATCGAAACCACGGGCAACGGCCCGGAGGCGCTCGGGCCGCCCGCGGGGCGCGCCGGTCCACTCATACCCATCGGCGCAGGAATAGTCGCCATCTGTTCGTCCCTTCAAACTGTTCCGGCGGGCGCGAGCCCCGCCGAAGGCCCCGGGCGTCCCGGGGGGAAAATCACTTCAACTTGCTCTTCACATCGTCCAATTCACCCTGGAAGACCGTCTTCAGCTCCGGGTTCTGGGTCAGCATCGTTTCCACCGCCGCCGACAGCTCCTTGGCCTTGTCCATCTGGTTCTGCAGCAACCTCAGCTCCGCCGAGTGCAGCAGCACCGCGATCGTCGTGCTCGGGCTTCGCACCACGCCCGCAGCCCGGTCCAGCGCCACGTCCGCCTCCTTCAATTCACCCAGCTTCAGATGGATGAACCCGAGGCTGTCCCACGCGTCGCCGCTGTTGGGATTCCCCTTGGTCGCGGCCAGCGCGTGGACCTTGGCCTCCTCGTACTTCTTCAGGTGCTTGGCCAGCGCGTAGGCGAGATTGTTGTTCATCTCCCAGTCGTTGGGGTAGCGCTTGACGCCGTCGCCCCATGCCTTCACGGCCTCGTCGTACCTCTTGGTTCCAAAGAGCCCGCTGCCCAGCAGGCGATAGGAGAGCTGGACCGCCGCCGGCTCCTTGTCGGCCTCGATCACGCCGCGCAGCAGCGACAGCGCCGTGTCAACCTGCGCCGGGTCCTCCATGAGCACCGAGCCGCGGTAGAAATCGGCCCACATGCGGGCCCGCCCCTGGATCGTCTGGACTTCCAGGATCTTGGCCAGGTCCAGCACGTTGGGAATGATGCGCCGCGCCTCGCCCATCCAGCCGATCGCCTTGGATGTGTCGTCGAAGTTCACCTTGCCCAGCGACGCGGCCAGGTCGCGCTCCGCCTCCTGCTTCCGCCCGCGGGCCGCGAACAGCTTGGCCCGCGAGACCAGGAGCTCGGCCGATTCATCGACCTTGGGCCCCATCTCGCGCAGCACGCCTTCGGCGTCCTGCAACGCCGCCGGCTTGACGTCCTTGCTGTTGAGCAGCGACGACAGGAAGGCGTACGCGATATCCGTGCGCTTGTCGAGGGCCCAGGCCTGCGAAAGGAACCGCTGGGCCCGCACCCACTCGCTCCGCGACATGAAGACCTGCCCGATGCCCAGGCGAACGTTCGAGTCGTTGGGACGCGCCTTGGTCGCCTCTTCGCCCACCTCCTCGGCCTCGCCCGCGCGGTTGAGGTCGATCAGCGTGCTCATCAGCGCCTGACGCAGGTTGTCCATGCTCTGGTTGCCGCGCACCGCCTGACGCAGGTCCGCCAAGGCCCCGTCGAGATTGCCCATCTGCTGATAGAGCGACGCCCGCGACTGCAGCGCGAAGGCGTCGGTCGCGTTGATGCGCAGGGCGGCGTCGTAGTCCGCCTTGGCGTCGTCGTTGCGATCCTCGCCCTGGGCGAACTGCCCGCGACGCACGTACACCAGCGTCGACGACGGGAACTTCGCCACCGCCTGGTCGAACGCCTCCCGCGCCCCCTTGGCGTCCCCGCGCCGGCGCGCCAGGTCGCCCTTGAGCAGCAACAGGTCGGGCCCGCCCGCGTCGTAGGTCACCCCGTCGATCATCGCCTTGGCGTCGTCGTGACGCCCCAGCATGCTGTACAGCTCGGCCAGGCGGAGGCGAACCTCCTGCCTGGCCCCGTCGGCGCCCGCGTCCACGACCTTGCGGTAGTACTCCGCCGCCCGGTCGCGCATTTCGCGCGCCGTCAGCAGGTCCGCGATCGAACGATCCACCTCCATGACCTTGGGGTCCTGGAAGGGGCGCCCGCGCTCCATCAGCGCCACGCCCGCCGCCACGTCGCCGCGCTCCGCCACGAACTGGCCCGCCATGACGTAGGGCTCGAAGTTGGTGGTCTTGGGATCGAGCGTCGCCAGGTAGTCGTCGATGGTCTTCTTAGCCGCGTCCAGCTGGCGCTGCTCGGTGTGGAAGCGCGCCTCGATGAGGGCCATCCGAAGCTCGTCGGCCTCCTTGCGGAGCGCGTCGATCAGCGGGCGGGCCTTCTCAAAGTCGCGCTTGTCGAGGTACATGATCGCCAGCGCGATGCGGTTGCTCCGGTTGGCCGGCTCGCGCTCCGCCACCTTCTCGCGCGCGTCGATCGCAAAGTCGCGGTTGCCCGCCTGGGCCTCCAGGTTCAGCCACAGGCTGAAGAACCGGTCGTTGTCGCGCGCCACCACCGACGCGTTGCGGGCCCGAAGCAACGCCTCCTCGCCCCGCCCGCTCTCGGCCAGGACCGAGATCACGTCCACCAGCGTCCCCACGTCGTTGGGACGGATCCGCAGGGCCTCGTCGAACGCCCGCACCGCGTCCGGCACGCGCCGCAGCTCGTACAGCTCGCGCCCCAGGAACCGGTACACCTCCACCGGGAACGTCCCGCCCGCCTGGATCATGCTCTCCAGCCCCGAGACCGACTCGCGGTGCCGTCCCTGCGCCGCCTGCAGCCGCGCTTTCCAGAATCGCCCGTTGAACCCGTCGAAGTTCTTGGCCTCGGCCCGCTTCACGACCGCGTCCGCGTCGGCAAACTCGCTCCGCTCCAGGTTCAGGTTGAAGAGCTGCTCGACCACCTCCGCGTTGTCGGGCTTGAGCTTGTCCGCCGCCACCAGCTCGGCCTTGGCCTCCGCGGGCTTGCCCGCGCTGCGGTACACGTTGTAACGCGACAGCCCCTTGTCGAACTCGTCGACATCCGTCTGCGCATTGATCTGCTCGATCGCGAACTTCACCGGGTCGTCGGACTCCATCGCCGCCTTCAGCCGCGGCAGGTCCTTGTCGTCCGGGCGCGCCTTGATCGCCTCGTCGAGCAGCGCGATCGCCGCCGCCTTCTGGTTCAGCCGCGCGTACCCGCGGATCGCCCCGTTCACAAGGCGAGGGTCGTACGTGTTCTCGCGCACCGCCTTCACCAGCATCTCGACGGCCTCGGGCACGTTGGGCGCCTCAAAGCCCTCGCCCGTCGCGACCTTCTGCGCCTTGAGCAGGATCGCCACGATCGGGTCCGAACCCTCCGAGGCCTCGCCCTTCACCATCCGGATCCGGTTCAGCACTTCCTTGGCCTGCGCGTTCTCCGGGTCCACCTGCAGCACGGTCTGCACCATCTGCTCGGCCTGCTCGCGGTTGCCCAATTGGGCCTCGATCTGCGCCTGCAGGATCAGCGGGCCCGGCGCGCCCGGGATCAGCTCGCGCACCTTGATGACATAGTCGCGCGCCTCGCCCGGACGCTGCAGCGCCAGCGCCGCGTTGGCGATCGACCACAGCGCGTCCGCGTCCGAGTCGTTGATCGCCTTGCTGAACTCCGTCAGCAGCCGGTGGGCCGTCGCCCAGTCCTTCTTGGCGTACGCCACCATGCCGTCGATCATCTTGAGCTGCGGCGCGCCGTCGGGAACCTGGCCCGCCAGCTCCTGGCGGTACTTGAGCGCCTCGCCGATCAGCTTGTCCTTCTCCGCCTGCTCCTTGGCCTGGTCGATCAGGCGCAGCGAGTAGGTCGCCTGCCAGAAGGTCGCCTCGGTCTTCATCACGTAGCGCCGCACACCCTCCTGGCTGATCGGGGCCGCGGGCAGGCCCTTGACCTGCTCCATCGCCGCGATCGCCTCCGGGTAGGCCAGGCGCGTGCCCAGCATCCGCGCCCGCATCAGCACCAGCGCCGAGTTGTCTGGGAACCGCTTGACCAGGTCGTCGGCCACCGCGGTCGTGCGCGCCAGCTTGGCCCCGGGGTCGATCGTCGCTTCCAGCTGCTGGAATCGCTGGAACGCCGGGAGCAGGAGCGTCAGGGCCTCGGGGGTCGCGAAGGCCTTGGCCACCTCGTCGAGCCGCGGCTTGAACGACTCGGTCGCCGCCCGCACCGCGTCCGCCGCCGCCTTGCCGCTC
>JABWBC010000220.1 GCA_013360695.1 Phycisphaerales bacterium
GGAGCTTTGCCGATTACGAAGTGTGGGAGAAGCAGGCGCTGGCCGAGTTGGCCAGCGCCGAGCAGGCCGCGGGCGCGCAGGCTCCCACGGGGCAGGCCGGCGGCCAGCCTTCCGCCGACGCCCCGCACAACCCGGGCGAAATGTGGATCGCGTATCCGCACGCGCGGCGGGAGATGGTAAAGGAGCTGGTGTTCCTGGCGCCGTGCCTTGGGCTCGCGATGACCGGCTGGTGGCTGGCGCGGATGTGGGCCGGGCCGTGGAAGTTTGATGCGGTGACGGGCGAGCTGATCCCGGCGCATCTGGCCCCGCTGTGGCTCGTCGCGCTGGGGGGCGTGCTGATGGGCTATCTGATTGGCGGCGGCGTGGTGTGGGCGGTGCGGATCTTCGGGAGCCTTGGGTTTGGCAAGGAGTCGATGGGCCTTGGCGATGTCCACATGATGGCGGCCGTCGGGGCGTGCATCGGGTGGATCAACTCGGTGCTGGGGTTCTTCGGGGCGGCGTTCGTGGGATTGGCGTGGGTTTTCCTGGGCAAGCTGCTGGGCGGGCGGCTGAAGCGTGTGATGCCGTATGGCCCGTTCCTGGCGGTGTCGACGGTGCTTGTTCTGTTGTGTAAACCGTTGATTGAGCTTGGGTTGCGGAAGTTGACGGGGAACATGGGCGGGGTTTTTCTGCCGTAGCGGCGTGGGGCGGGGATGGGCCGCGGAGCCACGCCGCTTGGGCGGGAACTTGGGCGACCCACGAGTGAAATTGGGAACTGGCGAGAAACGAGGAGGAACGCCGATACCATTGGCCGCGCTGCGAGTTTTTCGCGCGCGACGCAAGGAAATGAGCCGGGCCACGAGGATCGCGGCCCGGAGTTTGGCGACGAGTCCTTTTGCACAGGGATGGCCACGATGACTGGGATCAACAGGTTCGCGAAGCTGATCGGTCTTGGCGTGCTGGCGGCGGCGACGATGGTCGCGACGGGCTGCGGCGTCGACAAGAAGGACCACGAGATGGTGACGTCGGAGAACGCGGAACTCCGCGATCGCCTGTCGACGCTCGAAAACCAGTCGCGCCAGCGCGACGGCGAGGTCGCCAATCTTCAGTCGGAGAACCAGCGCCTCCAGAGCGAACTGGCGGCCGCCAAGACCCAGCCGGCCCAGCAGCCCTTCCGCGACACGGGCAGCGGCGGCGGTGGGCGCGGGGAGACCGTCATGGTTCTCGCCGGTGATGTCGGATTCGACTCCGGCTCGGCGACGCTGAAGTCGACGGCGAAGAAGGAGCTCGACCAGATCGCGTCGCGCATCAAGCGCGAGTATTCGGGCGCTTCGATCCGCGTCGAGGGGTACACCGACAGCTCGCAGCCCAACAAGATGAAGGCCCGCTTCCCGACCAACGAGGCGCTCTCCGAGGCCCGCGCGGAATCGGTGCGTGCGTACCTGGCGTCCAAGGGTGTGAACAACCCCATGAGCGCGGTGGGCTATGGCTCGGCCAAGCCCAAGTCCACCAAGGCCGCCAGCCGTCGCGTGGAAATCCACGTCGGCAACTGAGCGACCTCCGAGAGAGATCGACATCCGTGGATACGGATGGAGAACGATGGAATGACCACGCCGCTCGCAAGGGCGGCGTTTTTCATTGAAGAAAGAGACGGAGAGACGAAGAGACGGAGAGACGAAGTGAAGAGAAGAAACGGGAGTGGGGAGTGGGGAGTGGGGAGTGGGGAGTGGGGAGTCGGGAGTGGGGAGTGGTGTGCGGAGGCGGGAAGGGCGGCGAATGCTCGGCGCACAACGCGCGGAACAGGAATAAACGGCGCTGATTGCCTTCGATTGACGCGTTCCTCCACTTCACATTTCCTGTTTCCAATTGCCCATTTCCCTTGCTTGCTCCGGCGCGCGGGAGGCTGCGCGGCGGGCGGAATCGAACGATGACGACATCGGCGTGAATCCGATCGTCCCGCCTCGGCGAAGGAGGTGGGGCAAGGCAGCATCGGCCTGACCCAAGGCACGCACACAACAAGTAGTTCTGCGCGGCGGGTGTTCCGTGCGACGTGGATCGTCGCGCCGGCCGGTGGCCTCATGGAGCAATTGATATGAAATCGACGAACGTTCTTGCGATTCTGGCGTTGGCTGGCACCACGAGCATGGCCCTGGCCCAGGAGTGCTCCTCCAAGTCCGCGTGCTCGGAGTCGAAGCCCGCGGTGACCGCGGCCTCTCATGTGATGGCGGACGACATCGTGGACACGGCGGTGAAGGCCGGCAAGTTCAACACGCTGGCCGCGGCGCTCAAGGCCGCGGGTCTGGTGGACACGTTGAAGGGCGCGGGTCCGTTCACGGTGTTCGCGCCGACCGACGAGGCGTTCGCCAAGCTCCCCAAGGGCACGCTCGACGAGCTGCTGAAGCCTGAGAACAAGGCCAAGCTGACGGCGATCCTCACGTACCACGTCGTCCCCGGCAGCGTGCTCGCCGCCGACGTGACCAAGCTGTCGAACGCGGCCACGGTCAACGGGCAGCGCGTGGACATCAAGGCCGCGGGGGGCAAGGTGATGATCGACGGCGCGACGGTGACGGCGACGGACGTGAAGACGAGCAACGGCGTGATCCATGTGATCGACACCGTGATCATGCCGAGCACCGATGATGTCGTTGACACCGCGGTCAAGGCCGGCAGTTTCAAGACTCTCGCCGCGGCGCTCAAGGCCGCGGGCCTGGTCGACGCACTCAAGGGCAGCGGCCCGTTCACGGTCTTCGCGCCGACCGACGAGGCGTTCGCGAAGCTCCCCAAGGGCACGCTCGACGACCTGCTCAAGCCGGAGAACAAGGAGAAGCTCGTCTCGATCCTGAAGTACCACGTCGTGTCGGGGCGTGTCTTCTCCAACGACGCCGTGGCGGCCAAGCACGCCAAGACGCTTCAGGGCGGCGAGGTCAAGATCACCAGCGACGGCGGCGTGAAGATCGACAACGCCACCGTGGTCTCCGCCGACCTTGATGCCAGCAACGGCGTGATCCACGTCATCGACACGGTCATCATGCCCAAGAGCAAGTGATCCTTAGCCCGGCGTGCTCGAGAGGGCGCGCCGGGCTTTTCTCGCGGGTGGTTCGGAGATTCATGTGGTGTGCGCTGGAGCCAAGCCGCGTCGGGATTCCTCCAAGATCGCTCGGGGGCGAACGGTGGCGGTGGCGGCGGTCGGGGCGGCGAGTTACCATGACGCTCACGCGGACCGGGATCGTGCGACTGTCTCGCGGTCCAAGGCGGCCGCTCGGGGACCGGTTCGACGTACGGGGGCATTGAGAGCTTTGGAAGAGCCGCTCCTTCAACGCGTGGCGGTTGGCGATCAGGAGGCGGTGCGCGCGTGCCTTGATCGATTCGGCGGGCTGGTGTGGTCGCTGGCGCGGCGGATGACGCCGACCCACGCCGAGGCCGAGGACGCGGTGCAGGAGATCTTTGTCGAGGTGTGGAAGAACGCGTACCGCTACGACGCGAGTGTCGCTTCGGAGACGGCGTTCATCGCGATGATCGCGCGGCGTCGCCTGATCGATCGTCGCCGCCGCGCCGGACGACAACTGGACAAGAACGGGCTCCCCGAGTCCGAGCCCCCGGCCGCTCCATCGGTCGAGATCACCGCCGACGAGCGCGAGGCCGCCGGCGCCGCCATGAGCGCGATGTCGCGTTTGAGCGACGAGCAGCAGCGGGTGCTGCGCCTGTCGCTGGTGCAGGGGTTGTCGCACGAGCGGATCGCCGGCGCCACGGGTCTGCCGCTCGGGACCGTCAAGACCCACGCGCGTCGCGGGCTCATCCGCCTTCGCGAACTCCTGAACGCCGCCAAGAAAGATGGCAACGGCGCACCCATCACGAGCGAAGGGGGTGCGGTATGAACGCACCCGGACGCAACATTCCGCCCCGCGCCGAGGAATTGCTCGCCGAGCGCGCCTGCTTCGGCCTCTCGCGCGATGAAGAGCGCGAGCTGTGCGAGCTGCTTTCCGAGTGCCCCGACTGCGTGGAATGGCTGGCGGTCTCGCCCCTCGACCTGGCCGCGGGCGAGGTTGCCGCGGGCTGCCCGTGCGAGGGCGTCATGCCCGCGTCGCTGCGGCGCGAGGTCGAGATCCAGGCCCGCGCGTGGTGCTGCGGCCTGAAATTGACGCGTGCGCAAGCCGCGGACGGGCGGAATGGC
>JABWBC010000062.1 GCA_013360695.1 Phycisphaerales bacterium
CCACGCCGCACGCGTCGCAGCCCGACACCCGCGGATACGCGAGCTTGAGCCCGGGCACGCCGCGTCCCACCCACAGGTCCATCTGATTGAACGCCGAGGCGAGCGTCCGCACGAGGCACTCGCCGGGCGCTGGCGGCGCCGGGTCGGGCCAGTCGGGCACGAGCGAGACGTTCGGAGAAACGGGCGAAGCCTGCTTGGAGACGACGATGGCGCGCATGCCAGAGAATACGCGAAAAGCACGGCGTGGAGAGGGGCGACTCGGTCGCCCATCAGCCACTTGCGTTCGAGGGTCGACGGCGGTGGGCGAGGACGTGCCGCCCGCCCCTACAACGAAAAAGCCCGGCAATGCCGGGCTTGGGTCGTGGCTGGATAATCTTCCACTCGTGATATGGTACGCGGTGGCTCGCCGCGAACCATCAACCGACGGCTCGCGGCGAGTGTGCCTCCGTTCACATCATCTTCGTCTTGCCGGGGATCGCCACCGCGGGCGTCTCCATCGGGCCGAACTCCATTTTCGCGGGCACGAGCTCTTCCTTGGAGTTGACGGCCTCGTCCCATGTGATGGTCTTGCCGGTGTAGGCCGCCATTCGGGCCGCGATCGCGAGCATGCAGCTATTGGCGCTGCGCTGCGCGTCGTTGATGGGCTTGCCCGCGCGGATGGAGGCCCAGAGCTCGTCGTGCTCGTTCTGGTACATAGCCGCCACGTCGGCGCCCGAGCCTTTCACGCTCCACAGCTCCTTGCCGCTGTAGTCGCTGGCCTTGAGCGTGGGGGCCCAGCCCTCCACGATCGCCTGGCCCTTGGTCCCGTAGACATAGTCGGTGTTGTCGTTGCTGCAGTTCTCGATCTGGCGGCAGGCGTGGTAGGCGCGCCTTCCGTCGGCGTATTCATAGATTGCCGCGAAGTGGTCGTAGACGTTGCCGTGCTCCGGGCCGTTGCGGGCGGCCCTTCCGCCCAGGCACGAAATCTTCTTGGGCATCACGTCGCCCATCGCCCAGGCGAGGCGGTCGACGCTGTGGACCGCCTGCTCCACGATGTGGTCGCCCGAGATCCACGTGAAGTGCCACCAGTTGCGCATCTGGAACTCAACGTCGCTCCATTCCGGCTGGCGCGCGCGCTTGCCCAGCGTGCCCGTGAGGTAGGTCGTGTACGCGCTGTTCACCTCGCCGATCGAGCCCGACAGGATCTTGTCGAACGCCTGTTTCATGCCCGGGTGGTGACGCCAGCAGAAGCCGATCAGCACCGCGAGGTTCTTGGCCTTGGCCTCCTCGCCCGCGGCACAGAACGCGCGATAGCCGGGCGCGTCGACCGCGATCGGCTTCTCCGCGAACACATGCTTGCCCGCCTTGATCGCCGCACGCAGGTGCTCAGGGCGGAAGCAGGGATAGCTCGTGAGCAGCACCGCGTCCACGCCGCTGTCGATCACCTTCAGGTAGGAATCAAACCCGGTGAACCTGCGATCGTCGGCGACGCTGAGCTGCTCCTTCGAAACGGCGCGCCCCTTGGGATGTTGCTCGGGATCGCCGATCCAGTCGGTGATGTTCTTGTGCGCCGAGTCGAGGCGATCCTTGAACACGTCGCCCATCGACCACAGCACCAGCCCCTTGTCCGCGGCCAGCGCCTGCGTCGCCGCCCCAGTGCCGCGACCCCCGCAACCGATCAACCCGATCTTCATCGTGTCCGACCCGGCGGCGTGGACCAAGGGCGAAGCCAACCCGTTCGACAGCACCGGAACCGCGGCGGCGACGGCGGAGACGCGGACAAAGTCCCGGCGCGACAGGCCGGACGATTCGGGGTGATTCTGCTCGTTCATGAAAGTAGCCTCCACGCCCGGGCGGCACGCTCGGGCGATGCGACAGCGTACAGCGCCGGATCGCCGCTGCCAACTGCCGGAATCTCATGAATGTCCATCGTGATCCGGCGCCGACGCTTGAAAACTCGAACAATTCGCCGGCGGATTCAGGCCCGAGGTGAGCCTACTTCCCCGCGGGCTTGGCGTTGGCGTCCGGTTCGCAAACGACGCGGAACCCCACAAACCCGCCCTCGGTCAGCCACCACTTGCTCTTGGGGATGTTGGGATCGCTCGCATTCAGCGCGCCGGTATTGACCAGTCGTGCCTCTGGGCGCATCGCATTGGCATCCGCAACGAACGAGCCGCCCTTGATGACCCACTTGTTGTCGAGCCCCTTGGCCCACTCGCCCGCGTTGCCCATCATGTCGTAGAGGCCCCAGGCGTTCGCTTCCTTGCTGCCCAGGAGGTGCGTCTTGGCCTCGGCGTTGTCGGCGAACCACGCGACCGCATCGAGTGATGCGGCGTCATCGCCCGAGGGGTACTTCGTATTCGCGCCGGCGCGGCAGGCGTATTCCCACTCCGCCTCCGTCGGCAGGCGATACTTCTTCCCCGTCTTGGCCGCCAGCCACGCCGCGAAGTTCTCCGCGCCGCGATACGACGTGGAGATCACGGGATATCCCGTCGTGCCGAATCCCCGGTCGGCCGAGACATAGGGTTTCGTGGGCTTCGTTACCGCGTCCGCCGCCGTCGTTCCCACCGCGCCCTCGGGCTTGTCGAGACCGAAGAGAAACGCGTTGTAGTGGTCCCAGCTGATCTCGACCGTGCTGAAGTACAGCGAGCCGATCTCCTTGGTCACCGTCTTGGTCGGATCGGCCGGATCGGTCATCGTGATGGTGCCCGGCGGGATCGGCGCCATGTCGATCGTCAACACCGTGCCCGAAATTGTCTCGGTGTACGGCTCCAGCTTTGGCGCGTCGCTCTTGACCGCGACGCTTGACGCCTTCTCGCTCGGCGCGGTCGGCATCAGGTCCGGCGGGATCACCGGCGGCTCGCCCGCCCGCACGCCCACGCCCGCTACGCTCGTGCCGACGACGGACAGATACGCGGAGATGCTCATGATTCGGCGTTGGCTCGTCTTCATGCTCACACTGATCCTCGCTCACCTGTTCCCGCGGGGTTTCCGCCTTCGTTCGCTCGTCCGAGGCACCGGGTTCTACGCCCCGATCGCCCGCCCGGTTGCACGCCGTTTGGTGCCGTCACTCGCGGCCCTGGCCCTGCTTTCCGG
Organism: Phycisphaerales bacterium; assembly: GCA_013360695.1. Classification (GTDB taxonomy): domain Bacteria; phylum Planctomycetota; class Phycisphaerae; order Phycisphaerales; family UBA1924; genus JABWBC01. Next base: position 3,076 of record JABWBC010000062.1, read on the forward strand.
CTGCTCGCCGCCGAACCAAGCCCTGACTCGCCACGAGTTCTCCCACCTTGCCATGGGCGTGCGCATCAACGCGGTAGTGTACGCGAGCGACGAGCATTCGGCCCGCGATTCCGTCGCCGCGACCTTTGTCGAAATCTCTCGCCTCGACCAGATTCTCAGCGATTATCGACCCGACAGCCAACTCTCCCTCGTCAACAGTCGCGCCGGCCAGAGCTTCGGGCTGGGGATCACCGAGATCGATCCCTCGTTTGCCGAAGTGCTCCGCGGCTCCCTCGTCGTCGCCGAGCGGACGGACGGCGCGTTCGACCCCTCCGTCGGCCCGGTGGTTCAACTCTGGCGCGCCGCCCGCAAGCAGCACCGCCTACCCGATCCCGCTGCGATCTCCTCCGCCGTCGATCGCGTCGGCTGGCGCGACATCGAGCTCGCCGGCCTTCCGAATCAACCGACGCTCGCGCTCCGCAAGCCCGGCATGAAGCTCGACCCCGGCGCGTTCGTGAAGGGATTCGCCGCCCAACGCGCCATCGAGACTCTCCGCGCCCGCGGCATCGGGCACGCCATGATCGCCATCGCCGGAGACATCTCCTGCTCGCTTCCGCCGCCGGGCCAGCGCGGCTGGCGCATCGCGGTCTCGCGCGACGGAAGCACGCCGGATCAATCTCCGCCCGATCGGGCGTTCACGCTCTTGCTGAGCAACCAGTCTGTATCCACCGCCGGTGACACCGAGCAGTTCATCGAGATCGACGGAACCCGCTACTCGCACATCGTCGATCCGCGCACCGGCCTTGGACTGACCAATCGCGCCGCCGCCACGGTCGTCTCACGCAACGCGACGACCGCCGATGCGCTCGACACCGCCCTCTGCGTCGCGGGCATCGAACGTTTCGAGGAGATCATGGCCCGCTTCCCCGACTGCGAGGCGAGATTGGAAGCCCGCGCGTCCGACGGATCGCTCGCATCCACGGAAACGTCCGGATTTCAAGCACTGACCTCGCCACGCCGCTAGCCCGCAACCACGGAGCGCCGCCACGCCGCCGCCCGCCGTTTTCTACAACTCGACCTCCTTGGCGTTACCCAAGCCGAGCGCGGTATGCTCTGTGTCGGCGCGTGCTCGCGCCAGCCGGGAGCCTGACCATGTCGCTGCTTTCATTCGCCCATCCGCGGTTCTCCTGTTCGCTCGCAGCCTCCGTCCCCGCGTTCGTCGCCGCGATCGCAATGGCCGCCGGGTCTCTCGCGCAGGCCCAGAGCCCGCCCGTCGCCCCGCCCGCGACGGCGCCAGCGGCCAAGGCAGGCGAGAGGAACGCGGAGAAGTCGATCGCCAAGCAGATGCCCGGCACGCTCACACCCGTCCCCGCGCGAAACGTCCGCATCACCGATGAGTTCTGGGCGCCCAAGCAGAAGATCAACGCCGAAGCAACGCTCAACGCCAACATCAAGCAGTGCGCCGACACCGGGCGCATCGATAACTTCAACCGCGCATCGGGCAAGCTCCAGGGCAAGTACGAGGGCTACTTCTTCAACGATTCCGACGTCTACAAGATGATCGAGGGCGCCGCCTTCGCCATGATGACCAGCGACGATCCCGCCTTCCGCGCCAAGGTCGACGCCAAGCTCGATGAACTCATCGCAACCATCGCCGCGGCCCAGCAGCCCGACGGCTATCTCAACGCCTACTACACGCTGCAAGAGCCCACCAAACACTGGTCAAACCTCAAGGACATGCACGAACTCTACTGCGCCGGGCACCTCTTTGAGGCCGCCGTCGCTCACCACCAGGCCACCGGAAAGACCACGCTTCTCGACGTCGCCACAAGGTTCGCCGACCTTCTCGACAAGACCTTCGGCGAGGGAAAGACCCGCAACGTCTGCGGCCACCCGGAGATCGAGCTCGCGCTCGTCAAGCTCTGGAAGGAAACCGGAGAGGAACGCTACCTCAAGCTCTCCAAGTTCTTCATCGACGAACGCGGCGTCGCCAACGGACGCGATCTCTTCGGCGAATACGCCCAGGACCACAAGCCCCTTCGCGAGCAGAACGCGGTCGTGGGCCACGCCGTCCGCGCCATGTACCTCTACAGCGGCGCAACCGACATCGCCATGGCCACCAGCGACCGCTCGCTCGTCGCCCCACTCCAGTCTCTCTGGGGCGACCTCGTCTTCAAGAACATGTACGTCACCGGCGGGATCGGCTCCAGCGGCGGCAACGAGGGCTTCACCATCCCCTATGACCTCCCCAACGACCAGGCCTACGCCGAAACATGCGCCACCATCGGGCTGGTGCTCTGGAATCACCGCATGAACCTCATGTTCGCCGACGCTCGCTTCGTCGACGTCATGGAGCGCGGGCTCTACAACGGCGTCATCTCCGGCGTCTCGCTCAAGGGCGACTCATTCTTCTACGTCAACCCCCTCGCCAGTCGCGGCAAGCATCACCGCCAGCCCTGGTTCGGCTGCGCCTGCTGCCCGCCCAACGTCCTGCGCCTCGTCGGCCAGCTCGGTGGCATGGTCTACGCCACCGGCTCTGATTCATCCAACAACGCCGCCCTTCTCGTCAATCTCTACGTCGGCAGCACCGCCAGCCTGAAGCTCGCCGACATCCCCGTGAAAATCACGCAGGAAACCAAGTATCCATGGGAGGGCGACGCCGAGTTCAAGATTGATCCTGAGAAGCCCGTCACCTTTGAGCTGCGCCTCCGCCTCCCCGGATGGTCACGCGGAGAATCGATCAACGTCAACGGCCAGCCCGCCCAATACCGCGTGCAGCGCGGGTACGCCGTCATCAAACGAGAGTGGAAGGCCGGCGACAAGGTCATGTTCCAGATGCCGCTCCAGGTCGAACGCATCCAGGCAAACCCCGAAGTGAAGATGAACCGCGGTCGCCTCGCGCTCCAGCGCGGCCCGCTCGTCTACTGCATCGAAGGTGCCGACAACGGGCCAAACGTCCGCTCCATGGCCGTCACCCGCGCTTCGCCCATCGAGTCCGAGTTCGTTCCCGAACTGCTCGGCGGCGTCACAGTCCTGAAGGGCACCGCCGAGGTCCGTGACGACTCCGCCTGGATCGGCGAGCTCTATCGCACCGCCGATTCCGCGCTTGCCGTTCCGTTCACCGCGATCCCGTATTACGCGTGGGACAACCGCGAGCCCGGACCGATGATCGTCTGGATTCCCGAGCACCGCGGCTTTGCCGAGCGCATGCCTGACCCCGAGATCACAGCGACTGCATCTTTCTGCCCTGGCCACGCGACACCCATGGCTCTCTACGACGGCGAGGAACCCGAAAGCTCGCTCGGCCGCGGGCAGACCCACTTCGTCTGGTGGCCCCACAACGGCACCAAGGAATGGGTCCAGTACGATTTCAAGACGCCGCGCAAGATCTCCGGCGTTGAGGTCTACTGGTTCAGCGACAAGGAGCACGGCGGCGGCTGCGCACTTCCCGCGTCCTGGAAGCTCCTTTGGAACGCCGGAACCGAGTGGCGAGAGGTCAGCAATCCCTCCGGGTACGCGATCGACAAGGACAAGTACAACCGAACCACCTTCACGCCCGTCCGTACCACCGGACTTCGCATCGAAGTGCAGCTCCAGGAAGGCATCTCCGGCGGCATCCTCGAATGGCGATTGATGGAATGACGGCGCGTGCGTCGGGCCTGTGCTCAGGCGCGCGATTCTTCACGTGTCTGATTGGGGTGGCCAACCGCCCGCGCCAGCGATATCGGCACAACGACTTCGCTGCTCCTCAGTGGAGCGAAAACGCGCACGGCGCTCTCGCGCCGCACGCATCACCGACGAATCCAGGGCCAGCGAGCGAACCACTTCACCATCCGCGACGAGAGCGTCGGCTTCGGCTCCTCGCCGCCCGAGGTCTCGTCCGGCTTGGCCTTGGGTTCGTCGCGCTGCTCGCCGAGCGGCTGGAGGACCGGAGGCCCGCCCATGTCCGCCTCACCGAGGAAGTACGACCGCAGCAGCCCCAGCGCCGCGTCCGCGGTCGCTTGCTCCGAGGGAGTCAGCGCCCGCGCGTTCTGCACCGCCGAGTCGGGGCAGCAGGGGTCCGTGATCTGCTTGCAGTGGCAGAGGAACCCCATCGCGGCCGTCACCCGCCCCGGGATCTCGTCGAACAACTTCACATGCGAATTCTCATTCTCCATACATCACCATGACCTGCGCGGGAAGACCATCTCCCCGGGCATGAGGGAATACTCGATCGAAGAACGCTCTCGCCACGTCGCGAGCGATCGGGCGAGCCTCCAGAAGGGACCGGGCGTGATCATCACGTTTCACGGGCGCGGTTGCACCACGTGCCGTTCCGCGACGGCACAACCCGGGCGACGTTGAGCGATCCCCGCGAACGCGTTCAACCACGCACGGGGATGCGATGGGAAGCCCGACGACTTCGGCGGCGCGATAAACCATCGCCGTGCAGGTCGCAGGCCGAGGCCGGCACGAATTGTGAGAAGCGAGTCTCAGCCGTCGTGCCGACGCAGCCACGTCCCGCGATTCTGTTCGCGGTGCGGCAGGCGCTTATCAATACTGAGGTGCACGAACACGGCGAAACTCCCATGAATAGACGACAAAACGCTCAATCAGCGAATCCTCGCCGATTGGACGCACAGCATAGCCGCGAGTTCCCGGTCGTCAAGAAAAAGCGCCAGCAAGCGTTACGAGTGTGTGACAAGCACTCGGCGTTTCGTGGTGGCACCCGCCGTCCAAAACGGTGCTCCGTCGCCGCTTACTCCACCGTCACGCTCTTGGCCAGGTTCCGCGGCTTGTCCACGTCATGGCCACGCAGCACCGCCGCGTGATACGCCATCAACTGCAGCGGCACAACCGTCAGCATCGGCGACAAACACTCCGGCACGTCCGGCACATAGAACACGTCGTCCGCCAGCGTCTTGATGTGCTCGTCGCCCTCGGTGGCGACCGCGATGATCCGACCGCCGCGGCTCTTCACTTCCTGGATGTTCGAGATCACCTTCTCGTACTGACGCCCGCGGTTGGCGATGAACACCGCGGGCATCCCATCGTTGATGAGCGCGATGGGCCCGTGCTTCATCTCCGCCGCGGGCATCCCCTCGGCATGGATGTACGAGATTTCCTTGAGCTTCAGAGCGCCCTCGAGCGCCGTCGGATAGTTGTACCCGCGCCCCAGGAACAGCCAGTTGTCCCGATCGATGTACTTCTCCGTCACCTTTCGGATCCTCGCGTCGTGCTCCAGGATCCGCTCCATCTTTTCGGGCACCTGCTCGAGCTCGCGGATCATGTCCGCGCACTGGTCCGCCGACATGTGGCGCCGGCGCGCCAGGTACAGCGCCACCAGCGTCAAGACCGCGACCTGCCCCGTGAACGCCTTGGTCGACGCCACGCCGATCTCGGGGCCCACGCGCAAGTACACACCCGCGTCGGTCTCGCGCGCAATCGACGAACCCACCACGTTCACGACGCCGAGCGCCAGCGCCCCGCGTTCCTTGGCCTCGATCAGCGCCGCGAGCGTGTCCGCCGTCTCGCCGGACTGGCTCACCGCCACGACCACCGTGTTCTCTTCGATGATCGGGTTGCGATAGCGGAACTCGCTCCCGTACTCCGCGACCGAGTAGATGCGGGCCAGATCCTCGATCAGGTACTCGCCGATCGTCGCCGCGTGCAGCGCCGTGCCCTGCCCCGTCAGCACGATCCGTTTGGCCATCGTGAGCTGTTTGGCGAAGCTGCCCACGCCGCCCAAGACGATCTTGCCCTCGCGAATGTCCGTTCGCCCGCGCAGCGTGTTGCGCAGCGCTTTGGGCTGCTCAAAGATCTCCTTCTGCATGAAGTGCGAGAACGAGCCCAGCTCGATCTGCTCAAGGTCGATCTCGAGCTGCTGCACCTTGGGAGTCACGGGCACGTTGTGGATCGTCGAAGTGCGGAAGCCCTTGGGGGTGACCTTCACGACCTGGTAATCCTCGAGCGAGAACGCGTGCGACGTGTGCGCGATGATCGCCGAGCCGTCCGACGCGATCACGAACTCGCCGTTGCCCACGCCCACCATCAGGGGCGACCCCTTCCGCGCCGCAACAAGCGTCTCCGGCTCCTTCTCGCACATCACCACGATGCCGTACGCCCCCGTCACTTCGCGCAGGGCGGCCTGCACCGCGGCCTCAAGATCGCCGTCGTACAGCTCGCCGATCAGCATCGCCAGCACTTCCGTGTCGGTCTGGCTCTTGAAGACGTGTCCCTTCTCCTGCAGGTAGGTCTTGAGCGACGCGTAGTTCTCGATGATGCCGTTGTGGATGAGGCAGATGCCCGCGCGATCATCGGTGTGCGGGTGCGCGTTGGGGTCGGTCACGCCGCCGTGTGTCGCCCAGCGTGTGTGGCACATGCCGATCGTGCCGCGCACGCCGCCGACGGTCTCCAGCTTGTCCTCGAGGTTCGCGACGCGCCCGATCGTCTTGACGACGGTGATCTTCCCGTTGTGCATCGTCGCGATGCCCGCGGAGTCGTACCCGCGATACTCCAGCCGCTTGAGTCCCTCGAGCATGAGGTCCTGGCACTGCTTGTTCCCGACGTAAGCGACGATTCCGCACATGGCAGCATGTCTCCGTTCCGCCCCCGGCAACCAAAAACTCCGGCGGGGCGGGCGCTCTCCGCGCCCGGCCAATTCAGATCGGCCCGATCCGTCCGCGACCCCACAAACCGACGCGGGCAACCCCTCCTACGCCCCTCACCGCCCCCGGGATCGTCCGATTACTCCGCCCATTCGATCCTGCCGACGCCTTGATTCCCGTACCCCTGGGTTATGGCACCTCGGTCGTGTCTCGGACCTGTCTTCAGGTCCGTGATCCTCTTCCACCACTCCCCGTTCCCGATTTCCCACTCCCGCTCTTACGGATAGTCCTGCCGCGTCGGCCGCAGCATCACGTCGTTCACGTGCACCTGCCCCGGCTGCGATGCGACAAACGTCACCACCCGCGCCACATCCTCCGGCACAAGCACCGGCCCGATCCGATCGAACGTCTGCTGCACCCACGCCGGGTCATACCCCGCCACGCCCTGGAACTCGCTCTTCACGAACCCCGGCGCGATCAGCGTCACCCGGATTCCCTTCGGCCCAAGCTCCCGCCGCGCGCCCTCGACCAGCCCGTGCACGCCGAACTTCGTCGAGCCGTACATCGACGAGAACGGCGAGACATTCCGCCCGACCGTCGATCCCAGCACCACCATGTCCCGCGCCGAGCGCACCAGGTCCGCGCCCGCTTTGCCCTCGCTCGACTTGAGCATCCGCAGCCCGGCCTGGCGGATCAGTTTCGCCGCGCCAAGGAGGTTGGTGCGGATCATCTCTTCCCACTGCGCCGTGTCCGACGTCATCACCGAGCCGTTGAGCCCGCGCCCCGCGTTGATGACGACCAGGTCAGCCTCGCGCGTCCCTTGGCCGAAGCGGTCTCGTGCCGCATCCAGCATCGCGCCGATCACGCGATCGTCGCTCGCATCGCCCGCGACGACCGCGGACTTGCCCGCGGGCAGCGTCGCCGCAAGCTCCTTCAGCGGCCCTTCGCGCCTGGCATTCAACACCACCGCCGCGCCCTGCGCCGCAAGATCACGGGCTACCGCCGCGCCGATCCCCGCCGAGGCACCCGTCACGATCGCGATCCGTCCGTTGAGCGTCTGCATGGCCCAAGCGTATGACCGGTGACAGACCCTCGGGATTGCAGGGCGAACCGAGCTTGCGACGATGAACGAAGCATGAAGCCGCCAACTCCCGCATCCCTGGTCTTCTTCTTGGCCTCGATCTGTGCTTTGCTCGCAAGCACGGGCAAGCGGGGCGAACGCGCTTCAATCGATCGATCATTCCTGCCCGCCCTCTCTCGCTATCCGCTCGATCGCGACCCAACGCCGGCGGAAGTCGAGAGCTTCGCGAAGGTCATCTGGGAAAGCAACGAGGAACTCCGGTATCTGATTCGGATTGAAGACCCGGATGCCGTGCGGCTGAGCGTCGCAATGATCGCATCAGGAAAGGTGCCCGGTGGTTGCGTGTGCGACGCCGACGAATTCACCGCCGATCTCGTCCATTCGGGGATGCCGACTGTGGCTTGGCTCACGATTGGGCAGTTGCCGTCCGCTCGCGCCGCCCGTTTCCTTTGCGCCATCGATGCTCACCCATACGACGAGTCCGACGCCCAATCCACATGGCAATTGGATCGCGACACCTTCCTTGCTCGTCGGCCTGACGTCCACATCGCGTATGAAGCCCTGATTGCACCGAAGCAGGTCATGGCCTGGCCTCAGAATCACTCGCCCTGATCCCTTGGCTTCTGTCCTCGCTTTCCTCCGCGCTCCCCGTGTTCCTCCGTGGTGAGTGCCTTCCATCCTTTCTTCTGATACCCTCCCCCTCATGTTTGGCTCTCATCTCTCCATCGCCGGCTCTATGACGACCGCGCTCGACGAGGCCCAGCGCCTCTGCTTTGACACGGTGCAGGTCTTCACCAAGAACCAGCAGCAATGGGCCGCCAAGCCCCTCGACCCCGCCATGGTCAGCGACTGGAACGCCCGCGTCGCGACCCTCGGCTGGGGCGACCGCATGGTCAGCCACGCCTCCTACCTCATCAACCTCGCCACGCACCAGGACGAGCTCTGGCGCAAGAGCATCGATCTCATGACCGACGAAATCGAGCGCTGCGAGACCCTTGGCATCCGTTACCTCGTTCATCATCCCGGCTCGTTCGTCGGGCACACCCTCGACGCCGGCATCGCACGCATCGCCGACGCATACCGCGAGCTCTTCAATCGCACCCGAGGCTACCAGACCGTGTCCTGCCTCGAAGACACCGCCGGCGGCGGGAGCACCATCGGCGGCCCGTTCGAAGACCTCGCCCGTCTCCGCTCCATGATCATCGACAAGACCGGCGAACCGCCGCGCATCGCGTATTGCCTCGACTCATGCCACATGCACGCCTTCGGCCACGACCTCTCCACGCGCCAAGCCGCCGAAGAAGCCCTCGATCACTTCCACGCGACGTGCGGCATAGAGAACCTTCGCGTCTTCCACCTCAACGACTCCAAGGGCGTCGTCGGCTCGCGCCTCGATCGACACGCCCACATCGGAGAGGGCACGATCGGCGCGCCCAACCTCGCCGCCAGCGGCTTTGCGGCCATCGTCAATCACCCTGTCGTTGCCAGGATCCCCAAGATCCTCGAAACGCCCAAGGAAAATCGCGCGGACGGCGTGCCATGGGACATCATCAATCGCGCCCGCCTCGTCTCACTCCAATCCGGCGAAGATCCCGAAGCACTGGTGGGGGTGTGGACCGCCTCGCACCCCGTCACCGCGGCCAAAGTCGCCACGCCAAAATCCTCAATGCCAAAGCCCATCAAGCCAGTTGGCACCGCCAAATCCACGAAGTCGGAGGTCGAAGCCAAACCCGCAACCAAGCCCGCTATCAAGGCCGCAAACAAGCCCTCCAAACGAACAAAGGCCGCGCCCGCCCGTACGTCCACCACGCGCGGTACGGACGCCGCGCCATCGGCCGGTGCTTCGTCCAAGTCCTCCCGTCCAGCCCCCCGTTCCTCGGCCAAACCGGCCAAGTCGCCCCGGACCTCCGGCGCGCGAAAGATTGACTCTTCCCGCCGCGCCACGCGTCGGGGCTAAGTTCGGAGATCGTGCATGAGTTGTCATCCGGGGATGCGTGTGGTCCTGTCCCGCCTGCTCACAAGTCTGGGCGTCGCTGCGCTCCTCTCCGCCTCGCTCTCCGCCTGCAACATCCTCGACCCAAAGCCCCCCGTCGAACTCGTCACCCCCGAGCCAGAGCCCGCGATCAACCAGGCCGATCAGGCGCTCAGCCGCGCCGAAGCCCTCAAGCGCCAGGGCATGCTCGACAAGGCCCGCGAAGAGTTCGAAAAAGCCATCGCCATCAACCCCAACCTCACCGTTGCCTACCTCGGCGCAGGCGACATCTATCGCGAGCAGGGCGACTACCGAAACGCCGAGTCCCGATACTCCCGCGCCGCCCAGATCGAGCCCGGAAACTTCGACGCCCAATATCTCCACGGCCTCACGCTCCAACTCCTCAACCGTCTCGGCGAGGCCGTCCGCGCCTACCTCCGTGCCCTCACCATCCGCCCCGACGATTTCTCCGCAAACCTCAATCTTGCCACCGCCTACCTGCAGCTCGGCGAGCCCGCCCAGGCGCTCCCATACGCCCAGCGCGCCGTGAAGATCGACACCACCAGCGGCCCGGCCCGCACCAACCTCGGCTCCGTCTACGCCGCCCTTGGCCGCCATTCCGAAGCCGTCAGCGAATACCAGCAGGCCTCCGAACTCGCCGACCTCACGCCGCCCCTCCTCCTCAACCTCGCCGATAGCCTCGGCAAGATCGGCCGCTACGAGGAGATGGTCAACACGCTGACTCGCCTGCTTGAGCTCCAACCATCCGCGGCCGGCTTCGAGCGCCTCGGCTCCGCCCAATTCCGTCTCCGCAAGTATCCCGAGGCCGAAACCGCTTTCCGCAAATCCATCGAGCTCGATCCCGGCTATTTCCCCGCGCTCAACGGCGTGGCCGTCTGCTGCCTCAACCGCTACGTCTGGAGCGACAAGACCGACGAAGCCGCCCGCACCGAAGCCGTCGATCTCTTCCGCCGCTCGCTGGCCATCGACAAGCGCCAGCCCAAGATCATCGAACTCCTGTCCCGCTACCAGTGATCGTCGCCGCGCCCCGCCGCGCGTTTCTCTTCTTCGTTGCCTTCTTCCTTTCCCGCCTCGCTGCTTCGCTGACTCGGTCTCTTTTTCAATTGGCAATTTGGCGATTTGAGAATGCCCATCTCCCCCTCCATCCTCGACTTCTTCCCCACCCCCGGCGATTCGCCCTTCGTGATCGAGCACGTCGCCGAGGAGTTCACCTCCCTCTGCCCAAAGACCGGGCACCCCGATTTCGGCACGATCACGCTGCGCTACATGCCGCGTGCCGCCAGCGCCGGCGGCGTGTGCGTCGAGCTCAAGAGCCTCAAGCTCTACTACCAGGCCTTCCGCAACGAGGGCATCTTCTACGAGGCGGTCACCAACCGCATCCGTGACGACCTCGTCGCCGCCATGAAGCCCGCGTGGCTCCAGGTCCGCACCGACTGGAAAGGCCGCGGCGGAATCCGCTCCGTCATCCGCGCCGATTTCGGCGACATCCCCGCCCACTTCCGTGCCATGTGACGTGGCCTTGGGTGCCCCCGCGGTCCCCGCCGGCCTCCTACTCCAATTCGTGCCACGGACCTGTCTTCAGGTCCGTGCGCTTCCCCACTCAACGCCTCGATGCCACCCGCCTCGACGCCTTCTTAAACAACAGCTTCATCGGCCTTTTCAGCAGCACCCATGCTCCCCGGTCCTCTCCTCTCTGTACCTCTGATTCCCTCCTGACCTCTGAGTTCTCATCCCGCCTTCTCCGCACCCCCCGGAGAATCCAACCGGGTTTTCCACACGCATCACCGCGAAACTGCGCACCAAAGCGGTGATGCGCGCGGTATCACCGCGAAATTGCGCAATCTCGCGGTGATGCTGATTCCCCGCGTGACGCCGCACAAAAACCCTTTACACTTCCCCCCATGCCCAACCGACGGACCGCCATCCTGACCTCGCTCCTCCTCTGCTCCGGCGCCGCGATCGCCCAGGACAAGAAGCCCGAGCCGCCCAAGTACACCCTCACGCAGGACAACCAGACCCGCCGCGTCGACGTGTGGGCCAAGCCCGGCTCCATGCGCAATCCCGTCTCCTTCACCATCGACTGGAAGGGCAACGTCTACGTTGCCGAGACCGATCGCGCGGGCAACGCCGTCTCCGATACCCGCGTGCTCGGCAAGCTCAACGCCGTCGAGGAAGACCTCAAGCTCAAGTCCGTCGAAGACCGCCGCGCCCTCATCGACAAGTGGATCGCCGCCGGCGCCTTCGAAAAGGACTTCTTCACCCGCACCGAAGACCGCGTCCGCGTCCTCCGCGACACCGATGGCGACGGCGTCGCCGATTTCTCCGGCGTCTTCGCCGGCGGCTTCAACGACGCGCTCGACGGCATCGGCGCCGGCGTCCTCTCTCTCAACGGCTCCATCTACTACACCTGCATCCCCAGCCTCTGGAAGCTCACCGACACCAACAACGACTTCGCCGCCGACACACGCGAGAAACTCTCCACCGGCTACGGCATCCGCTGGTGCTTCTTCGGCCATGACCTGCACGGACTGGCGCTCGGGCCCGACGGCCGCATCTACTTCTCCATGGGCGACCGCGGCTACAACGTCACCACCAAGGAGGGCGTCCAGCTCTTCGGGCCCGAGCGCGGCGCTGTCTTCCGTTGCTGGCCCGACGGCTCCGATCTTGAACTCTTCCACGAAGGCCTGCGCAATCCCCAGGAGCTCGCCTTCGATGATCTCGGCGAACTCTTCACCGGCGACAACAACTGCGATTCCGGCGACGCCGCCCGCATGGTCCACGTCTGGGAGGGCGGAAACTCCGGCTGGTGCCAGGACGTGCAATCCCTCGACTCCCGCGGCCCGTGGAATCGCGAGTTCATCTGGAACCTGCTCTCCCAGCACGACGAACCCGCCCGCCCCGCGTGGACCACGCCGCCCATCGATCACATCGGCGCCGGCCCCTCCGGCATGCTTCACTACCCCGGCCTCGGTGAGTCCGACCGATACACCAACGCCATCTTCATGGTCGACTACTACGGCTCGGGCGCGACCGTCCACGCCTTCAAGCCCGTCGCCGACGGCGCGACCTTCAAGACCAGCGATAAGCACGCGTACTACTCTGGCGTCACCGTCACCGACATCGACTTCGGCTACGACGGACGCATGTACCTCTCCGACTGGGGCGGCGGATGGGAGCCAAATCCCAACGGCAACATCTTCACCATCACCAATACGACCGCGCTCAACGATCCCAAGCAGGCCGACGCGATCGCGCAGGTGCGTGAACTGTTCAACAGCGGCTTTTCGCAGCGAGCGCCCGACGAGCTGATGCAGTTGCTCTCGCACCGCGACCAGCGCGTCCGTCTTGCAGCGCAGTACGAACTCGCCTCGCGCGGCGAGCCCGCGGCCGCCGGCCTCGCCGAACTCGCCTCGAGCAGGAACGCGCCCTTCTTCCAGCGGCTCCACTCGATCTGGGCGATTGGGCAGATCGCGCGGAAAGCTCCGAAGGTCGCCGCGCCGCTCGCGCCGCTCCTGGGCGACGCCGACGCCGAGATCCGCGCCCAGACGCTGCGGACACTGGGTGACCTGAAGTACGACGCGCTGATGGAGTACTTCAGCGCACTGTCCGACGAATCTCCGCGCGTGCGTTACTACGCCGCGCTCGCGGTGGGCAAGCGCAAGGATCAGTCGGGCATCGGGCCGCTGCTCGATCTGCTCGCGTCCAACGACAACCAGGATCGCGCGATTCGAAACGCGGTGGTGTATGCGCTGACGCTGATCGGCAAGCCCGACGACGTGATCACCGCTGCCGCCGGTCTGCCCGCGTCGGTCCGCCTCGGTGTCGTGCTCGCGCTGCGTCGCAGCGCCAACATCGGTGCGGCGGCATTCCTTGCCGACGAAGACCCGGTCGTCGCGATCGAGGCCGTCCGCGCGGTGTACGACATGAACATCGGCGCGGGGCTCCCCGCGCTGGCGAAGATGCTGGACCAGCCGATCGCCAAGGACCGTGCGATCGAGCCGCTGATGCGCCGCGTGATCGAGGCCAACGCGATCGTGGGCGATGACGCCGCGGTGGAACGCCTCGCCCGCTTTGCGACGGACTCCGGCGCCGACGCCGCGTGGCGCTTGCTCGCGCTCGAGAAACTCGAGAACTGGGACAAGCCGCTCAAGCGTGACGGCGTGTGGGGGCACTGGATCGACCTGCCCGCCCGAAGCGCCGATACGCTCCGCGCCGCGCTGGCCCGCCATCAGGCCGCCATCGCCGCCGCGGCGAACACGCCCGAGCTCAAGGCCAAGTCCGATGCGCTGGCGGCACGCATCGCGACCAACCTGTCACCCGAAGAAATGCTGTCGCAACTCGCCGACGCCGGGCGCTCGGAGTCCTATCGCGCCGTGATTCTCGAGCAGATCGCTTCGGCAGCGAATGACCAATTGCCGAAAGCGGCCGCGTCGCTGCTTGAGAAGGCTGAGACCTCCACGCCCGCGCTCCGCATCCGTGCCCGCGAGTTGCTCGCCGCGGCCGATCCCGCGCTGGGCGCGGACAAGGCGGCGGCGGGTGCTGCCGCGCCCGATCTCCGCGAGCGCCAGCACGCGATCAGGCTGCTGGGCTCGATTGACCACGCCAATGCACTGGCGGCGATCGGCGAACTGGCGATGAAGCTGTCGGACGGGAGTGCGGATCATTCGGTGGCGCTTGAGATCTACGAGTCCGCGATGCGGGCCAAGGCGACCGGTCTGCGTGCGATGGTCGAAAAGGTCGGTTCGAGCGCCAAGCGTCCTCCAGGCTTCTCGACCGCGCTGCTCGGCAAGGGCGGCGACGCGGCGCGCGGCAAGGGCGTGTTCCTGCATCACGAGGCCGCCCAGTGCGTGCGTTGTCACACGATCGGGAATATCGGCGGGACGGCCGGCCCGAATCTGTCTCTGATCGCCTCGCGAGCCACGCCCGAGCAGATCATCGAATCGATCACGGAGCCGAACGCCGTGATCGTGCAGGGATTCGGGCAGGCGTCGGCGATGCCGGAGATGACGCACCTGCTGCAGCCGGCGGACGTGCGAGATCTGGCGGCCTATCTGGGCACGCTGTTCGATCCATCGATCGGGCGGGCGGGCGAGCAGACGGCTGGCTCGACAAGCGCATCGGGCGCTGCGAGGGGCGCGGGGCCATCGGGCGGTCCGTGGGCACCGTCTTCGCACACCCCGCTTAGCGAGCCGCCCTTCTTTGACCCGGTGCTGTCGGACGCGATCATCCCGCTGCTGGGTTTGCTCGCGCTCCTGATTCCGCTGGCGGTCATCGCGGGCGCGATCGCGCTGGCGAAGCGGTCGGGGGGTGCGCGGTGAGCGACCTTCGGAAGGTTCGTGTCATTGATTCACACACCGAGGGCGAGCCCACGCGCGTCGTGATCGACGGCGGGCCGGAGCTTGGGCGGGGATCGATGGCGGAGAAGCTAGCGGTTTTCCGCGAGAAGTTCGACGACCTGAGATCGGGCATCATCAACGAGCCGCGCGGCTCGGACATCCTGGTCGGCGCGCTCCTCACGCCGCCAACCACGCCGCGGGCGGTGTGCGGCGTGATCTTCTTCAACAACGTCGGTTTCCTCAACGCCTGCGGGCACGGCACGATCGGCGTGGCACGCACGCTCGCGTATCTCGGGAAGATCGGCGCGGGTTCGCACGTGATCGAAACCCCGGTGGGCGAGGTGACGATCCATCTCGATGCCGCGGGGCAGATCAGGATCGACAACGTCGCGTCGCGTCGCGCGTTCAAGGACGTCGCGGTCGACGTGGCGGGGCGGGGCCAGGTTGTCGGCGACGTGGCGTGGGGCGGCAACTGGTTCTTCCTCATCGGCGAGCACGGCCAGAGGCTGACTCTCGACAACGCGGAAGCGCTGACGCGGTACACGTGGGACGTGCGGACGGCGCTCACGCGAGCCGGGGTTCGCGCGGATGACGGGGGAGAGATCGATCATGTGGAGTTGTTCGGGCCGCCCGTGAGGCGCGACGCGGACAGCCGGAACTTCGTGCTGTGCCCCGGCAAGGCGTACGACCGATCGCCGTGCGGCACGGGGACGAGCGCGAAGATGGCGTGCTTGTATGCCGACGGCAAGCTGAAGGAAGGGCAGGCCTGGCGGCAGGAGAGCATCATCGGCAGCCTGTTCACGGGCTCGGTTCGGCGCGAGGGAGAGCGGTTGGTCCCGTCGATCGCCGGGAGCGCGCATATTACGGGCGAGGCCACGCTGATCTTGGACCCGGATGATCCGTTCCGCTACGGTATCCGCGCGCGATGAGCACGAAGTTTGATGTGATCGTGATCGGCCTTGGAATCGTGGGGTGTGCGTGCGCCTGGGCCCTGTCGCGGCGCGGGCTGCGCGTGCTCGCGGTCGGCGATGCTCCGATCGGAGGCGGCGCGACGGCGGCGGGCATGGGGCATGTCGCGATCATGGATGATTCCGAGGCGCAGTTCCGATTGACCGCGCGATCCGCGGAGTTATGGATGGCGCTGCGTGACGAACTGCCGCCCGAGGCGGCGGTCGACTACTGCGGCACGCTGTGGATCGCGGCGGACGAGGAAGAGCTGAACGCGGCCAGGAGCAAGCACGCGTTCTACCAGAAGCGCGGCGTGCGGACCGAGGTGCTCGACGAGAAGTCGATCGCGGACGCGGAGCCCAACCTGAGGCCGGGGCTCGCGGGCGGGCTTCGGATCATCGACGATTCGATCGTGTATCCGCCGGTCGTGTGCGAGTGGATGCTGGCAGAGGTCACGCGGCGGGGCGGGACGGTTAGGTTCGCCCACGTTGAGAGCGCGACACGCACGCGCGTGCAGCTGAGTGATGGTGAGGTACTCGACGCGGGTGTCGTGGTGCTCGCGGGCGGTGACGTGTCGGCCATGGTTTGCCCATGGCTCCCGGTGCGCCCGAGGAAAGGGCACCTGGTCATCACGGATCGGTACCCGGGCTTCTGTCGGCACGAACTTGTTGAGCTTGGCTATTTGAAGAATGCGCACTCGCACGCGACGGAATCTGTGGCGTTTAATCTGCAGCCGCGGCCCACGGGGCAGATGCTGCTGGGCTCGTCGCGGCAGTACGGAGTTGAGCACGCGGAGGTCGAGGCGCGGATGGTCGCGTGGGTGACCGAGCGCGCGAAGCTGTACATGCCGCGGATCGGATCGCTGCGCGTGGTGCGGGCGTGGACGGGGTTCCGGGCCGCGACGCCGGATTCTTTGCCCATCATCGGCGGGCGGGACGGAGTCGATGAGCCGGTAATGGCCACGGGGCACGAGGGGCTGGGGCTGACAACCTCGCTGGGAACGGCGGAGCTGATCACGGCGATCCTGACCGGCGCGCCGACCTCGCTGGACGCGAGCGCGTACTCGGCGTCGCGCGAGTTTGGGGGGCACGGTGGGCACTGAGACGCGCGAGGTCATTGAACTGTTCATCGACGGGCGGTCGGTGCGCGTCGCGCCGGGCGCGAGCGTGGCGGCGGCGGTGCTGAACGCGGGCAAGGCGTGCCGCGCGTCGGTGGGTGGCGAACGTCGCGCGGCGGTGTGCGGCATGGGGAGTTGCTTTGAGTGCCGGGTTGAG
>JABWBC010000221.1 GCA_013360695.1 Phycisphaerales bacterium
CGCGCCCGCGCCGCCGTCGGCCCACACACTGGTGCGGCACGCCGCGCTCGCGCCCGCCGCCAGCGCCGCCTCACGCACCAACTGGATCTCCGCATCGGTGTCGGTCGTGAACGTGTTGACCGCGACCACAACCGGCACGCCGTAGCGACGCACGTTCTGCACGTGCCGTACCAGATTCGGCAGCCCCGCCTTCAAGAGCGCCAGGTTCTCGCTGGTATACGCATCATCCAGCGCCTTGCCCGCCACGACCTTCGGCCCGCCGCCGTGCATCTTGAGCGCCCGCACCGTCGCCACCACCACGGCGCACGACGGGCGAAGTCCGCTGCTCCGGCATTTCACGTTCGCGAACTTCTCAAACCCGATGTCCGAACCAAACCCCGCCTCGGTCACCACATAGTCCGCGAGCTTCAGAGCGATCTGGTCCGCGATGATCGACGAGTTGCCGTGCGCGATGTTGGCGAACGGCCCGGCGTGCACGAACACCGGCGTGCCCTCCAGCGTCTGCATCAGGTTCGGCATGATCGCGTCCTTGAGCAGGACCGTCATCGCGCCCGCCGCACCCAGGTCGTCCGCCGTCACCGGGCGACCCTTGCGATCAAAGCCCACCACCATCTTCCGCAGACGGTTCCGCATGTCCTCAAGACCCGTCGACAGCGCCAGCACCGCCATCACCTCGCTGGCCACCGCGATGTCGAACCCCGTGGTCCGCGGCCTGTTCTCCTCCGCGCCCAGGCCGATCTGGATGCGGCGCAGCATCCGGTCGTTCACGTCCACCACACGGTTCCACGTGATCGAGTCCGGGTCGATGTCAAGACGGAAGACGTCGCGCACTTGCGCGTCGCTCAATTCCTCTGGCGATACGGCCTTGATTCCGAGCCGCGCCGCGCGCCGCGCATGCACCGCGGAGAAGAGCAGCTTGCCACTGGCGTCCTTCTTGCACTGCGCCGCCATGTTCGCGCGATCATCCGGGTGCGTGTCCTCATACAGCACGCGCGTGTCGATCGCGGCCGCCAGCAGGTTGTTCGCCGCCGTCACCGCGTGGATGTCGCCCGTGAGGTGGAGATTGAAGTCCTCCATCGGGATCACCTGGCTGTAACCGCCGCCCGCCGCGCCGCCCTTGATGCCGAAGGTCGGGCCCATCGAGGGCTGGCGGATGCACGTGAAGACGCTCTTGCCCAGGTGCGCGCCCAGCGCCTGCGACAGGCCCACCGTCATCGTCGTCTTGCCCTCGCCCAGCGGCGTGGGCGTGATCGCGGTGACCACGACGTACTTCCCCGTCGGGCGCGCCGCCAGCCGATCGCGGATCTCCAGATGGACCTTCGCCTTGGTGTGCCCGTACGGCTCGAGCTCGCTCTTGAGGATGCCGAGTTCCTCCGCGATCTCCGCGATCGGACGCGGCACGGCGGCCTGCGCGATCGCGATGTCCGATGGAACCGGCCGCTTCAGCGACTGCAAGCGCCGACCACGCAAACCCTTGAACGCCGATGGCTGGGCCGTACCGGGCATGAAAGACTCCTCAAGATGGCGAACTCAATTGAAGGCACCACGTCCCAACACGGATAGTTGACGCGCGTATCCATAATAGAGGACGGTGGCCTTGAATCAAGCCCCGCGGATCGGCCTGATCGACGCCGCGGGATGAAATTGCCGACTTCGGCAACTTGGATCGCCACGGTCATTGGTTCGTGGTTTGATTGGGCTGAACTTGCCAGATCAAGCGTGGCGTCCGCTCGTCTCTCGCTAGGCTCTTGAAAGAGGTACATACCTTGACCAGTTCCAACGCCCGCCCCAATCCCCTCTCCCACCTCACCCCCGACGGCACGGCCCACATGGTCGACGTCGGCGACAAGCCCATCACCGCGCGCTCCGCCACCGCCGAGGGATTCGTCCGCGTCTCGCACGAACTCGCCGCGCGCATCCGCGAGAACACGCTTTCCAAGGGCTCGCTGCTGGAGGTCGCGCGCCTCGCGGGGATCCAGGCGGCCAAGCGTACCGACGAACTGATCCCGCTCTGTCACACGCTCCCGCTCGACGCCGTCGACGTGCGCGCGGAGTTGCTCGACGACCGCGTGCGGATCGCCGCGACGGTGCAAACCCAGTCGCGCACCGGCGTGGAGATGGAGGCGCTCACGGCGGTCGCCGTCGCGTGCCTCACCGTGATCGACATGGGCAAGGCCATCGACAAGGGCATGGTGATCGAGGGCATCCGCGTGCTGGAAAAGTCCGGCGGGCGATCGGGAACCTACAGCGCTCCGGCGAAGGGCACACCATGAGCGCGACGAATCCGATCCGCGCCGGCGTGCTCACGGTCAGCGATCGCTGCTCACGCGGCGAGGCCGTCGACACCTCGGGACCCGCGCTCTGCGAACTCCTGCGCACCAGGCTCGGCGCAACCGTCGTCGCGACCCGCTGCCTCCCCGACGAAAAGGACCAGCTCGCCGCGTGCTTTGTCGAATGGTCCCGGGCCGGCGCAGCCATCGACCTGATCCTGAGCACCGGCGGCACGGGGCTCGCGCCGCGCGACGTCACGCCCGAGGCCGCACTCTCCGTGATCGAGCGCCAGCACCCGGGGCTCATGGAGCTCGCCCGCCTTCGCTGCATGAGCAAGACGCCGCGAACGTTCCTATCGCGCGGCGTCGCGGGCACCGTCGGGCGCACCCTGATCCTCACGCTCCCCGGCTCGCTTCGCGGCTCAACCGAGAACCTCGAAGCGATCCTCGACATCCTGCCCCACGCGATCGAAACGCTCCGCGGCGAAGTGAAAGACGACGGCCGTCCCGACGCCGCGCCGTCGTCGACCCCCGGCGCGAAGGTGATCCATCACGAGCGCTAGAGACGCTGACCAGCTCCGTGCGCCCGCGCAATCCACGCCGGCTCGCCCTGGATGGCCCGGCGTTCCCCGCCGGTGTCTTCATCCGAACTCCGCCATGCATGCTCAGCAAGATCAACGACCCGCCATCCAGCCCATCGTCCTCGTGGGCGGCAAGAGCTCCCGCTTCGGGCGCGACAAGCTCCGCGAACCCCTCCACGGCGGCGTGCTCGTGCAGCGACCCATCAACGCGCTCCGCTCCGTCTTCGGCCCGCGCGTCATGCTCGTCGGTGACTGCGACCCTTCGCTCCTCCCGCTCGCCGACGGCGTCATCCCCGATCTGCACCCCGGCGTCGGACCGATCGGCGGCGTGATCTCCGCGCTCGCGTGCGTCAACTCCCCCGTCTTCGTCGCCGCGGGCGACATGCCCAACATGGATGCCGCCACCATCCACGCGCTGCTCGCGGCGTTTGCTTCCAACCCGGCCGCACTCGCGGTGTTTGCCGGCGATCCCGCGCCGCACCCGACCCTGGCGATCTACCGCGCCGAATCTCTCCCCATCCTGCGCGACAAACTCGCTCGCCATGAGCGAGCGCTCCACTCATCCCTTCCCGCCGATCGCGTCGTGCTCGTTCCCTGCGATCCGCGGGCTCTGGCCAACGTCAACACCCCGGGCGACAAGCCTCTCTGAGTCGGGATTGCGCGACGCCCGATATTCCCAATTCTGATAATCGCGCGCCCGTCCGTGTCGCGCGTACGCACGCCGTTCGCGTCGGGCCGCTGGCCCTGACGCCGCGCAAGTCCATGCCAGTGGCCCATCCCCCGATTCATCGGCCCGTTTCCCTCCCATTTGTTGACTTTTGGACTCAGACATCCTCAATATGGCGCGTGGTTTGCAGCGGAGGACCAACGGCGCAAAGCGCCAAGGGGACCGCCATGTTTGAAGTTCGCATCCACGGGCGGGGTGGCCAGGGCGTGGTGACGGCGGCAGAAATGCTGTCGATCGCCGGTTTCGAAGAGGGGTACTGGGCGCAGGCGATTCCGAGCTTCGGCTCCGAACGCATGGGCGCGCCGGTGGTGGCGTTCTGCCGCCTGAACGAGCGCGAGATCCGGTCGCGCGAGCCCATCACATCTCCCGACGCCGTGATCATCCAGGACCCGACCCTGCTCCATCAGGTCAAGGTCTTCGAGGGCTTGTCCCCCGAGGGCTATGTGCTCATCAACTCCAGCCGGAGCCTCGACCAGCTCGGGATCGGCGAGTTCGTGGGCAAGCTCCCGCGCGGGCACGCCGCCTGCCTGCCCGCGACGGACCTGGCGCTGCGCCACGTC
>JABWBC010000063.1 GCA_013360695.1 Phycisphaerales bacterium
AAGGTCGGACCGAAGACCGCGGTGAAGCTGCTGCAGCAGTACGGCAGCCTGGACCAGTTGATCGCGCAGGCGCAGGACGTCGGCGGCGCGGTGGGGCACGGCCCCGCGCAGCACGCCGGCGATGTGGTCGCTCACGCCGACGAAGCGGGCGATGATCGGCTCATACGTCGCGAGCACGCGCGTGTCGTAGGGGTTGAGCAGGTGCTTGTATCCGACGACGCGCACGCGGTCGGCGTCGGCGCAGCACAGGGCGGCGGCCAGGGCGTAGCAATCGCCCAGGAGATTGGGGGAAAGGACGACGGGGCGCGAGGTCTCGATCGAGAGCTCGCGGATCACGTCGCGATAGTGAGGAAGGAAGGGCGAGAGATCGCCGCTGGCGGCGTCGAGATCGGGGACGTTTCGCAGCTCGCGGACCAGCACGCGCGGATGGATGGGGAGCGTGAGGCGCGCGTGCCCGGAGGTCTCGGGATGCGCGATCAGGGCGGCGGGACGCCCGTGGGCGGCGAGCGTGTTCACCAGGCGCAGGGCCCAGGTCGTCACGCCCGAGGTGGTGAAGCCGCGCGGGAGTGCGATCGCGATCGCGGCGGGGGCGAGGGGCTTGGCGATTGGCCCGGAAGTGCGTGGGTTCGTGGCGACCATCGCACCATTCTTCGGCGATTGCGCCTTCGGTACGGGAGTATCGGAGGGAGGGTCTCGGCGTCCGAGACGATCTAGGTTCGGCCCTTGGCGCAGTGCTCGCGCCACTCGTTCCGCAGCGCGGCCTCGAAGCGGCGGGCAAAGCCCGGGGCGTCGCCGTGCGGCGAGGCGAGGATGCGATCGCGCATGGCGCGACGCAGCTCGTGCAATTTCGGCAGGTCATTCGCCCACTTGACGGCGACCTGAACGTACTCGTCCTCGGTCCTGGCGTTGAATTCGTGCAGGTTCAGCCCGGCGTTGAGGCTGATACCGACGCGCGAGACGTGGCTGTTTCCTTCGAGGCAGATGGTGGGGACGCCCATCCAGGCGGCCTCGCTGATCGTGGTGGTGCCGTTGTAGGGGAACGGATCGAGCGCGACATCGACCTTCCGGTACAGGTTGAGGTGGTCGGCGACGCTCTGGGTTCGCGGGAGGAACTCCATGCGCTCGCGCGACACGCCGTGCTTCTCGAACATGCGCACGATGACCTCGCGGAAGGCGGGCTCGTTCAGCGCGGCGTTCTTCATGACGAACTTGGCCGAGGGCACCGCGTTCAGCACGCGTCCCCACAGCGCCGCGACGCGATCGTTGAACTTCACCATGTTGTTGAAGGTGCCGAAGACGAAGGGGCCGGATTCGGAGGGCGCGGGCATGACGGGCCCCACCTCGGGAGAGGGGCGGATGCAGAGGAAGCACGGGTCGAGGCGCACGAGTCGTTCGGTGGCGAGGCGTTCGGCGCCGGGGGGATCGGTGATCGAGTCGATGAGACGAACGTCGCAATTCTTCACGCCGGTGGTGTTGGGATAGCCCAGCCACGTCATCTGGATCGGGGCCGCACGCAGATTGAGCAGGTGGAGCACCGGCGGGTTCGTGTGGGCCGCGATGTCGATGACGATGTCGGGCGCGTCGGTCCACATCTTGGCCGCCAGGTCGGCGGCGGAGCCCTCGGGGATTCGCCGCCAGCTCGAGACATAGGTCTTCAGCCGCTCGGTGATCTTGTCCTGCGGCATCGCGGTCGAGTAGCAGATGTACTGGTACTTGCTCTTGTCGGCGTGTTCGAGCACCGGCTCGAGGTAGTACACGACGGAGTGCCCGCGCAGGTCGGGCGAGACGATCGCCACCTTGAGTTTCTTTTCCGGGTCGAGCGCGTTGCCGAATCGAGGCGGCGTGGCGGGCGCCAAGGGCGCGATGAGGTCGCCGAGGGCCTTGTGGAGCGCGAAGACCTGTTCGGGCGTGGCGTCGGGGAAGTAGTTCATCATCTGGGCGAAGCCAAGATGCAGGCCGAAGTCGTCGGGATGAACCGAGAGCGCGGTCTCGAAGACGTGCCTGGAATCGTCGAAGCGGAGGAGGTTGTAGAGGAGGGTCGCGTAGGAAAGACACAGGCCCGCGTGCTCGGGCGCTTTGGGGTTGGTGTGCTGGAGCATGAACTCCATCACCTCGAGCGCCTCCATGCGCAGGCCCGCGTGCGTGAGCACGGTGAGCAGGGTCTGGTGGTACTGGCGATTGTCGGGAGCCGCCTTCACCGCGCGGCGCGCATACTCGACCGCGTCGGTGTACTTGTTGGCGATCGCCAGCACGCCGCCCAGCGTGTTGAGCGCCACCGGATCGTCCGGGTACTGATCGAGCAACTCCCGCGCCAGGCGCTCGGCCTCGTCGTTGTTGCCCGCGGAAAGGGCGGCTTTGACGGACTTGATCAGGTTGGGGTCCATCGCGTGCTCCGGGTGGAGCCCGATGGTAGGGAATCGGCGATGGATGACGCGGGCGCGGGAGCGTGTGGGGCGCTCATCGGCCGGCGCTCAGGGCTTGGGCGCCGGCTTCCAGCGCGAGAGCAGGTCGCTCATGGTGGTCCAGTTGAAATCGCGGAGGAGGTTGTTGAATCGCTTCTCGCCGCGCGAGAGGTTGACGTAGTGGCGGAAGGCGTGGGAGCGCTTCAGGCCGCTGACCCGCGGCTGGCCGGGGTCGATCTCCCAGGGGTGGATGTAGAAGACATAGGGCTGCCCGGAGCGGAGGATTTTCTTGATGCCGGCGCGGAAGAGCGTGTACGGGAAGAGGCGGAAGTACCCGCCGCCGCCCCAGGGGACGCCCTTGCCGGCGACGTTGACGCACGAGACGCAGACTTCGTAGAAGCCCTTGCGGATCTCAACGACGGGGACGCCGGGCGACATGCCGGTCAGCTTGCCGTAGCGATCGTGGGCAACGGTGGGGAAGGCGGAGGAGTCGTACTCGAAGCCGAGGGACTGGAGCACGTCGATCGACCAATCGGTGATCGAGAACGACGGGGCGCGATAGCCCTTCACCTGCTGGCCCGTGAGGTCCTCGAGGAACTTCTTGGAGCGTTCGATGTCGGCCTTGAACTCGTGGGGCTTGAGGTTGTAGACCAGCTCGTGCCCGTAGCCGTGGCTGGCGATCTCGTGCCCGGCGGCGGCGATCCGCTTGATGAGCGCGGGCTTCTTTTCCGCGCACCAGCCCAGGATGAAGCAGGTCGACTTCACGCCGTGGTGCGCCATCTGCGTCAGCATGCGATCCGTGTTGCGCTCAACGCGGAGGTCGCGCGAGTCCCAGGTGTTCCGCTCAACGACGGCCTTGAGATTCTCGACCTGGAACCAGTCCTCGACGTCGATCGACATCGCGGCGTTGGATGGGAGCGAGCCGTACTTTGCCTTGACTGATGCCACGCGGGGCTCCGTTGGGACTGGTTGATTCTTCGCAGGTCGCCCGATCCGTGTTCGTCCGACCGTCCCGTCAGTTCCTGATGCCCTTGACCCGGTGCCCGATGCCTTCCTTTACAGCATCCGATGCCCGCGCTGGCGGAACTTGGCCACGTCGGCGGGCTTGGGGAACGAGAAATACTGGGCCCCGGCCATGTCGACGGGCGTGGGCTTCGTGGTCCCCGCGGCAAGGCTCCGCAGCACGCGGATCATGAGGCGGGCGCCCTCGCGCTTGGTCTCGGTGATCACGCGGTCGAGCGAGTCGTTCTCACGCAGCGGGAATTCGAACGTGTCGAGCACGGCGCCGGCGTCGAGCTTTTCGGCCATCTCGTGGACCGTCACGGTGGCGCACTTCTCGCCCTCGAGCAATTGCCAGAAGTTCGGCATCATGCCGCGGTACTTGGGCAGGCGCCCGGAGTGGATGTTCACGCAGCCGAGTCGCGCCGAGGCGAGGATGCCCTTCTTGAAGATCTCCGGGGCCGCGACCGACACGATCACGTCGGGCTTCATCGCGCGAACGCGCTCGATGTACCCGGGGTCGTTGACGCTGGTCGCGGGGATGAGCGGGATGCCGGCCTTCCTTGCCAGCGTGCCGATCGACACGCGCGAGAGCTTCACCATCGCGAAGCGGAAGAGCAGCCTCCAGAAGTCGATGGGCCCGAAGAAGCCCCACATGCGCTTGGCGGTCTTGAGCTTGGACTCGTGGAACGCCGCGTCGATTGTGATGCCCAGGACCTCGAATTCCTGGCGCGGGTATTCGCGAAAGAAGACCTCGAAGAAACGGATGACGTAGAGCGGGTCGTCCTCGGTGACCAGCAGCACCCGCAGCTTGTTGGACGAGGCGTTGGCGTCGCTCACGGCACGCTCCTGGTCGGCAGGCCGGCGCGCCGGGCGGCCAGCGCCAGCACGTGGGCGTATTTCTTGGCCGCCATCGGGCGCGTGTACTCGCGATCAAAGAGCTCGCGGGCCCGTCGGCCTTCGGCGGCGACCTCCTCCGGGTGGGCCATCATGGCGCGGATCGTCGCCACGCACGCATCGACATCGCCGATCTGCACCCAGCGACCGAGCTTGTGCTGCTCGACCAGATCGCGCAGCTCGCTCTTGGGCTCCGACAACGCCAGCACCGATTTGCCCACCGCCAGCGACGTGTACAGCTTGCTCGGGTAGCTGATCCCCTCGATCCCCTTGGCGATCGAGACGACCGACGTGTCGCAAGAAGGCAGGGAATCCGGCACCTCGGGCGTGGGCTGGTAGGGAAGCAGGATCGAATTGGTGAGCTTGCGCTTCTGGATCTGCTCGGCGATCCAGGCCTTGCGACCGCCCGAACCAACGAAGACGAACTTGACGTTCTCGCCCTTGAGCCGCTCGGCCGCGCCGATCAGCGTCTCGAACTCGTAGTACAGGCCCAGGTTGCCCGAGTACAGCACCGTGAAGGGCTCGACCAGCCCGTGCGTCTTGGAGAACTTGGTGCCGCGCTTGTCCTTGGGCACGATCAGGTCGCCGTCGGCCCAGTTGGAGATGACGTGGACACGCCCCGGCGGGATGTCGTAGTTCCGGCAGACCAGGTCCTTGGCGGCCTCGCAGAGCACGATCGTCTCCGCGGCCCGCGAGTACATCATCTTGTTCATCCAATGCCATACCCGCTCGGCCATCCCGCCCTTCTTGATCGTCCCCACCCACACCGCCAGGTCGGGATAAGCGTCGTGCAGGAGCTGCACATACGTGTGGCGACGCAGGAGCGACACGAACGCGCCGATGACGCCCAGGAACGGCGGGTTGGTCGTGTACAGGTAGACGTGGTCGCGCCGCGAGCCGAACAGCGTGCGCAGCGCCAGCGGCACGATGAAAGTCGAGAAGTTCACCACGCGTCCGAGCAGGCGGTCCTTGCTGAACCGCGTGGTCTTCATGCGCCGGACGTCCACGCCGTCTCGCTTCTCGCGCAGCGGGCAGGGCTGCCAGGTGTCGGGCGGGCCGTACGAAGGCCAGGCGGCCACCGCGTGGACCTCGCAGCCGATCGTCACGAGCTCGCGGGCCAGCTCGTGGAGGAGGTGGCCGGTCGAGGCCACGTCGGGCACGTAGTACTGGTTCAGGATGACCACGGGCGCATCGGGCGCGAGCGTCGACGCCGGCCCGGGGGCGTCCCGGGGCGCGGGGTGCTCGGCCGGGGGATCGATGGTCTGGTCTGTGTTCGGGTTTGTGTCGGAGGCGATCATGGCGGTTCCGAGTGTATCGGGACCGCGCGGGGGGTCTCTGCAACCGTCGGTTCAGGGCCCGTGAGATTCCCCGGGATGCTCCATGCACCCCGGAGATGCCGCCTCCCGATACCATGGGATTCTCGTGGAGCGCCCGTGAGCACGTCCGATCAAACCTCGAACACGCCCGGCCCGGACCAATCGGACTCGGCCGCCGCGCCCATCCGCCATTCGGCCTGGACCACGCGCCAGAACATCGCCCGCGCGATCTGGATGGCCGTCGCCAAGCCCTTGTGGAAGTACTTCCCGTCGCTGCGCGTGCCGCTGCTCCGGCTGTTCGGCGCCAAGGTCGGGAAGAACTGCCGCTTCGCGAGCACGTCGGAGGTCACGATCCCGTGGAACCTCGTGATGGGCGATGACTGCGACATCGGGCACCGCGTCCTTCTGTACAACCTCGGCGTGATCACGCTGGGCGACGGCGTGGTAATCGACTACCACGCGCACCTCTGCGCCGGCACGCACGACTTCACCGACCCGCGCTTCCCGCTGCTCACCCCGCCCATCACGATTGGCCCGCGGACGTTTATCGGGATCGACAGCTACCTCGCGCCGGGCGTGACGCTGGGCGCCGACTGCCGCGTCTGGCCGCGCTCCAGCCTGTACCGGAGCTTCCCGGATTCGACGGTGATACAGGGCAATCCGGCCCGCGCGGTGACGGAGCTCCGCCCGCCCATCGGCAGCACCAGCGAGGAACAGCTCAACGCCGGGGGTTGAGGTTGAGCAGGCCGCGCATGAACGCCATCGAGAGCCAGCCCGATCCTCCCATCCGCAGCTTCCTGTGGAAGCTCTTCGGGCGTCGCCTCTTCAGCATGTCGTACCACAACTGGTACGCCTTCCGCCGGCGCATCCTGCGCGCTTTCGGCGCGCGGATTTCCGACACCACCAACTTCCGCCCCACCGTCGCGCTCGACCGACCGTGGAATCTGCGCTGCGGCCGGTTCGTGCTGGTCGGTGATTACGCGCTGCTCCTGGCGCGCTGCCCGATCACACTCGGGGACCGGGCCGTCATCAGCCAGCGCACCAGCCTGCTCACCGAGGCCCGCGACCACACGCGCCCCGGTGCGTCGCCGATCCACAAGCCCATCACGATCGGGGCCGACGCCTGGGTGGCGACCGACGCGCTGGTGCTGCCGGGCGTAACGATCGGCGCGGGGGCCGTAATCGGGGCCCGGAGCATGGTCGACGCCGACGTGCCCGAATGGACCATCGCAGCCGGCGACCCGGCCAGACCCCTGAAGAAACGTGAGTTCCCGAGCGCCGAGAGTGTCACAACTCCCGCTCCAGGCGGGAACTCGCCGCCCGCGGGTTCGTAAGACCAAGCATCGGCCTTCGGGCGGCGTGCCGCTCCGGCCGCGCCCGGAGTGTCCTGCAACCGGAAGTGTCTGTGATCGGGCGGGCGGATGCGATACGCTTGGAGGTCGATTCGCCCGCGCGACATGGGTTGCGGGGCTTGGCGGGGCTTGTGGCGGGGCCAGCGGCCCAAAGGACGCTCTGTGAACCGGATCATTCGCGCGGCACTCATGGTCGGGATCAGCGGGTTGGCCCTCTCGGCCTCGGCCCAGGTCGTCAGCCCCAGCATCGTCCGTGAGGGCACCGGCGAGCGCCGCAAGTCGCTCGACGCCATGGAGCTGGCCGCGTGGTCCAGCGATGCACTAAAGAACATCTCCGATTGGGTGGGCGGCAAGGCGCCGGTGTCCGGCGATCTGTCGGGCAAGGTCGTGCTGATCTGCACCTATTCCGACTGGTACCCCGCCGCGTCGCGTGCCTTCGCGGTCGCGGAGCGATTGGCCGGCAGCAAGTCGGGCGAGGGACTGGTCGTCATCGGCGCGCACAACGCGCGTGAATGGGACAAGGCCAAGAAGAACCCGCCCAAGGAAGGCGTGAACCTCTTCCTCGGGCACGACAAGGACGGCAAGTTCCGCGAATCGATCAAGTCCGACCAGGACCCCGACTTCTACGTCATCGATCGCGCCGGGCAGATGCGCTTCGCGGACATCGCGACCGAATCGGTCGACGCCGCCGTGAAGCAGCTGCTCGCGGAGACCAGCGAGCAAGCCGCGGGGATCAACGGGGCGATCGCGGCCGCCAAGGAAAAGGCCGACCGCGAGGCGCGGAAGACCGACGCGATCCGCAGCAACGTCGACACGCGGAACATCCCCGAGCAGAGCTTCACCGATCCAACCCCCGAGGCCTACGCCGCCGCCCCCTGGCCCAAGCCGGAGAAGGCCAGCCGGGAGGATTCGTCATCGGGCGACAACCAGGGGCCCAAGAGCATCACGCTCCCCGCGCCGGGCTCGTGCTTCCCGAGCGACCCGCAGACCAAGGGTCGGGCCGTCATCATGTACATCTGGAGCCCCAAGGTCCGCTCCAGCTACGAGAACCTGCTGCGCGACATGGACCTTGAGCAGAAGCGGTACGGGCGCGACGTGGCGGTCATCGGCGGCATGGTCGAACTCCGCGAGCGCGATTCGAGCGGCAACGAAGAACAGAACGTCGATCCGCTGAAGCTCATCGAGCAGGTCAAGAAGTTCTCCAAGAACAAGGGCCTGGAGCACGCGCTCACGCTCTACGCAGGCAACATCGCGGGGCGCGATTTCAACAGCGACTCCGGGAGCGAGGTCCGCATCCCCTGGGTCGCGGTGTGCAGCTCCGACGGCGTGGTCCGCTGGGAAGGCCCGCCCTCGGCCCCGGCCTATCGGGCCGCCATCGAGGGTGTCCTCCGCGCCGACCCCGGCGTCAAGGCCCGCCGCGCCGCCGAAGAGAAGTACCTGAGCGAGAAGAAGTGAGCGACGCTCCCGCGCGGCCCGTGCCGCTCTTCCACATCGCGCTCCACCAGCCCGAGATCCCCAACAACACGGGGAACATCGGGCGCACCTGCGTCGCGTGCGCCTGCGCGCTGCATCTCATCCACCCGCTCGGATTCGAGCTCTCGGAGAAGGCCTGCCGCCGCGCGGGGCTTGATTACTGGCCGAGGCTCGACGTCCACGAGCACGCGAGCTTCGGCGCGTATCTCAAGAGCGCGGGGCCCGCGCGACTCTGGGTCTTCACGACCAAGTCGCCGCGCAGCGTCTTTGACGCCGAGCTTCGGCGCGGCGACCACCTGCTCTTTGGGCGCGAGACCGCGGGCCTGCCGCGCGACATCCTCGATCGATTCCCCGATCGATGCGTCTCGTTCCCGATGGTGCGAAACGAGCGATCGCTGAACCTCGCGACCGCGGTCTGCGCCGCGGCCTACGAGGGCGTGCGTCAGCTCCGCGCCCGCGGCGAGATCGAAATTGGGGCGGATGGCCGCCTCCTGATTGAGTGAAAAAGTTATCCGGACGACCAAAAGCCCCAGAACATGCCGGGCTGGTCGTGCGTAAGTGCTTGTGAGCACGGCGATTGAGCTTCATCGATCCTCCTCTCTTCGGCAGTGGACCGACCCCGATCGTTTGGGGTCGGTACACTGCTTTTGTGCATTCTCGGAATACCAACATCGTGGGTTCTCGAAGGGCGTTCGGCGCGGTCCCGGCGCTGGGCGCTCTACTTGTTGTGGGTCTCCTCGCGGGCTGCTACGACCCGTTGCTGGTTCCCGATGAAGAACGTTCGCAGTTCGACCGATACGACGCGATACGCGACCAGCGCGCGCCGTCGTACGTTGAGGACGAGTTCGGCCGTCGCCAGCCGAATCTCCGGGCCCGGCTGCTTGAGAAGCAGTGACGAAGCGCGAAAAAATTCTTTCGATTTCCTCGATTCACACGGAGCGCAGTTTGAGCGCCGTTCGATCTATCTGACGATGAGAATGCCCGGTATGCTTGTTGATCGCGGCACGGGGCGCAAGACTCCAAGGCCGCACGGCGAGGCGCCGAGGGAACTGGTCGCATGAAGCGCAACGCGAAGTCATCTCGCTCCTCTGCCTCCCGCTCGTCAACCGCGCGGCGCACCCGCGTCGTCTGGGGCGCGCTGCTCGGCGCCATGACGGTCGTGGGCGGCCTGCTCTGGGCGCTCGACGGCGCCAAGGGACCGTCCTCCGGCGGCTGGGCGCTCCCCGCCCTGGTCGCGTCCGCCGGTCCCCGCTCCTACGAAGGCATCTTCTCAACCAAAGCCCCCATCACTCCCGGCCGCTGGCAGGGCATCGTCATCCACCACTCCGGCTCGGTCGTCGGCACGCCCGCCTCGCTCGACAGCGAAGCGCAGGCCCGCGGCCTCAAGGGCCTGGGGTATCACTTCGTCCTGGGCAACGGGAGCGGCATCGGCGACGGCGAGGTCCACGTCGGCTATCGCTGGATGCAGCAGAGGCCCGGTGCCCACGCCGCCGGCAAGAGCGGCGAGTGGTACAACCTCAACACGATTGGTATCTGCGTCATCGGCGATGGCGACCGCAAGACCTTCACGCCCGAGCAGATGACGCGCCTGGTCGGCCTGGTCAACTCGCTCTGCCGCGAGCTGAACATCCCCGCCGATCGCGTCGTGCTCCACCGCGACATCGCCACGACCACAAGCCCGGGCGAACTCTTCCCCCAGGCGTGGTTCCGCGAGCAACTGACCAAGCTGAATTGAGCGCCCGGCCAACCGAGCGCCCGGCGCGCGAGGCCGACGATTCAGCCGACGACGAGCCCACATCCTCAAGCCCCGGACGTGCCGGGGCTTTTTTTTCGCGCGGGCTTCGCCCTGCGACCTTCGGCGGCGCTCATCGCGATTCCGCCGGAGAAAACGGCGTGATCCTAACAGACCGGTAATCTCGATCGCAGAGCTGATCCAGTTCGCGTGGTCGACACCCCGCCCGAGCTTTGCCTATAAAGTGTCCACGCCGTCGCAAGCTCCGGGCTTGTCGGCACGTTCTTGTGTCACCGGGAGGGTCGGTCCCGCCCGGGCGGACGGCGTTGGGCGTGCGTTCCGATTGGGGCGTGCCCCGGCGGATGGGCCGGGAACGTGGCCGTTGCGGATGCTCCGGCTGAACCGCCGGGGCATCGGACGCGAACGGACCATCCCCGGCGTGGCGCGAAGGGCCGGACGGGTTGGAGCGTGTGGGGCGGGTCGAAACAGAGAGTCCGGGCGTCGCGCGACGCCCATAGCCGAAGGTCGGGGGCGTGCCGGAGTTCAACAAGGGCGAGACTGTCGAAGGCTACCGGGTGCTGGACCTCCTTGGGCGGGGTGCGGCGTCGGTGGTGTACCTCGTCCAGGACCCCAAGACCAAGCAGGTGTGGGCGCTGAAGCACGTCGAACGGCGCGAGGAAGACAAGGACGCCCGATTCCTCGACCAGGCCGAGCAGGAATACCGGGTCGGCTCCAAGCTCG
Organism: Phycisphaerales bacterium; assembly: GCA_013360695.1. Taxonomy (GTDB): domain Bacteria; phylum Planctomycetota; class Phycisphaerae; order Phycisphaerales; family UBA1924; genus JABWBC01. Next base: position 10,913 of record JABWBC010000063.1, read on the forward strand.
ACCACAAGAACGTGCGCCACATCGAGCGCATGGTGAAGCGCACCCGGCGCATCATCCAGGTCACCGACGTCTTCCTCGTGATGGAGTTCTTGGACGGCAAGAGCCTCGACACCCATCCGCCCAAGACGTTCGTCCACGCCACCGACATCTTCCACCAGGCCGCCCTGGGCCTGGCCCACATGCACGAGCGCGGGTTCATCCACGCCGACATGAAGCCCAACAACATCGTTGTTGAGCCCGACGGCGTGGTAAAGCTCATCGACCTGGGCCAGTCGTGCGAGGCGGGCACCGTCAAGCCGCGCATCCAGGGCACGCCCGACTACATCGCGCCCGAGCAGGTGCACCGCCGCCCGATCACCACCAAGACCGACATCTACAACCTCGGCGCGACGATGTACACGATCTGCACCGGCCAGAACGTGCCCACGGCGTTGGCCAAGGGCGACAAGCTGGTGGGCTCGCTGGACGACAACCTGATCGAGAAGCCCAAGGCCGCCATCGAGCTGAATCCCAAGGTGAACGCCAAGCTCAACGAGCTGATCATGCAGTGCGTCGAGGTGAACCCGGACAAGCGCCCGGCGAACATGCACATGGTCGCCGACCGCCTCAACCTCATCCACGCCCTGCTCATCGCAGAAAACAACCGCAAGACCGGCGAGTTCCGCCCTCTGGATTCCCAGGCGGATTAGGCGGACTTGCTTTCGCGCCCACAGGCACGCGGCCGCCGACCGGGCTACCCCACCATCGACGCCGCGTTCCTGATGCGATCCCACGCGCGCTCGACGTGCGCGTGGGTGGTGGTTGACGCGCCGATCGCCATCCGAAGCACCAGCCTCCCGCCCAGGCGATGGGAACTTGATCCCGCGGGCGCGGCCGAGGACACCCTGGGCAACACGGTGTGCGTGAGGTACAACTCGCCCGATCGATTCATGCGGTCCATGAGCGCCTTGTTGCGTGCGTCGGATTCGGCCCCCTCGCCGCGCAGGCGGAAGCACACCAGGTTCATGGTCCGCGGGGCGGCGACCTCGAAGCGATCGTCCTCGCGCACGCGAGCCTCGAACCACTCGGCCATGGCGATGTGCGAGCGGACGTGGGCGCGCAGGCCCTCGAGCCCGAAATGACGCATCACCAGCCACAGCTTCAGCGCGCGGAATCTCCTCCCCAGCGGCACCTGCCAGTCGCGATAGTCGATGACGGCCCCGGATTCGGTTGCGCTGTTGCGCAGGTACTCGGGCGTGATGCTCATCGCGCCGATGAGCGATTCGCGATCGCTCGTCCAATAGGCGTCGCAATCAAAGTTGGTGAGAAGCCACTTGTGCGGGTTGAAGCAAAGCGAGTCGGCCCGCTCGACGCCGCGGAAGATCCAGCGCATCTCCGGGCACACGCACGCCGCCCCCGCGTGGGCCGCATCGACGTGCAGCCACGGGCGCGCCACGGGCGGGACGCGATCGAAGACGTTGGCGATCGAAGACGCGATCGCATCGACAGGATCGATCGAGGTGGTGCCTGTCGTGCCGACGCTGGCGACGATGCAGCAGGGGACCAGGCCGCGGGAGATGTCGTCTCGCATGGCGTGCTCGATGGCCGCGGCGTCCATCGCGTAGTCTTCATCGGTGTCGATGAGGCGAACGCGGCGTTTGTCGTCGGGGCCCGTGGCGAGCCCAGCGATCATGGCCGCCTTCATCACCGACGAGTGTGCCTGCGTCGAGGCGTAAATGACGAGCGCGTGCTCACGCGAGGAGTCACCGGCCGAGCCGCCGATCGCGCGGAGCGCCCGCCGACGCGCCGACAGGAGCGCAACCAGCGTCGCTTCGCTGGCGGTGCCCTGGATCACGCCGCCGCCGTGCGCGGAGGTCGACAAGAATTTCTCGGGCAAACCGGTCGCCTTGGCGAGCCAGTCGAGCGTGAGGGTTTCCAGCTCGGTGCACGCGGGGCTGGTTGCCCACAGCATCCCCTGCACGCCCAGGCCCGCGCTCAAGAGCTCGCCGATCACGCCGGGCGTCGAGGCGTTGGCGGGAAAGAACGCGAAGAAATTGGGCGATTGCCAGTGGGTAAGGCCGGGCACGATGATGCGCGAAAGGTCGGCGAACACCGCGTCGTAGCCCGCCTCGCCCGCGCCCCGCTCGGGCGGGTCGGGCGGGAGCATCGATCGCACCTCGCCCGGCGCAACCCGCGACAGCACCGGGAGCGATCCCAGCGACGACCAGTAGTCCGCGATCCAATCGACGGCCCGATGCCCGAGACGGCGGAACTCGTCGGGCGACATCGCGGGCGGCAGGGCGGCGGGCGGGGCGTCAGGCTTGCGGGCGTCCGGCGGGGACATGTGTTCTCCTTCTCCGCGGTGATTCCGTGCATCCTCGCGGCCGCGCGATTCGAGACGTTTCGCCTACCCCCGCGCCATCAACACCACCGCGTGAACCTCGACGCCTTCTCCCCGACCCAGCGCGTCCAGCGTCTCGTGCGTCTTCCCCTTCACGTTCACCCGCGACGCCTCCACCCCCAGCATCGACGCCAGGCTCGCGCGCACCGCCTCCTTCTGCCCCGAGAGTTTCGGCCTCTCCAATATCACCGTCGCGTCGACGTTCACCACGCGATATCCCATCGACGCCGCCTGTGCCACCGCCGCCTCGAGAAACGTCCGCGAATCCGCGCCGCGATACTTTGGGTCCGTGTCGGGGAACAACTGCCCGATGTCGGGGAGCGCCAGCGCCCCCAGGATCGCGTCGGTCACCGCGTGGCACAGCGCGTCACCGTCCGAGTGCGCCACGATCGGCGGCCCGCCCTGGATCGCCACACCCCCCAGCACCATCGGGCGCGCTCCCTGCAGCGGGTTGCCCGTCCGGTGGATGTCATACCCAAGGCCAACCCGGAATTCTGGGCGATTCTCCGAGGGGCGCCCCGCCGTCGTCGAACCCGCGGCCGGCGCGGGCGTAGGTTCATTCGAGCTCATGGCCCCCAGTGTAACCCCGCCGCGGACCTGGCCACCCGCCCCCGCCCATCCCCGTCCACGTCCGGATTGCCATGCCGGGCTATCGACCCCCACCGCCCTTGGTCGATACAGTCTGTCCTCTGTCCGCCTGGAACGATTCAACGCCCTGAAGGCTGGACCCGCCCCGAACGCCGGGCCGAAGTCGGCCCCCGCCCCGGGCGATCGCTGGAGCTTCCGATGTCGAACGCGTCCCGTCGTTGTGGTCTTGCCTGTCTCCTCACCGGCGCTATCGGCGTGGCGGCCTTGTCCGGCTGCGCCACCTACGCCCCTGGCGGCTCGGGCTTCTCCAACGACACCTACACCTACTACAGCACGCCCCACGAGCCCAAGAACATCATCATCGTCGACACGCGCACCGGCGAGCGCTTCTGGATGTACGAGATCCCCGCCGGGCGGCAGCTCGTCGTCCGCTTCTACGAAGAACAGTACCGCGACAACGCCTACACCCCCGCCGCCATGCGCTGGGAAGAAATGCCCATCGGCCAGAAATACGGCACGCTCTCCAATGTGATGGCCGTGCCCGACGCCGGCTGTCGACGCGTCGACATGGACGTTCGCCAGGGGCCGGAGATGCCGACCACAACCGCCGACACGATCATCCAGTCGCCCAACACGGACTCCGGCGAGTCGTACTGAGCCGGCTCGCGTTCCGGCGCGATCACTCCCAGCCCGTCACCCATTCAAGGCCCTCGACATCCGGTCGAGGGCCCTTTCTTTCAGTCGCGCCGCCGCTCGCGCGACCATTCGCATTCTCCCTGCGCTCGCCTTTCGTTCCCAGCTCACGGCTTCCCGCTCGAACAAAAAAGGCCCGGGTCGCCCCGGGCCCTTTGCTTCACTTCTTCACACTGGCATTTCGAGAGTCCGAGACTCTGTGACTCCGAGACTCCGTGTCCTCACTTCGTCTCTTCGTCTCTTCTTCTCTTCCCCAAGTGCCAAGTGCCTGGTGCCAAGTGCCTTCTTCTTCAGCACCCCACATCAAAGTGCTCGGCGAAGAGGTCATAGTCATCGCCGTTGACGAACCCGTCGTTGTTGAAGTCCGCCGCGGGATTGGCCACGTCGAACACCTCCGCGAACGCGTCGTAATCGTCGCCGTTCACGAACCCGTCGCCGTTGAAGTCCGCCGGGCACAGCGTGGCCAGCGCGGCCTGCACGGCCTTGTACAGGTTGACGCGCCCGTGCCCGTACACGTTGTCCTCGCCCGGTGCGCCGATGTCGTCGCACGAATTGAACATGATGTCGCGCGCCTCATGGTGCGTGAGCGCCGGGTTCACCGACCAGATGATCCCCAGCACGCCGTTGGCGACGGGCGTCGCCATGCTCGTCCCGCTCCAGGCGGCGTAGGTGTTGCCGACCGTCGACGACCAGATCCCGTCGCCGGGCGCGAACACGTCGCACGCCAGCCCGTAGCTGCTGAACCACGCGCGATTGTCGGTCCAGTCGGTCGCGCCCACCACGATCACGTTCGGCCAGTCGAAGTAGTAGTGATCGCGGCTGGAGTTGTCCGCCGCGTAGAGGTACACCCCGCCGATCGAGTCGATGTAATCGCCCGTGGTCGAGATCGTCTCATACTCCACGCCGGTATAGCTCGTGCTCGCCGTCCGTGAGCCGTGCTCCACCGCCCACCGGGCCGCCTCCGTCAGATCCTCGAAGTACGCCCCGCCGCCCGACGAATCCGTCACGCGGCACATCATGAACTTCAGGTTCCAGCCCACGCCCGCCACGCCCGTGTTGTTGTTCCCGGTCGCCGCGGCGCACCCCGCCACGTGCGTCCCGTGCCCGTGGATGTCGTAGATCTGCCCGCCGTCCGTCTCCGCCATGTTCGACGCCGAGTTGTACCCCGGCACGCGGTTCTGCAGCTCGACGTGGTTGTAGTCCACGCCCGTGTCCGTCATCGCCACCAGGATCGACGACGAACCCGTCGTCACGTTCCACGCCAGCTCCGACTGCATGTTGGCGTGGTGCCACATGCTCGGGAAATACGGGTCGTTGGGAGTGTTCAGCGGATAGCAGATCCAGTTGGGATGAACGTACTGGTAATCGCCCGTCGCCATGAGTTCGGCGGCCAGGTCGTTCTCGCCCGTGCCACGCGCCCGCCGATCGGCGTTGGGCACGAAGATCGTGTACTCATCCACCTCCGGGTAATAGTTTTTCACCATCCCCGTCAGCCGCTCACGCGCCCGCGCCGCCCCCTCGGTATTCAGGTCCTGACGCGGACGGACAATCAACTGACCCGAAAACTCCAGCGCGCCCGGACGCTCAACAAACAGCGGCGGCTTGGCCTCCGCGACCGCGCACAGACCGGCCAACACCACCAACATCGCAACCTTCTTCATACGCACTCCTTCACCCACGCCCGAACATGGCGGCACGATCGCCCGCCGACAATGCTACCCAGAGGCCCCGGACACCCGAGACCCGCCTCTCCCAGTATCCCACATCCGCCGCCCACACACAATCCGACTTTTGCCCAACTTTCGCCCCTCGCCCCCACCTCCGCCTGCTCCGATAGCCACCGCCACGCCCATGCGCGTGCCACGGACCCGTCTTCGGGTCCGTGCCCTTATCGCACTCCCGCGCACGGACCAGAAGACAGGTCCGCGCCACGAAACCAAAGACAAACACGGTGCCGGCAGCCCCCGCCCCCGATCGTCACTTCTTCGGCGTCAGCCGGCGCGCCACGATGAACGCCAGTTCCAGCGCCTGCTGATAGTTCAGGCGCGGATCGCACAACGTCGCGTAGTTGCGCGTGAGGTGATGCTCGGTGATGCCCGCGGCACCTCCCACGCACTCGGTCACGTCGTCGCCCGTCAGCTCGAAGTGAACGCCGCCCAGGTGCGTGCCGCACGACTGATGAGCGTCGAAGGTCTCTTCGAGCTCGCTCGCGATCGCGTCGAACGAGCGGGTCTTGATGCCCGAGGCGGTCTTGATCCCGTTGCCGTGCATCGGGTCGCACACCCACAGCACGCGGACCTCGGCCTTGCGCGCCGCGTCGATGAGCGCCGGGAGCACCTGCTTGGCCCTTCCCTGGCCCATGCGCGTAATGAGAATGATCTTCCCCGGCTCGTTGCGCGGGTTGAGCGCGCCGCACAGCGCCAGCACGTCCGACGGAGCCGCGCCCGGCCCGAGCTTGATGCCCACGGGATTCTGGATACCGCGGAAATACTCCATGTGCGCGCCGCCCAGCTCGCGCGTGCGCTCGCCGATCCAAGGCAGATGGGTGGTGAGGTCGTAGTACCCCTCGCGCCGCGGCACGCGCCGGGTCTGGGCCTCCTCGTAGTAAAGATTGAGCCCCTCGTGGCTGGTGAAGAACTCCACGCGGTTCATCTCGCCCACCGCACGCTCGCCCAGCGCTTCCATGAAACGCAGCCCGTCCGCCAGCGTCGCCGTCATCTGCTCGTATTCCGCGCGCCGCGCCGGCGGCAGGCCCGCGGCCCCGAAGAACGAAAGATCCCAGTACTCGGGATGGTGCAGGTCCGCGAAGCCGCCCTCCACCAGCGAGCGGATGAAGTTCAGCGTCATCGACGAGTGCTTGTACGCGCGGACGAGCAGGTACGGATCGGGGCGACGGCTCTTGGCGTCAAACGGCGCGCGGTTGACCAGGTCGCCGAAATAGCTGGGGTGCGTCACCGGCTGCCCGTCGATCGTTCGCGTCTCGCTCATGCTCGAACGCGGCTTGGCGTACTGGCCCGCGAACCGCCCCACGCGGATCACCGGCTTCTTTCCGCCGTGAACCATGACGAGCGACATCTGCAGGAGGATCTTGAGCTTGTTGGTGATGATGTCGGCCCGGCAATCGTCGAGGGTTTCGGCGCAGTCGCCGCCCTGGAGAAGGAAGCGCTGGCCGCTCTGCGCGTCGGCGATGAGCGACTTGAGCCGCTCGATCTCCCACGACGTGACGAGCGGCGGAAGCGATCGCAGCAACTCGACGCTGGCGTCGAGCTCCGCCCGATCGGGATAGTCGATCATCTGCGAATGCGGGAAACGACGCCACGATTCGGGCGACCAGGGTCCGGGTGTGGCGGTTCGATCGGCGGTCATCGGCGGCTCCAAGGGCGGTCTCGCCCCGCGAGGGCGCGAAACCGCGTCCTCCTCTATCGGATTCTTGCGAGGTTGGCTCATGCGGGCTTGGCCCCATGACGATTTGCAAATCGGCCGATGTAACCACGCGGGGGCGTGGTCGGCCAGGTCAAGGGCGTGCGCCTCCGCCGCCCCGTGAACGGAGTCACCAGAATGGCTTTCAATAAGCGCACGACGAAGAAGAACAGCAAACGCACCACGGCCCGCAAGACCGCCCGCAAGAACACCACCCGCAAGTCCGCAACCCGCAAGAACTGGCGCAAGACGGCTCGCAAGACCAGCAAGTCGACCACCGCCAAGGCGTGGAAGCCCGCCAAGAACAAGACCTGGAAGCGCACCACCGCGAAGAAGGCCGGCCCCAAGAACTCGGCCGCCGCTCGCCGCACCACCGCGAAGAAGAGCTTCTTCAGCTTCTCGCGCACGACGGCCAAGAAGTCCTTCCGCCGCGCCGCCTGATCAATAGGCCAAGCCACTTCGTCGCGCGATCAATCGCGCGATGAACCGAAAGCCCGGTCCGCCCGGGCTTTCTTCATGCGCGCACGGAATCGGCATGAACCTCCGGGCTCGCGGCCCGCGCCACGGGCGCCGCGCCGGATTCCGCGGGCTCGCGCGGCACGTCGGACGTTCGGCCGCCGAAGCGATGCTCGCGCCACGCGTCCTCGTGCACGCTCCAGAAGTGCTCGAAAGACCGCTCGATCGACATGGCCTGCATCGCGTCGAACGCCGCCTCGCCCATCGCACGCCGTCGCTCGGCGTCGGTGACCAGCGACACGATCTGATCCACCCACAGATCGGGCCTGTCCGCGGGGAGCACGAAGCCCGTCCGCCCATCGTCGACCACTTCCTTGGGCCCGCCGACATCGCTCACCAGCACCGGCAGCCCCGACGCCTGCGACTCCATCACCACCTGACCCAGCGTGTCCGTCACCGAGGGGAACACGAAGAGGTCGCTCGAGGCGTACAACGCGGAGAGCTCCTCGGCGTGCCGGAACCCCAGGAACACCGCGCCGGTTCCCTCCAGCTCGCGCTCCATCGTCTCGCGATACGGCCCGTCGCCCACGATGACGAGCTGCGCCCGCGCTCCCGCGCCACGGAGCCTCGCCGCCGCCCGCTTCCACACCGTGTTGAGCAGCGGCAGGTTTTTCTCCACGCTGACGCGCCCGACATAGAGCACGCGCACGACGCCGTCGCCGCCCGCCGTCGCGGCATAGCGCGACCAGATCGATGGATCGCGGAAACGGCGATCAAAGACCTTCGTGTCCACGCCCGGCGCCAGCGCCGTCATCCGCTCGCGCGGCAAACCCAGCGAAACGAGCCGATCCGCGTAGTCGGTCGAGCGCGTGAAGATCGCCTTGAACGGTCGGTAGAACCACGTCATGTACTGGCGCGTCGTCCACGTCATCGCGTGATCGTCGAAGAGCTGGTCGATGTACGCCGGGAAATCGGTGTGATACACGCCCAGCACCGGCACCCGCAGCATCCGGGCCGCGATGTACCCGATCAGACCCATCGGCCCGGGCGTGGAAATATGAATCACGTCGGGCTGGTGCTTGTCCAGGTGGCGCAGGATCTTGGTGAGCGGCGGCAGCACCAGCTCGAGATTCTCGTACTTCGGGATCGCGCCCGCGACCAAAGGCGCGAAGTTGTAGATGTTCGATCGCGTCGGCACCGGCAGTCGCGTCGAAGTAATCACCTCCAGGTCGCGCCCCGTCCGCTCGGCCATCTCGGCGACGTTCTGGATGAACCGGCACACGCCGTTCACGTCGCCCAGCGTGTCGGTAAACAGGCTCACACGCATCGCCCGCTCCCGCGTACCGCCGCCCGCTTCATGCTCAAGTCGCTCGACAAGCGGACGCTCCTTGTTCTGGTGGAACAGGCTGAACCAGTATGGTACCTGGGAAAGCTCGAGCACCAGATACGAAAAGATGTGATCGAGAATCGCGTCGCGATCGCGCGCGCGGGCCGCCTTCCAAGCGCCCGACGCCATCACCCCGTGCAGCGACGCGTGCAGATCATCAAAGAACGCGCTCATCGCCTCGTGTTCACCCACCGCCACGCCCAGCGACGGCTCGCGCAGCGAGCGCGCGATCGATTCGTGCCGCTCCAGCACCGGCCCGAGCGACGCCGCCAGCGCCGTGAACAACGGGAACTCCGGGCGCTTGCGCCCCGTCAACTCCGCCACGCGCCGACGCGCCACGTCCCACGCCAGCGCCAGCTTCCCG
>JABWBC010000064.1 GCA_013360695.1 Phycisphaerales bacterium
TCGCCCGCCACGCCGGAAGCGCTCGACGCGCTCGGGCGGCTCGGCGTGGCCGCCCCCGTGCATCGCTCGCGCCGCGTTACCCGCGACATGGTCGACGAGGCCGAGGCCGTCTACGCCATGACCGCCGCCCACCGCGACGCGATCCTCAACATCGCCCCCGGCGCTCGTGACAAGATCGAACTCCTCGACCCCGAGGGCAACGACATCGAGGACCCCATCGGCATGGGCCAGACCGTCTACGACCGCACCGCCGAACGCATGCTCCGACTCGTCCGCGATCGCCTGCGCGAACGCGGCCTGATCCGGGAGTGAAGAGGTGGTCAGGTGGCCGAGTGGCCGAGTGGTCGTGTGATCCATGTATGTGAACCAATTCGCGTACCGTCCGAGCCCTTACTTCCGAATGCCGAATCACGAATGCCGAATACCGGGTCGTTCGCCTTCGTCCGACCACTTCCTCCGATCTCCGCCACTTTTCCCTCCTCTCCGCTGGACTCCCGCCCCCACGCCACTTTCAATCCCCGCGACCACCACTTCCATCGGAGTCCCTCATGAAGATCGGCATCGGCGCAGACCACCGCGGCGCTCCCGCCGCCAAGCTCTTGGCTGATAAGTTCCGGCGCGAAGGGCACGAGGTCCACGTCTACGGCGAGTGCTCCGGCGCCTCCTGCGACTACCCCGAATCCGCCTACCTCGTCGGCTCCGCGGTCAACGCCGGAAAGATCGACCGCGGCATCCTGATCTGCGGCACGGGCATCGGCATGAGCATCGCCGCCAACAAGGTCAAGGGCGTCCGCGCCGCCGTCGCCCACGACGAACTCACCGCCGGCCTTTCGCGCTCCCACAACAACGCCAACGTCCTCTGCCTTTCCGCCGACCTCCTGGGCCAGCGCCTCATCGAGAAGATCTCCGAGACCTTCCTCGCCACGGAGTTCGAGGGCGGGCGCCACGCCCGTCGCGTTGAAAAGATCGCCGCCATCGAACGCGGCGTTGAGCCCTCCAGCATCCAGTAGGGCTCCGGCGTGCGGCCTTTCCACCCGCCGCCTTCTATCATTTTTCATGCCTGATCTCCCCGGCGAGCACGACGGCAAGCGAGCCCTCCGCGATCACGTTCTCGACCGCGCCCGCATCGCCCGCGCCAAGTTCGGCCCGGAGATCGGCGGGGATTCAATGCTCCGACTCCTGGACGACCGAGAGATCGTGCGTTATCCCGTCGCGGTTCGCTTCGACGCGCTGGGGCTCCAGCCGGGCGAGTTCGCCCACGCCGAACAGGTCGGCCCGCACCCGCGCGAGGGATTCACGCTCTTCGTGCATCCCTTGCTGCGGGCGCGCCCCGACGCGCTTCCTCTGGTCATGGCGTATCACGTGCCGCCGATCAACTACGGCGACATCGCCGAGCCCGAGGACTGCGAGGCCTTCGGCGCCGCGCTGCTCAACCTGCCGGTCGCGGAGTACTATCGGCGCCTGTGCGACATCGCCGACTCACTGGGTTGAGCACGCCCGTGCCCCGCGCGTGCGTCGAAGTCGGCGCGTCTGTGCCGGTCATTCCCTCGGCTCGTCGGGCACGCCGGTCAGCCCGAGTCCCCGGGCCGTCGCGCGCAAGCGGGCGCCCATGACCACAAGCGCCGACGGGATCACGCGCACGTCGCCCACCACGCTGATGAAGTTCACATCGCCGCCCCAGCGCGGCACGAGGTGCACGTGCAGGTGCTGGGGCACGCCCGCGCCCGCCGCCCTTCCCTGATTGAGCCCGACGTTCACGCCCTGCGGATTCAGCGTGCGCTCCAGGATGTCCATCGCGACATCGACAAGCGACCAGAGCGAGGCTCGCTGCGCGGGCGTGTAGTCGAGTAATCGCCCGCGCGGGTCGCCGAGCGCGACGAGCAGGTGCCCGTTGGCGTAGGGGAAGCCGTTGAGAACGACGAGGCCGTCGGCGCTGCGATGGACGACGTGGTTGGGCGCGTCCTGCGCGGGCGAGTTCCAGTAGTCGAGGAGGAACGAGCCGCTGGAGGCGGTGGGCGGGCCGCCGGATTTTTCGCGCGCGTCGAGGGCTTCGAGATATTCGAGCCGCCATGGGGCGTGGAGCGCGGGCCGGCCTTCGCCGCGGGGTGGGTTGGTATGAGCCATGCGAGGGAAGGGTATCGCGCCGTTTGCCCCTGTTGCGCTCTACACTCGTGCTCTCTTCCCACTTCAAGGAGTTCCCATGTTCCAATCCATTCGCGTCGGCGGCACGGGTCGTGACACGCTCGTGGTCGGCTATTTCCAGGGGCAAGCGTTTGACACCGCCACCGCCAAGGTGTTGAAGCAGGTTGATCCCTCCGGTGCGGCCGCGGGCGCCCTCAAGCGCCCCGAATCCACGGGTGACGCGGGCGCGATCGCCGAGGCCTTTGCCAGCGCCAAGGGCGGTCAAACGACGCGGGTGCTGGTCGTCGGGCTGGGCAAGCCCGAGGCGCTGGACACCGACGCGGTGCGCACGCTGGCGGGCAACATCGGCCGCAAGCTCGCGGCGGTGAAGGCGACGGGCGTTCAACTCGCGCTCACGCCCTGCTTCGAGAAGGCGGGGCTCGATCTTGCCGACGCGGGCCAGGCGTTCGGCGAGGGGCTGGGCCTGCTCGCGTGGGTGTGCGACGAGTTCAAGGGGACGGCGGCGAAGAAGACCAATCGCGTGAGGCTCTCGATCCGCGCGGGCGAGAGCGAGTTTGACAACGCGATGGCGCGGGGTGTGGACCTCGCGGAATCGGCGAACTTCACGCGAACGCTGAGCCAGACGCCGCCCAACGTGGCGACGACGGGCTTCATCGCGGACATGGCGCGGAAGCTGGCGCGGAAGACGGGGCTTTCCTGCAAGATCCTCGAGGGCGAGGAGCTGGTGCGCGAGAAGATGATCGGGCTGATCAACGTGGGCAAGGCCAGCGAGAACAAGCCCTGCCTGATCCGCCTGGAGTACAAGCCTCGCGGCTCGTCGGGCAAGAAGCCGGCGGTGCTGGTGGGCAAGACCATGACGTATGACACGGGCGGGTTGTCGCTCAAGATCAACAACGGCATGGTGGGCATGAAGCGCGACAAGGACGGCGGGTGCGCGGTCCTGGGCGCGATGCACGCGATCGCGACGGTCATTAAGCCGCGGAGGCCGGTGGTGGCGCTGCTGGCGGTTGCGGAAAACTCGATCAGCGACGAGGCGTATCGCCCGGACGACGTGCTGCGCTATCGCAACGGCGTGACGGTGGAGGTGACCAACACCGACGCGGAAGGACGCCTGGTGCTGGCCGACGCGCTGTGCTGGGCATGCGACAAGGAGAAGCCGGCGTACATCATCGACCTGGCGACGCTGACCGGAGGCGTGGTGGTGGCGCTGGGCTCGACGTTCGCGGGCATGTTCTGCGAGCACGACGGGCTGCGCGGGAAGATCGAGGCTGCCGCCAAGGCGACGGGCGAGCGCGTGTGGCGTCTGCCGATGCACGCCGAGTACCGCGACCTCATGAAGAGCCCGATCGCGGACATCCTCAACAGCAACCCGAATCGCAAGGCACATCCGATCCAGGGCGCGGCGTTCCTTTCCTACTTTGTCGACGAGAAGATCCCGTGGTGCCACCTCGACATCGCGGGTGTGCACGCGACCGAGAGGAGCGCCGGGTGCTTCATCGAGGGTCCGACCGGCTGGGGCGCGCGACTCCTGGCGAATCTTCTCGAGAACGACACGGGTCGCTGACCTCGGAGCCCGGGCATGCGCGGGGCGATGGGCGAAGCCAACGAGCGCCTTGGTGAACCCGCGTGGCTGCGCGAGTTGTGGCCGACGCTTCTCTCGCGCCGCGCCACGCTGTGGTGGTACCGGCGCGGTGATCGCTACGCGCGGCACCGATCGATCCTGGCGCAGGGTCTTGACTACACGCGCCCTACGCCCGTGCCGCCCTTGCGCGAGGCGATCGCGCTGCAGATCGCGCTGCGCCTGCCCGGCGCGATCGGGCGAGCAACGCCAGCATGGGTTGTGATCGCGATTGCGGGCGTCGCGTCGGGCGTGATCCATGTCATGGCGGCGGCGCTGGCGGCGATCGTGTGGCTGGTGCGCGTGCCGGTTCGGATGGTGCTGCGCGTCGCTCGTCGCATCGCCAGCGCGAGAGATGCGGGGCGCGTGCGGCGTGAGTGCTTTGTCGATGTCCCGCCGGGAGTTGCGATCGGGATCGGGCTGGGGCCGCCGGCGCACGGCGTGTCACGCTCAGAAGATTCCGGCGCGGCGCCGTCGCGCACGCCGACACCGGCCGTGCGCCTGGAGTCCTACGAACGGCGCGGCCCGTGCGTGCGGATCTTCCTGCGTCGCGTCGGCGAGATCGCACCCGGCGCGACGTGGTGGGTCTTCCTGCACGCACGTCCCGAATCCTCGCCCGGGGAGCACGCGTCGGCGTCGCTTCCGTTGCCCTTCCATCATGTGCCGCGGCTGGAGATGGGGCGCTGGCCGGGCGGGCGGGTGTATCGTGCGGAGTTCGATATGCGGGAACTCGGCGAGGGCGCGTTCGGGCTCGAAGCGGGCGTGTACGACCCGACAACCCACGCGAGCATGGTGACGCCGCGCGGCGCGCCCGGGATCGAACTTGGCGTGATCTCGATCGAGCACGCGACCCCGGGAGCCGGTGCATGAGCGCGCCCGCCGGGTCAACCACGATGGCGCAGCGCCTGGCGGCGCGGTTCGCGGCCCGCGCGGGCTCCGAAGACGTGCGGGATTACTGGCGCGGCATGGACGCGATCCTCTCCGTCGCGACCGGCGCGCGCGATTCCGACGATCCGCACCGCGAGCTCGGGCGGTTGCTCTCGATTCCGTTCGCGGCGTTCGCGATCCATGTGCTCGACGAATCGCGCCGGCTCGGGATCGATCGCCTGTACTTCCTCGCGCGCGAAGGGGCCGCGTTCATGCGCATCTGCCGGCGCCTCGCCCGCGCTCGCGGCGAGGCGATGCCGGGCGCGACGTACCTGGGCGCGAGCCGTGCGTCGACGTTCCTGCCCTCGATGCGCGAGCTCTCGCTACGCGAGATCGCCCGGGTGTGGTACCAGTACCCGCGCCAGTCGTTTTCACGCTTGCTGCGGAACCTGTCGCTCGATGCGGAGACCTTCGGCGCCCACGCGCGCCGCTGCGGCGTGTCGGACTTGGGCGCGCCGATCAACAACCCGCTCGCCCACGCGGGGCTGGCGCGGTTCCTGAACGATGAACGCGTGCGGGCCGATTTCACCATGGCCCGCGACCGCGCCCGCGAATTGCTCGTGGAGTACCTGCGCGATCGCGGCTGGTTTGACGCCAAGTTCGCGGGCATCGTCGATGTTGGTTGGAAGGGCTCGATGCAGACCAATCTGTGGCGGGCCGCCCCGCCCGCGCGGTTGCACGGCCTGTACCTGGCGCTCTCGCCGATCGTCAGCGACGACGCGCCCCGATGCTCTCGCGCCGGATTCCTCGCCGACACCCGCGCCGATGACTGGGCCCAGGACCAGATCCTCCTCAACGGCCCGGTGTTCGAGATGTTCGCGACCGCGCGCCACGGAAGCGTGCGCGCCTACGAACGACGCCCCGCGCTCGGCGGACGCGCCGGGCGCGTGCGGCCGGTCGTGGAGCATCATCCGGAAGAAGCGGAGAACTTCCGCGGCGTGTTCGCGCGCGTGCATGGCGGAATCGAAGGGGGAATCCGGGCGATCGAGCTCGCGATCGGACGGGCGGGCGGGTGGCGCGACCTCTCGGGCGTCGAGCTGCGCCCCGCGGTGCTCGACCTCATGCGCCGCTACATCGTCTATCCCACGCGGCGCGAGGCGGACCAGTTCACGTCCTATTCGCACGTGGAGAACTTCGGGGTCTATGAAACCGCGCGATATGAGTTTACGGAATCGATCGGGCGTCTGATTACGTCCGGTCCTGTTGCTTCGGCTTTGCAACGGGTGCGCGACGCGGTGCTGCGGCATCTTTGGCCGCCGGGCGTGGTGAGGCGATCGGGCGTTCCGCTGGCCAACGCACTTCTTGATGCGGAGCTTACGCGCCGGGCGCGGCGGTGATCGGACCGGCGCAAAGCGCCACAATCGCTACAGAACACGCGATCCGCGCGCTTTGCTGGCACGGATGGAAAGTTGTGTCATAGTTCAAGCGGCGCGCCCTTCACGGGCGTTGCGCGCGGGGAGAGGACGCCCCGCTCGCGTCGAACGGCTGCGTATTCGCCGTCTCGAGCACGGAGAAAGTGAAGAAAGGACGGTCTGTATGGAGCGGTTTGTTCACGCGGGCGCGCTTGCGCGCCGGCGCGCTCCCTTGGCGGCGCTTGTTGCGGCGGGTCTTTGTGCCTGCGCCAGCGCCGATATTGTCTATTCCAACGACTTTGAGTCGGGCGGCTGGATGCCCGAGTGGACGAGCAACGTCCGCTCCACCACGCCCGTCTCCGGGCGCACGTTCCTCGGCGAGTTCAACAACGACGCCGTCCGCCTCAACCTCGGCGGCCTCGGTGCTCACACCGAGACCACCGTCTCCTTCGACTTTTACGCGATCCGTACCTGGGACGGCAACACATGGCCCGGCCCCGACAACTTCGCGGTCCGCGTCGTCGGCGGCGCCACCATTCTCGACACTACCTTCGTCGTCAGCGAGCCCGACAACTGGCGCACCCAGAGCTACCCCGCGCCGACCGGGCAGGGCGACTTCGCCCAGCGCACCGGCGCCGTCGAGAACAACACGCTCGGATACTTCTGGAAGGGCATCGCCTGCGACGCCGTGTGGCGGTTCGAACTCACCTTCGAGCACGACAGCCAGTACCTCGCGGTCGATTTCATCGGCTCCGGCCTGCAGGGCATCGACGACGAGAGCTGGGGCATCGACAACGTGCAGGTGAGCATCAACTCCGTGCCAGCGCCGGGCGCGCTGGCGCTGGGCGGGCTCGGCCTCGCCACGGCCATGCGCCGCCGGCGCCGCTGAGTCGCGCCCAAGCTCGGGCGTTTCGTCCCTGATCTCTGCCGCGCCGGGGAGACCGGCGCGGGTCAGTCGTGCGTTCTTTCCAAGGGCAACCCCGCCTTTCGCGGGGTTGCTCTTGTTCTTTGCCGCCGCGCGGCGCGACGGCACGGTCTTCACTTGTCCGAGTGCCGAGTGACTTATTCCAAGTGCCTTCACTCGGTTATCACCCCCCAACTGCACCGTGACGCTCGAGACTCCGCGGAGACCCTGCCGATTGGCGCGTCTGCGCCGCCCGCGCCGGGCGCTCCGCGGGAGGGAACATGGAGTCCGCGCCGCCGCGTGCCGATGGTGCCGATAGCCAAGCCGGCGCGCCAGCGCCGAGCCCGGGCCATGGGATCCTCGTTGATGCGTCGCTGGGTGACACTCCTGTTCATACTGCTGGGCGCGCTCGCCGCCCGGGCCCAGACCGCGCGCGTTCACGTCCCCCTCCCCGCCAAGGAAAACGCCTCGCCCGGCGTCAAGGCAACTCTCGGCGAGAACGACGAGTTCGATCTCCGCGACCTCCGCGGCAACGCGCCGATCGTGCTCTCCCGCGGCACGCCCCTCCTGGAGAGCTTCGACCCCGCCATCAAGGCCGAGGTCGCGCTCCAGGAACAGCCCGCCGGCGGCGACCTGATCTTCCGATTCACCAACACCGCCAGCGTGCCCAAGCGTCTCGGCCTCATCAACCTCGGGATCGCCACCCTCGGACGCAAGATCTCCTACTGGGACTTCCGCGACGTGCCGCGCAAGCGCGCCGTCGACGCCCAGTCGTTCGCCGCCCAGTGGGCCGACTATCCCGACGAGCTCTATTCACCCGTCTTCGTGCTCGAAGGAGACAAGTACACCCTCGGTGTCAGCCTCCTCTACCCGGTCATGTCCTACAAGCACGACGTGCGCCTCTCGATCTCGAGCCCCGGCGGCAAGCAGGTCTCGGGCGAGGGCGGACGCGGCTGGCTGGCCCGCTTCCAGCTCGGAAGCCTCGGCGATGCCGCCGCCAACTCGCTGGTCCACGACGCCGTGCTTCGACCCGGCGAGACCCGCACGTACATCGTCTGCGTCCGTGCCATGCAGAGCGGCCAGGGCTGGCAACGCACCCTCGTTCCCTACCGCAACTTCTTCCGCGAGTTCTACGGCGTGGTGAAATACAAGCGCCGGCCCGAGGCCATGCAGGGCTTTGAGGCCGCCGCCGAATCCTGGATGGAGCCCGCCAACCCGCGCGGCTGGAACCCCGCCTTCCGTCCCGACGAGCGCGGCTGGTCCGGGCTGGTGAAGCACCTGCGCGACGCCAGGGCCGGCGGCATGATTCTGCGCGGGCAGACGGGCGTAGCGCCGTCGAACCCCGCGCCGTTCCAGATGGCGACGCCGTGGGCCAAGCAGGCGGGGTACGCCGAGCTGCTCGATCGCACGCAGGGCCTGCCCTCGTTCCCCGCGTTGGGGACGGAGCTCGGGCTGTGGTGGGGGCGATCCTGCCAGGTGTCGCAGACCTTCGAGGGTGTGGACTGGGAAGCACTCGAGCCGAGCTACACCGACCACGTGCAGGCGTCGCTGGCCGAGATGGACGCCGCGGTCCGTGCGGGGGCCACAACGATCATCCTCGGCGATTTCCGCCACGCCGTCACGCCCATCTGGACGCAGTACCCGTGGCTGCGCACGCTGCAGAACCGTTACCCGAAAGTCCGTTTCGTCCTCGAACCCTCGGCCTGCGACATCCTCCACGTCGTGGCCCCGACGATGGTCCGCGCCACCCTCGATCAGAAGGCGACCTCGCCCGAGGCGCAGCTCCTGGTTGATTCCCCGAATTACCTGGCCGACCTGCTCGTGCCCGGGCATGAAACCTGGGCGAGCCACAGCTATTCCCGGTACGCCGATTACTTCGGCGCGCCCGCTGAAGCCGACATGGTCGCGCGCGACTCCTCGCGCATCGCCGACGCGGGCTACGTCCCATTGATCTGGTGGGATTGTGCGATGCCGGGGCGCGTGGCCGCGTCCGAGTCCTGGAGCACCAGCGTCCCCAGCGACGTCAAGCTCGATCCCCGCTCGCGCCTGGCCCAGACCAACGGCTCGGCGTGGGACCTCTTCAAGTCCGTCTCCACCCCCGGCAGCCGCGATAAGGGCAAGGACAAACGGAAGAAGCCCAGCGGCACGGTCATCGTTCGCCCCGGCAGCGGCGAAGAGGACGCCCGTGTCTCCAAGCCGCCGTCCGAAGGCGAGGACGCCGCCAAGGCGATCCAACGGGCCAAGGGCCAGGACGCGCCGACACCGACCGTGAAGTTCAAGGTCGTGCCCAACCAGAAGCACGAAGAGCCCCAGCCGGAGCCTCAGGGCGAGCCCCAACCCGACTCCGGGGACGATCAGACCGCGCCGCCGGCGGAAAACAAGCCCGCCAAAGACCCCCAGTGACATTCGCATAACCAAAGCTGGACCAACGGTTTGCGACGAAACCGGTCGTGCCGGGGGCGGGTTTCGGTTACATTCATGAACAAGATGAGCAAGGCCGTGGCAGCTGCCCGACATTGGTCGGCGGAGTCACGGTCATGCCAACAGTCGCTCAATCTGTGGGAGCCCGAGCATGAACCTGTCCCGATGGATCGCCGCCCTGGCCGCGACGCTGATCACCGCCACCGCCCTGGCGCACAACACCGAATTCCGCCGCGTCTGCCTGCTCACGGGCATGCAGGAGGTTCCGCCCAACGCCTCGAACGCCGACGGCTGCGGCGCGTTCGTGATCGACCCCATCAACAACAAGATCACCTATCGCATCGTCGTCACCAACCTCTCCGGAGCCGAGACCGCCGCGACCATTCACGGCCCGGCCGTGCCCGGCGCGAACGGACCCGTGCTCTTCGCGCTCCCGCTTGGCGCCGCCAAGTCGGGCGTGATCACCTATCCCCAGTCGCAGGAAGACCTGGTCCTCTCCGCCAAGATGTACGTCAACATCGCGACCAATGCGTTCCCCGCCGGCGAGGTCCGCGGGCAGATCGTCACCCACGTCGCCTCCATCGACGCCGCCCAGGAAGTCCCCGCCAACGGCTCGGGCGCCCGCGGCTTCGGACTCTTCATGTACGACAACGTCGCCAACACCCTTGATTACTACATCGCCTACGCCGGGCTCTCCGCCGCGGAGACCGCGGCCCATATCCACGGATTCGCACGAATCGGTGTCAACGCCGGCGTCAAGCACACCCTTCCCGCCGGCAACCTCAAGGTCGGCACGTGGAACTTCACCGACGCGGACGAGGAAAATCTGTGGAACGGAATGACCTATGTGAACATTCACTCCACCAACTTCCCCGGCGGCGAAATCCGCGGGCAGATCGTCTCCACCGTCGTGCCGATCGACGGCACGCAGGAAGTCCCCGCCAACGGCTCCCCGGGCGTCGGGTGCGGCTTCGTCTCCCTCGACCTCGCCGGCAATAACCTCGCCTATGACGTTCGCTACGCCAACCTGACCTCCGCCGAGACCGCCGCCCACATCCATGGCTTCGGCGGGCCCACGCAGAACGCCGGCATCAAACACACACTTCCCGCCGGAGCGCGAAAGCTCGGAAACTGGGCCTACGGCGCCGTGCAGTCCGACGAGAACCTCATCAAGGCCGGACTGACCTACTTCAACATCCACACCACCAACTTCCCCGGCGGCGAAATCCGCGGGCAGCTCAGACCGCCTTTCCTGCCCTATTGCCCCGCCGACTTCAACGACGACCGCTTCGTCAACGGCGACGACTTCGACGATTGGGCGAGCTTGTTCGATGCTGGTGCGTTGTCGGCCGACTTGAACTTCGATGGATTCGTCAACGGAGACGATTTCGACTTCTTCGCCGAGCACTTCGAGTCGGGCTGCTGAGCCTGGTCTGATACTTCCCCGCCCCACAGCATCTGCGGCCGTGTGAGTGATCCGCGGCCGCGGATGATTTTTTGCAAGCAACACCACGGCTCCACTCCCGGGTCCGTGTGCATTGGAGTGAGGTCAATACGTCGGGCGCCTCGTTGCCGTTGGGTCCGCCTCGGCATCCGCCGGCGTCACCCGATCACCAGGTTCACGAGCTTGCCCGGCACGATGATCACCTTCTTGATCGCCTTGCCCCCGACCTGCTCCTTCACCTTCGGGTCCGCGAGCACCGCGGCCTCGATCGCCGCCTGGTCCGCGTCCCGCGGCACCTGAATCCGCGCGCGCACCTTGCCCATGATCTGCACCGGCATCTCGATGCTGGCGTCGACGAGCAGCGCCGGATCAATCGTCGGCCAGGTCGCGTCCGATGCAAACCCCGCGCCCCCCGCCTTGGCGAAGAGCTCCTCGGCCAGGTGCGGCGCAAACGGGGCGAGCACCAGCGCGAAACGTTGAATCTGCGAGGATTCCAGCCCGCCGGCCGTCGTCGCCGCGTTCACGAACTCCATCATCGCCGCGATCGCGGTGTTGAAGCTGAGGCGCTCGATATCCCCCTCGGCCTTGGCGATCAGGCGGTGGAGTTGCTTTTCGATGTCGTGGTTCTGGGCCGCGAGCGCCCGCAGCGCGCCGGTCTTCTCGTCCACGCACAGGCGCCACGCGCGCTGCAGGAACCGGAAGCACCCCGCGATGTCGCGCGGGTTCCAGGGCTTGCTCGCCTCCAGCGGGCCCATGTACATCTCGTACAGGCGGCAGGTGTCCGCGCCGAACTCCCCGATCACGTCGTCGGGGTTGATCACGTTCTTGTAACGCTTCGACATCTTGGTCACGATGGGCGACACCGGCTTGCCCGTCGCGATCTCGACGTGGGTTGTCTTGTCGCCGTCCACCACCTCGCGCACCTCGTCGACCGCGACGATCGTCTTGTCCGGGCGCTGGAAGGCGTAGCTGGTGATAAGCCCTTGGTGGACCAGCTTGCGGAACGGCTCGCGCCCCGACAGCGCGCCCAGATCGAACAGCACGTTGTGCCAGAAGCGAGAATAGAGCAGGTGCCCGACGGCGTGCTCCGACCCCCCGATGTACAGGTCCACGCCGTCCTTGATCCAGTAGCCCTCGGCCTCGCGCCCCGCCACGCCGACGGCGCAGCGCGGATCGGTGTAGCGCACGGCGTACCACGAGCTGCCCGCGCTCCCGGGCATGGTGTTGGTCTCGCGCGTCACGGGTGTCTCGGGCGGGAGCAGCGCCGGGTCGACGCCCGCCGCGCCCGCCGTCGTGTTCATCCACGCCGTCGCCTTGGCGAGCAGCGGCTGCGGGTTCTCACTCTCGACCGGCGCATAGTCCGCCAGCTCGGGGAGCTTGACGGGCAGCGCCGATTCGCGCACCGGGTACGCGCGCCCCTCCTTGTCATAGACGATCGGAAACGGCTCACCCCAGTAGCGTTGGCGGCTGAAGGTCCAGTCGCGCAGCTTGTAGTTGGTCTTGCGCCGCCCCAGCCCCGATGCTTCCAGCCAGTCGCCGACTGTGGCCTTGGCTTCCTCGGCGTGCAGGCCGTCGATCGAGACGCGATCATTGGACGAATTGACGGCAAACCCCGGGCCGGTCCACGCCTCGCCGCGGCGGGCGTGGAAGGTGCGGGCCTCGAAGGTCTCGCGGAGCATGTCGAACGACGTGAATCCCAGGTCCTCGAGCGCGTCGAGCCACACGATCTTGGTCACGCCGCGACGCTCGCCGATCGACGCCGGACGCCCCGAGGGCGGCTCGGCGAGATGGATCGGGACCGACGTTCCGCCGCCGACCGGCGGCACACGCCGCGTGCGGATGACCGACATGAGCTGATCGAACTTGTCGGGGTCCGCCTGGGTCGACGTGACCAGGCCCAAGAAGTCCGCGAGCACATCCGCGAAGCGCTCGTCGGTCTGCTCGTCCGCGATCGAGTTCTGAACGAAGTACGCCATCGCCAGTTCGGCGCGTGTGTACACCACGTCGACGATCGGCAGGTCGAAGGCCTTGGCAAACGCGAAGTCGCGGTCGTCGTGGGCGGGCACCGCCATGATCGCGCCGGTGCCGTAGCCCGCGAGCACATAGTCCGCGGCCCAGACCGGGATCGGCGCGCCGGTCGCGGGGTTGATCGCGTACACGCCCGTGAAGACGCCGGACTTTTCCTTGGATTCCTGGCGTTCCACGTCGGAGCGGTTGCGGGCGGCCTCGCAGTACTGGCGGAGCTGGTATCGGTTGGCATCGCCAACACCCAGGCGTCCCTGCGCGATGTGCTCGCACAGTTCGTGCTCGGGCGCCACCACCATGTACGTCGCGCCGAAGATGGTGTCGGGGCGCGTCGTGAAGACGCGCAGCGTGTGATCGCCCTGGATCGGAAACTCGATCTCCGCGCCCGAGGACTTGCCGATCCAGTCCTCCTGCATCGCCTTGGTGCTCGCGGGCCAGTCGAGGTCCTTGAGCTGAGCGAGCAAGCGCTCGGCGTAGGCCGTGATGCGGAACATCCACTGCCTCAGCGGCTTGCGCAGCACGGGGAACCCGCCGCGCTCGCTGCGCCCGTCGATCACCTCGTCGTTGGCGAGCACCGTGCCCAGCTTGGGGCACCAGTTGACCGTGGTCTCTGAGATATACGCCAGGCGCTGCGAGTCGAGGTACTTGCGCTGCTCGCCGGCGGTCAGCGTGTCCCACCGCCCCGCCTTCTTCTCGCGCTCGACCAATTCCGAGATGGGCCGGGCCTGGTTGGCCTCGTGATCAAACCACGCGTCGTAGAGCTTGAGAAAGATCCACTGCGTCCAGCGGTAATAGTCCTCGTCGATCGTGCCGAACTCACGCGACCAGTCGTAGCAGAATCCGAAGCGCTGCAGCTGTCGCCGGAAATTGTGGATCGCCTTGCGGGTGGTGATCGCGGGATGGACGCCCGTCTGGATCGCGTACTGCTCCGCCGGCAGGCCGAACGCGTCCCACCCCATCGGGTGCAGGACGTTGAATCCCTTGGCCTTTTTGTAGCGGCAGACGATGTCGGTCGCGGTGTATCCCTCGGGGTGCCCGATGTGCAGGCCCGCGCCGGAGGGATAGGGGAACATGTCAAGGCAGTAGAACTTGGGCTTGGAAGCGTCGAAGCCGGGCTGGCCCGGGTTGGGGACGCGGAACGTGCCGCGCGACGCCCATGCCTCTTGCCACCTGGGCTCCAGCGTGCCCGCGAGGGCCGCGGTGTAGCGATACGGGGTCTGCTCGTCGCCGGCGTTCCCGCCCGGAATTACTGCGCTTGGGTCCTGGGCCATAGAGGCCGGAGTTTAGGAGTCCCGCGAGCCCGGCTTCCCCGTCGCCCTGGTGACCGGCTTTCGTTCGCCGGCGGGCGGCTTGGCGCCCGCCGACGCCGGCGGATGGGTTTCGGGCCTGGGCGTGGGCCGAGCTTCGGTCTTGGCCTCGGGTTTGGGCTCGATCCGCGACAGGTTCGAGGGCAGCTTTTCCGCCGCTAGGGCTTCAGCCTTCTCCACCAGCAACTTCTTGGCCTCGCCCGCGACATAGAACGATCCGGTGACGCAGATGATGTCGTCGCGCGCCACCGCCCGCGCCGCCATGTTGATCGCGTCCTTCACGGTCGGCGCGGTCTGCACCATCTTGTGCGAGAACTCCGCGAAACGCCGGTGCAGTTCCTTGGGGTCCATCGCCCGCGGCGAGTCCGACGCCCGCGTGAAGATGATCTTGTCGGCCCCGCGCGCTACGGCCTGGAGCATCCCCGGCACGTTCTTGTCGGCCGCGCACCCGAAGATCATCACCATCGAGTCGTACCGCATGTGGGCGCCGATCGCCTTGACCAGGCCCGACACGCTCTCGGGGTTGTGCGCGCCGTCGACGATGATCCGCGGACGCTCCCACACCTGCTCGAGCCTTCCGAAGTTGGGCGTGCGCGCCAGCCCCTGCGTCACCTGACGCTCCGGCGCTTTCCAGCCCCGCTCGCGCAGCGCATCCACGATCGCCAGAGCCAGCCCGCAGTTGAACGCCTGGTGCTCTCCCTTGAGCGGCACCGGAACGTGCTCGAACTGGCAGCGCTGCGTGGAGAGGCTGACGCGCACATGCGGCCCGAGCTCCGGCGTCGCCTCGAACCGGTGGCTGAACTCAAGCTCGGGCGTCCCGATCATCCGGAGCGGGCAGCCGACCGCCGCCGCCCTGGCGCGGAACGCGTCCAGCGCCTCGTTCTCCTGCGGGATCGTCACGCACGCCACGCCCGGCTTCATGATCCCGGCTTTCTCGCCCGCGATCTTGGCGAGCGAGTCGCCCAGGATCTGCGTGTGCTCGAGCTGGATCGCCGTGATCGCGGTGACCTCCGGCGTGATCACGTTGGTCGAGTCCAGACGCCCGCCCAGCCCCACCTCGATCACGCCGAGGTCGATCGCCTGGTCCGCGAAATAGCAGAAGCACATCGCGGTGGTCAGCTCAAAGAACGACGCCGGGCCGTGCTTCCGCTCCAGCCCCGTCGCGGCCTTGGCGACCCGGTGCAGGTACGCGCAGAAGTCCGACGCCGAGATCTTGCTCGGGCCGATGCGGAATCGCTCGCGCAGGTCGACCAGGTGGGGGCTGGTGTAGAGCCCGACCGTGTAGCCGCACCCCGAAAGGGCGGCGGTCGTCATCTCGCAGGTGCTCCCCTTGCCCTTGGAGCCGGCAACGTGGACCAGCTTCAGCCCCTGGTGCGGATTGCCGAGGGCCTCGAGCAGCGCGACCATCCGATCGAGCGTGAGCATCGACGGATCGACCTTGTCGGGCTGGAGGCGCTCGAGGTTGTGGCGCGTCGTCAGATAGTCGCAGGCCTGCTGGTAGGAATCGAAGGCCTCGGGCAACTCCACGACCGCGACCGGCTTGGCCGGGCGCAGGCGGCGGCGCGACGACGAACTCTTCTTGCTCGTCGCGCGCTTCGCGGGTCGTTCGTTGGGCTTGCCGGCCATTCGAGGTCAAGTGTACCCGCGCGCCCGCGCCGATCGAACCCCGCGCAGAAACCAACCTCGCGCAAGTCTCACGCGTTCCGGGGATTGCCCGCGCCCTTTGCACACCAACGCCCCATCACCAGGTCGTCCACATAGGTGGTTGGCCCGAATCGGACGTATCGGTCTCTTCGTCCCTCCGGGGTAAACCCGAACGCCGCGTATAGCGCGATGGCGCGCTCGTTGTTTGCGAAAACAAAGAGCTCGAGCTTCTCGATGCTCGGATGGGCGTCGGCCCAGGCACAGGCCGCGCCCATGAGCGCCCGCCCCACGCCGCGCCCGCGAAACTCGATCGCCACGCTGATGGAAAAGAGCGCCACGTGCGCGCACCTGGCCGCCTTGTGGGCCTTGAGCGTCGCCTCGCCGATGACGCGCTCGCCGCGGAGGGCGACGATCAGCAGCCGGTCCGGCGCGTCGTACGACGCGATCCGCTTCAGTTCCTCGACCGATGAAACCCGTTCGCCCCGCTCGCGCACGGTCCACAGCCCCTCCGAAACCAGCTCGTGGTCGAGGCGGGCCAGCCCCTCGGCGTCGCGCGCCAGGGCGCGCCGGATCACGATCGGCGTGCCGTCGCGCAGCGCACGCGAGACGGGCGGCGGCTTTTGGGCGTCGTTGTTCATGGTCGCACCAGGGATGCGGATAATAGAAGTCGTCGCGCGGCGCCCGCCTACTCCTGCATCCCCATCAGCGTCGTGCCCAGGTCGCGGGCCAGCGTGGAGCCCGGCCAGAACGTCACGACCGCCAACGCCGCCAGGAACGACACCAGCACCAGGAGCGTCGTCGCGCGGGTCGCGTCCGCGAGCTTCAGGTAGCGGCGCGCGAAGAACCACCAGAAAGAACCGCACCACGCCAGCGTCAGTGGCATCGACAGCCACTGGTACGCGCCGATCCGCCCCGCGGCATCGTCGAGCGCGCTGCAGAAACGCGTCAGACCATCGGGCGGCCCGGAGCGGGTCGTGCGCAGCGTCAGGCCCAGGGCCCACGCGCTCCCGTACGCGCCGATCGCGCGGGCCAGCGAGAACACCAGCAGCAGGAGCGGCAGGGGCGCCAGCGAATACCCCGCCGCCCGCAGCACGTGATCGCGCCGCAGGCCCAGGCGCGTGAAGGTCTGGCGCAGCATCACGAACGCGCCGGGGCAGAACAACGCCGTCAGCACCGCGACGTACACCCACGCGGCATAGACGCCGGGGAATTGGTTGGCGACCACGCGCGCGTACGGATTGATGAAGACCGACCAGGGATCGCGGACGCGCAGCCAGTCGCTGCCGGTCTGGGCCGCGATCACGCCCGCGGTGTGCTCGAGCCAGACCATCCCGACGCCCGTCGCCAGGTGGAGCAAGAGGAGCACGATCGCCAGCGCGATCCACAGTCGCGGCGCGACGATCGTGTGGTGCATCTGCAATCGCGACCAGAACGAGCGCGGGCGGAGGGCCCGCCACCACGACGCGGCCAGCGCGGCCGCGGGCTTCGGCGAATGCTCGAAGCTCCACGCCGGCGCGTGTCGCAACGGAAAAAACAGATCTCCCCAGTGGTACGAATGCCCGCACTCGCTGCACGTCCCCGTCATGGGACACGATTCGCGCCACGACGCCGCCAGGCCCGAAAGGTCATAGCCGCAGCGCGGGCATTGGGGAGAAGCGGTGTCCATGGAAGGAAAAGGTCGAGTTCCCGATTCGTCACGCGGCGGGTGCCGCACGCGGAACGATGACGCTGCCTGCGATTCTAGGGTCCCGCAAGGACGCTCCAGCCCCCGTCCCACCCTCCCGTCACGGCCCGGCCGCCACGAAATCCGCGCGCTGCATCCGGTGCGTGCCCGAGCCGGGATTGATCAGCCTGTAGCTCGTCGCGCGCAGTGCCCCGCCAACGAACATCTGGTCGATGTGGAGCAGGGGCCAGATCGCCAGCCTGGTCCGCGGCCACTTGCAGGGCCACGACGCGGTCGGCCCGTAGCCGCACTGGTCGAACGTGTTGGACTTGCCGCGCGTGATGGCGTCGAGCGTCGCCGACCCACGCGGGATGTTGAAGTCGCCGATGATGAGGTCGGGCTCCGGGAAGCCACGCAGCACCGTCGCCCCGTCCTCCACCCACGCCTCCATGCCGTTGGGCCGAAGCGCCGGTCCCTTGAACTCCCGGATCACGCTTGCGGCCTGGGCGGTGACATCGCGACGCGCCAGCGACAGGTCCGACGGCAGGTCCAGCACCCACACGCACGCCGTCGGTCGATGATCGTCCGCCGCCAGTTCGATGAACATCGCGTGCCCGGGGTCGGCCCATTTCCGCGTGCCGGTGCGCTGGCGCGGGTCGAGCCCCTCGCCCGGCGCGATGTCGAGCGGCGTCAGCGCGTATCGCTCGATCCTCCGACGCGACAGCACCGTGAAGCGATTTGTCACGATCACCGATTCGCTTTCGCCCATCGACTTGCTGATCCGCGCCAGCTCCTCGTCGTTCTTCAGGCTGACCAGCACCACCACGTCCGCGTTCTCGCCCAGCGCGGCGCGGGACCAGCCCGGCTCGTCCTCCGCCGCGGCGTTCCAGAAGAGGACGCGCGTCGAGCCCGGCCCCGGTTGCTCGCGCTTCTTCAGCGCGTTGGGCAGGCGCCAATCGACCAGCAGCATGTACACCAGCACCAGCCCCCAGGCGATCGACGCGAGCACACGCGCCCGCGAGGGATAACGATCACGCGGCCCGCGCGGATGCAGCAGGCCCGCGAGCGAGATGAACACGCCGCTTCCCGCCAGCGCCACGCTCGTGGGGATCCACTCCAGCCACTGCGACCAGTACCACCGATCGGAACAGAGATTGCCGACCATCCACGCCGCGAGAATGAGCACGCCCGGGAGAAGCGCCAGCGTAGAGAGAACGGCGCGGGTACGGGCGACAAACCCGGGCGGCGGAGTCTCGCGTGGGCCCGTG
Source organism: Phycisphaerales bacterium (assembly GCA_013360695.1). Lineage (GTDB taxonomy): Bacteria > Planctomycetota > Phycisphaerae > Phycisphaerales > UBA1924 > JABWBC01. The sequence continues at coordinate 18,716 of JABWBC010000064.1, forward strand.
GGGGTGGTCCCGCCGCCGCTCACTGGGAGAGTTCCAGACCGTCGTGCGCCAGCGCCATCCCCGCCGGCAGCGTCGCGTTGGTTTTTTCGTGCGCCAGGTCGTGCGCCATGTGAACGAAAAAGGTCCGCCCGGCCCCGATCTGGTCCGCGACATTGACCGCTTCCTGGAGCGTGAAGTGCGTCGGGTGCTTGCGATGACGCAGCGCGTCGAGCACCAGCGTCGAGAGACCCCGAAAATGCCGCCAGCTCTGCGGCGGGATGGCCGAGACATCGGTGCAATACGCCAGGGGCAGCGGCGACAGCGCGGGCGCGTTCTCGGGCTCGAATCGATACCCGAGCACGGGAAGGCGCCCGTGCAGCAGCGGGATCGGCGTGATGCGCAGGCCGAAGAGGTTGATGGATTGCTCGGGGCGGATCTCGTGGTTGATGAGCGTGGCGACGAAACTGTCGTTGACGTTGTTCTCGCGCTCGTAGATGTGCCTGTAGACGCGCAGCAGGTGCTCGAGCGTGTGCCGGTCGGCGTAGACGCTGATGGGCGCGCGCATCACGACGTTGAAGCGCCGGACCTCGTCGAGCCCGAAGGTGTGATCGACATGGTTGTGCGTGAAGAGGATCGCGTCCACGCGCCGCAGGTTGTGGCGGAGCGCCTGCTCGCGCAGGTCCGGGCCGGCGTCGATCAGGAGGACGCGCTCCTGCCCCGCGGGATCGACGAACCGCAGCGCTGCGCTGGTGCGCAGGCGCCGATCGCGCGGATCGGCGCTGGTGCACACACCACAGTCGCAGCCGATCGCCGGCACCCCGGCGGACGTGCCTGTCCCGAGAAACACGAAACGCATCGGGGGAGGGTACGCGACCCGGCCCGCCGCCGCGATCTACGCTTCATGCATGGCAACGCTCGGCGTCAACATCGACCACGTCGCGACCCTCCGCCAGGCACGCTATCGCGGCACGCCCGACCCCGCGCGCGGCGAGCCCAACCCCTCGCACGCGGTGCACGTCGCCGAGCTCGCCGGCGCTGAGTGCGTCACCATGCACCTGCGCGAAGACCGGCGCCACGTCAACGACCGCGACGTGCAGGTTTGCCGCGACCTCTGCCGCGTGAAGTTCAATCTTGAGATGGGCGCGACCGACGAGATGGTCGCGATCGCGGCCCGCCTCAAGCCCCACATGTCCACGCTGGTGCCCGAGGGGCGCGAGGAAGTCACCACCGAGGGCGGGCTCGATGTCGCCGGCCAGAAGGAACGGATGATCGGCGTGGTTTCGACCCTGCGCGACGCGGGCGTGTCGGCCTCGGCGTTCATCGACGCCGACGTGAAGCAGATCCGCGCCGCCGCCGACGTCGGCTTCGAGTGGTGCGAGGTCCACACCGGCCCCTACGCCGAAGCTTTCATGCACGCTGGCGGCGACCCGCGCGATCCCGCGCTGGTCGCGGCGCTCGCGCGCGTCG
>JABWBC010000222.1 GCA_013360695.1 Phycisphaerales bacterium
CCCGCGCCACCGGGCGACTGCTCGCCGACGCGCTCCGCCGTCGCCGTTTCGTTCTCGCGTCGAGTTCTGTGAGCGGCTCGGAACTCCTGGGCGATCCCTCGCTCGGGCTCGCGATCGAGCCGACGCGCGACGCCTGGCGCGACGCGCTCGCCCAGGTCTGGAACCACGCGCCGCCGCTCACGCGCCGCGATTCGCCCTTGCTCGCCGAACTCTCGATGGACGCCCTGGCGGCACGCCTCGAAGCCCTGATCCCCGCCCGCGGCGTTCAGCAGCCCTCGTCAAACGCCGCCGCGAACGCGTCGTAATCGTCGCCGTTCACAAAGCCGTCGGTGTTGAAGTCCGCCGCGATGCCCCCGCTCTCGAACACGTCCGCAAACGAGTCATAGTCGTCGCCGTTCACAAAGCCGTCGCTGTTTACGTCGGCGGGACACGCGAAAGCGATGGGCACGATCTGGCCCGCCGCGATCGGCCCTTGATACACGCGCGTCCTCGCGGACAAGTCTTTCCTCGTCGGCCATTCGATCTCGATCCGGTCAACGCTCGTCGCGCTCCCGAGGCCGAAGTGCGCCCGAAGGTCCTCGGTCGAGGTGGTCGAAGAGCCGCTGACGATCTGGCGCGATTGTGTCACGCCGCCCGCCGTGATCCGCACGATCGCGCCGATCGCGTCCCGATTGACCAGCCTCCCATCGCCACGAAGATCAAGCGTGATCCAATGCCCCGTCGCGTCGGAGGCGTTCTCGTACACCGCGACATACTGCCCCGGCGCCACGGGGTTGACGCTCACAACATCCGCCCGGCCGTCGTTGTTCCAGTCGACCCGCACCGCGTGCTGGCTGACCGAGAACGTGCTGTTCATCGCGCCGGAGATGTACTTGAAGGTGCCGTCGCCCAGGTTGCGCCACAGTCGATCAAAGTTCGGGCCCTGCCCGAGGCTCCCGCACTGGTAGTTGTCCAGCCACCCGTCGTTGTCGGCATCGATCCACAGCACGCCCCAGCCGAAGATCGTCGAGATCGGCGTCACCTTTGTGAAGAAGCCGCCGTCGTTGCGGAAGTATGTGCCGACCTGCGCGTTGGTGATCGCCAGGTCGAAATCGCCGTCGTTGTCATAGTCGCCGGCCGCGATGCCCATGGGCGCCGGGCCCAGCGCCGCGTACCCGACCTCGGGCCCGATCGGCGCCATCGCGGGCGTGGCCTGGTCAAAATCGTTGCGCAGGATCCTGGCGCTCTGTCCACCGGCCGAGAGCAGGATGCAATCCGGGTCGCCGTCGCGATCCAGATCGCACCACACATGCGAGTAGAGCGTCGTCGAGCCCAGCGGCGGCGGGAGCAGCGAGTTCATCGGCGTGAACGTGCCGTCGCCGTTGCCGTGGTACAGCAGCAGCGCGTCGGGCGTTGATCCGATGCCGCCGACGAAAAGGTCGAGCTTCCCGTCAAGGTCATAGTCGACGAAGCTCGCCGACATGGGCCGTGCGCCGACGTGCCGAACGCCCGCGGCCAGGGAGATGTTGGTGAACGTGCCGTCGCCGTTGTTGCGATAGAGCACGCCGTGCGACGAATCCGTCGTCGTGTAGCCCAGCACGAAGAGGTCAAGATCGCCGTCGTTGTCGATGTCGCCCGCGATCGACGCCCCTCCGTTCCGCTGCACGCCGTCGGCGTCGTTCAGGCCGCTCCCCTGCGTCACGTCCACGAACGTGCGGCCCGTGGCGGCGCTCGGAATGTTGTGAAAGAGCCGGTTGGTCGCGCCGGCCGTGTCGCACACAAAGAGGTCCGCCCAACCGTCGCGGTCGTAGTCGAGCACCGCCAGCCCGCCGCGCAGGCTCCCAAGCGTGATCTGCCCCGCCGCGGCACGATCCACGAACGAGATATGGTCGATCGAAACTTGCGCCCTCGCGCCCGTGGCAAGCACGAGCGTGGCCAAGAGAAAGTGCGCGCGATCGACGCGGCGAGGATGGGCTTGGCCTATGTGCGTCGCGACGATGGGTTCGGGCTTGTGCATGGGTTCCCTTCCTTACGAGTCACGCCGCACCCGAGTTCTTCGCCCGATGTTGACAATCCCCGGCGTTGACCGCGATCTAGCTGATCGTCAACGTCGGCCCCCGCCCCTTCTTCATCGACACAAGGTTCAACTGCCCCTCCACGCGCGAGATCAGCTCTTCGAACGCGCGCGTGATCGTCCCGCCCGCGAAGTTCGCCGTCGGGTTGCCCTCATCCGAGTTCTTCCGCAATCCCATCGTCAGGGGCACCGCGCCCAGGAACGGCACGTTGAGCCGCTGCGCCATGAACTCCGCGCCGCCCTTGCCGAAAATGTCGTATTCCTTCCCGTCGTCGCCGATGAAGAAGCTCATGTTCTCCACGACGCCCAGCACCTCGATCCCGAGCTGCTGGAACATTTTCGTCGCGCGCACCGCGTCGTCCTGCGCCACCTTCTGCGGCGTGCACACCACCACCGCGCCCGAGAGCTTCAGCATCTGCGCCATCGTCAGCGCCACATCGCCCGTGCCCGGCGGCAGATCGATGATGAGATAATCAAGCTCGCCCCAGTTCGTCTGCTCCGCGAGCTGCTTGAACGCGCCGTGCGCCATCGGCCCGCGCCAGATGAGCGGCTTGTCGGGGTCCACCAGCTTCCCGATCGTCATCGACTTCACGCCGTGAACTAGGAACGGCTGGAGCTTGCCGTCAACAACGATCGGCTCCATCGCGCCAAGCCCAAGCAGCGTCGGAAGCGACGGGCCATAAATATCCCCGTCCATCAGACCGACCGAGGCGCCCCGTCGCGCCAGCCCAACCGCGAGGTTCAGCGCGATCGTCGACTTCCCCACCCCGCCCTTGCCCGCGCCCACCGCGATGATGTTCCTGATGCTCGGCGTAGCCTCCACGGCGCCCTGCGGCGTCGGAGCGCGGGTTTGACCCGCGGGCCTCGTATCCGCAAGACCGCCGATCGGACGATGGCCCATGTCCGGAGAGCCCTGCGAGCCCTGCGCCGGCGCGGCGTTCACGCCCGCCGGCGCGCCGAACCTCGCCGTGCGAACCACGTCGCCCGCGTCGTTGATGAACTCGAGGATGATCGAATCGAGCTTGACACCCTCGTCGGTCGCCGCCGATTCGATCGCCGCCCGCGCCATGCTCGTCATCTGGCTGATGTCGCCGGGCGTCGCGCCCTGGGGCATCAGCAGCTTGACGCTGACATAGGTCTCGCACAGCGACACCCACTTGAGCACGCCCGCGCTCACCAGATCGCCGCTGGCGCCCGCCGCCGGCACGCCCCGCAACGCCCGCGTGATCGATTCTTTCGAGAACGACATTTCTCCGCCTTTCCACCGAAAAACAGACCCCTCGCGCCGCATTCGGACCCCGTGCGGCCGCCGCTCGGAATCCCCCTCCCCGTGCCGAACCCCGCCGTGTCGTCCACCTGTCTTTCCCACCTGTAGCGATCGTAGGGTCCGGGGATTCCGCGTATTCGCCCACGCGAACCCGCCAACCCCGCAATGAAGGGCCCGCCGCCGCGTTTGGCCGATGGAATGTCGTCCCCGTCCGCACGCAGGACGACCACAGGAGTGCCTCTCATGTTGACCTCGCGGGCTACCCGCCTCGTTGCTTCCGCCGCTTTCGTTCTGTTCCTGTCCGCCGGTGGTGTGTACGCGCAGGACGATCGTCCGCCGCTCCGCGGGCCCGACGTCAAGGACGCCAGCCCCCCGGGCGAAAAGAACTCGTTCGTCCGCGGCGGAAAAGACCGCAAGGACCAGGCAGCCCAGCGCGGCGCGCCCGTCGCCATGATGCGGGCCATCAACTCCCTCCGCTCGCCCGAGACGCCCGAAGACCTCCGCCTCTCGCCCGACCAGGACCAGAAGATCAAGGGCATCATGGACTCTGTCCGCGACGACATGCGCGCCTTCCGCGAGGCCCACGGCCAGGAGATTCGCGACCTCGTCCGCGACCTCTCCCCCGAAGCCCGCAAGAAAGTCACCGACAGAATGCGCCCCTTCCTCGGTGCTGAGCCCGGACCCAAAGGCCCCGAAGGCCGCGGACCCGACGCCGCGGGCCCCGGTGAACGCCGCGGCCCCGGCGGACCCGAAGGTGAACGCCCCCGCGCCCGCAAGCCCAAGGGCGAT
>JABWBC010000223.1 GCA_013360695.1 Phycisphaerales bacterium
GGCCGGGCGTATGCCGTGGGCACGAGCGAAGCCGCCAGGGCGAGTGCCGTGGTCGAGACGCCCAGGCGTGCGGCGTCGAGGAGGAGGCGGCGAACAAGGCGGGAGCGGGCGGCGGGGTTCATGCGGGTCTCCTGTGGGCGGCCGCGGCGTGGGGTGCTGGCCACATAGTCCGATTCGTACTATCATACGGGATCACGGGGCTCGGGTTGCGGCCCGCGCGGATTTCGGGCGTGCTACGCTGAAATCCCACCCGGAGGTGCCGTTGCCCGCCAAGCGTCGCAGTGAACTGGAGTGCTTCGTGCTCGGGCTGGTCTGGCAGCTCGGGGCGGCGAGCCCGTACGACATCCGGCGGCACATGCAGAACTCGCCCTCCACGCAATGGAGCGCCAGCGCCGGGGCGATCTACCCGCTGGTGCGGCGCCTGCAGCGCGCGGGGCTGCTGTCGTCGGAGGCCAAGCGCGAGGGCAAGCGGCGGCGTCGCGAGTATCGCATCACGAGCAAGGGGCTGGGCGTGCTGCGGGCGTGGATCGGGCCGCCGATCGGCGAAGAGGCGGTGACCGTGGCGCACGACCCGCTGCGCTCGCGGGCCCGGTTTCTCGAAGCGCTCTCTGAGGCGGATCGGCGCGCGTGGTTTGTGGCGGCGAGGGCAGCGCTCGATGAAGTGGAGAAGCGCGTGAACGCGTGGGCGGCGGAGGCGGGCGCGTCGCGCTCGGCCCGCGTGATGAACAAGAGCGGTGAGCTTGATGTGAAGTCACGCCGAGCGTGGCTGGATGAGGCGGCCAAGATCGTTGGAGGTTGACCGTAGGCGAGAGCGCAAAAAACAAGGGCCGCCCTTGCGGAAGGCCCTTGGCTCCCCTGCATACCCGTTACGCCCGTGCGATCTGAAGTGCGGCGAATCGGAAGAAGTCCGACAATCCCTTGAACCCGCGATTCTTGGCCGCGTTCTCGACCACGAATCGTTCCTCCGCCGTGAGCTTGACATTCACCTGTGCGTCTCGTTTGCCCTCGGTCATCGGGGCGGGGACGGGACGCTCGGCCTCTAGCAATGTCGCGATCACGACCGTGAGTGGCTCCTGAATCTTCTTCATCGCCGCTTCGGGAGTCTTGCCGAACACAAACACGGTCGGCAACTCCACGCACTTCGCCATCCACTCGCCGTCAGCGCGACTCAACACAACGCTGTACAGCCCAGACATCGCCGCCGCCCGCGTCCAAATGTCCCGCGCGAACTCGCCGTCCGCGACTGCATCGGAAGCGGTCTTTTTCATCGTTTTCCTTCCGGTAACCCCTTCTGAGGTCAGCCTCTGGCCGACAGCATCGGATCAGTCGGCGATCTTCTTGATCTGCTCCCAGGCCTTCCGATCGACCCTTCCGTTATTGACCTCAATCAGGATGGGCAGTTCGTCCCGCCCGCGCAGGAAAACCCGATAGGGTTTCCAGATTCTCTGAAGCCTCCAGCCACGCACTTCGAGGTGCGACAGGATCTGTTTGAATGGGATCGACATCAAGACCTCCCGCTGCCGTTAGGCAGGTTTCATATGAGGATCGCGATTATTCATGTGATACTCCTTATTCAATAAGTGTGAAGCCTGAAACGCTTGCCGACTGCCGACAACACCGAGTCGTCGGGGAGGTGTGGCTTTTCGCGCCACCCCCAAACGCAACAGTATACCCAAGAGTATACTGGCGGCTGGGCGCAACTGATCGGTGTTTTCGCAAAAAGCCGGGAAATTTCTACCCGCGCTTGGCCCGCTCGTCCTCGATCGTGCTGAGAACGTCGGCCTGGTGGTCGGCGTGGTAGGAGCTGCGGACCAGCGGCCCGGATTCGACGACCTTGAAGCCGCGGGCGAGGCCCTCCTGCTTGAAGAACGCGAATTGCTCGGGCGTCACCCAGCGATCGATCGGCAGGTGGTTGCGTGTGGGCTGGAGGTATTGGCCGATGGTCAGGATGTCACAGGTGTCGGCATTCGGCATTCGTGATTCGGCATTCGGCAGAGCAGGGTCGGATGTCCGTGGATGGACGGTCGATTGCCCAATGCCGATTGGCGAATGCCGCGCGGCCTTCGTCGCTTCCTGCACTTCCTGAATGAGCTCGATCACTTCCTCGTCGCGTTCGCCGATGCCGACCATGATGCCGGTCTTGGCGACGCCGCCCTGTTCTTTCACGCGCCGGAGGAGTTCCAGCGATCGATCAAACTTGGCGCTCGGGCGCACCGCGGGGTACATGCGCCGGACGGTTTCGAGGTTGTGGTTGATGATGTGCGGCCTGGCGTCGATCACCATCTGGAGCGCCGCCTGATTGCCCTCGAAATCGGGGATCAGCACCTCGATTGAGAGGCCCGGGCAGGCTTCCTTGGTGCGGATGATGGTCTCGGCCCAGATGCCCGCCCCGCCGTCGGAGAGTTCGTCGCGGTTAACGCTGGTGATGACGATGTGCTTGAGCTTGGCGTGCTCGAACATGAGGCGCATCGATTCGGCGACGCGGCGGGGCTCGTCCTTGTCGAGCGAGGGGGGGCGACCGGTCTTGACGTTGCAGAAGCCGCACGCTCGGGTGCAGGTGTCGCCCAGGATCATGATGGTGGAGATACCGCGTGACCAGCACTCGCCCATGTTGGGGCAGTTGGCCTCTTCGCAGACGGTGTGGAGCTTGTGCTGGGAGAGGACGCCCTTGAGACGCTGGTATTCCGCGCCGCCGGGGACCTTGGCCCGGAGCCAGGCGGGCTTCTTCTTGATGAGGAGCTGGTCGGGGGTGCCGGACTGGTTATTGAGGACCATGCCGGAGAGGGAGACGAGGGGCTTATCGACGCGCCGCAGGGGGTCGCCGCCGAGGGGTCGGGGGTGACGTGCGAGGGTGCGGGCAAGGCCCGCGTCGATCTCGGCGGGAGCGGGCGGGGAGGACGAAGGCGCCTGGTTGGGGTTGTTGGGCGGGTTGGACACAAAGAAGGATAGGGTGGAAGTGGGCAAACTCCGCGCCAACGTATGGGGTGGGGCGAACTTATGCCGGTCGGTCCCGTAAAAAGGCGGTCGCCCGCTCAACCGGTGGGTCTGGAACGGTCGATTCTGCTGAACCTTCGCGCGCCAGTTGGTGCGAAGGGGTGTTGACTGCGCCCCCGCCGTGGTTAGCGTTCCGCCCCACGGTCGTTGTGCTATCGTTCCGGTTCGGATTTTGTGGGGCAGGGCTGGTTTGGAGCGATCGGGAAGGCTGAAGGAACTACCCATGGCGAGCTCGAGCAATTCCGGGGCGGCGCGTCGCGTGCGAGTGATTGTGGCGGCGTGCGGGCTGGCGACCGGCTCTTTTGTGATGTCCGGGTGCGAAATGGACTCGTTCATCGATCCCAGCACCATCGGGCGTTGGGAGAAGACGCCCACGAGCGTGCCCATCCTCGAGCGGCTGACCAGCATCGAGGAGGACTCGGGCGAGTTCGTCGAGTACTCCGACCCCGCGGCGCAGGACCTCATCCCCGAGCCCAGCGACTATCGCCTGAGCCCGGGCGACCAGGTGCGGATCACGGCGTTTGACGACGTGCGCTCGAACGCGGCGGCGAGCGAGTACGACCGCGAGGTCGACATCCGCGGGCGGATCAACATGCCGCAGATCGGCCAGGTGGAGCTGACCGGTCTGACGCTGGACCAGGCGCGTGACCTGATCACCGAGCGCCTCAAGAAGTTTGTGAACGATCCGCTGGTGGAAGTGGTCATCATCCAGAAGCGTCAGCAGACGTTCACGGTGGTGGGCGCGGTGCAGCAGCCCGGGCCGTATTTTATCCCGAAGCCCGACTATCGCCTGTACGAGGCGATCACGGCGGCGGGGCAGTTCAACGAGACGATTGAGTACGTCTATGTGGTGCGCCAGGTGCCGCTGAGCGATCTCATCAAGGGCAACATGGCCCGTCCGGCGGCGAGTTTGGGGTCGAGTTCGGGGATGGGCCAGCCCGCCCAGCCCAGTACCCAGCCGAGTACGCAACCGAGCACGCAGCCCGCGGAAAACCTGATCGATCTCATCGACGAGCTGAGCAAGCCCAAGGAGGGCGAGGCGGCCAAGGACCCGGCGTCGGGCGGCGGCTCGCCCGGCGTGTTGCGCCCCGCGGGG
>JABWBC010000224.1 GCA_013360695.1 Phycisphaerales bacterium
CCAACCGGAGAGCACCCGTTCCCGCTATCGTTCCCGCCATGAGGAAGAACCATCTGCTTTTCTGTGCCCTTGCCGGCGCCCTGTCGCTGAGCGCCTGCGAAAAAGTGAGCGACAACGCCATCCGCGCCGTGGACATGGCCGACGTGGCCAAGGCCTCCAAGGACGCTGATAAGTCCTACCTCATCGTGGATGCCCGGGATGCGGCGTCATTTTCCGATGGCCACATCCCCGGCTCCCGCCGCCTCACCGCCGCCGAGATCGATTTCAACAACCCCGACCCCAAGCTGCGCAACTACAAGGCCATCTACGTTTACGGCGAGCACCCCAACCACAACAACGCCAAGGCCCTCGTCAAACGCCTCATGACCGCCGACATCGACGACGTCTACCTCATGAACGACGGCTTCCTGGGCTGGAAGGCCCATGGTTACCCCATCGATACCAAGAAGGCCCCCTGAAAAGGTGCCCGCCACCAAACATTTTTCTCACGAAAATCCACCAAACAAACTTGACGGGCCGATGACCGGGAGTAACCTATCGAGTGCCGAACGAACGGCACCCGACCACGGAGGCTCCCATGACCACCGCCGCAGATTTCGCCACCCGCAACGGCTCGACCGTCGGCGATACTGACTCCGAACTGACCACCCCCAGCGGCCGCCCCATCCCCCGCCGCAAGGAGGCTCCCGTGCCCCCCACCGCCAACGCCGCCAGCACCGTCGAAGCCAAGGAAAAGGCCCAGGCCCTCGAGCGCACCGTCCAGCAGATCGAGAAGACCTTCGGCAAGGGCTCGATCATGAAGATGGACGAGAGCGCCTTCGCCGCCATCCCCGGCGTCTCCACCGGCGCCATCTCCCTCGACCTCGCCCTCGGCGGCAAGGGCATCCCCGTCGGACGCATCGTCGAGATCTTCGGCCCCGAGTCCTCCGGCAAGACCACCCTCGCGCTCACTATCGCCGGCAACGTCCAGAAGGGCGGCGGCGTCGCCGCCATCATCGACGCCGAGCACGCCCTCGACCCCTCCTGGGCGCGCCGCCTCGGCGTCAACGTCGACAACCTCCTGGTTTCTCAGCCCGATACCGGCGAGCAGGCCCTGGAGATCTGCGAACTGCTCGTCCGCTCCAACGCCGTCGACATCATCATTGTCGACTCCGTCGCCGCTCTCGTTCCCCGTGCGGAAATCGAGGGCGAGATGGGCGACAGCCTCCCGGGCCTGCAGGCCCGACTCATGAGCCAGGCCCTCCGCAAACTCACCGGCTGCATCGCCAAGAGCAAGTGCACCGTCGTCTTCATCAACCAGATCCGCGAGAAGATCGGCGTCATGTTCGGCTCGCCCGAGACCACCACCGGCGGACGCGCCCTCAAGTTCTACGCCTCCATCCGCATCGACATCCGCCGCATCTCCGCCATCAAGGAGGGCGAGCAGAACGTCGGCAACCGCGTCCGCGCTCGGGTGGTCAAGAACAAACTCGCCCCACCGTTCCGCGAGGCCGAGTTCGACATGATGTTCGACGAGGGCATCTCCACCTCCGGCGACCTGCTCGACCTCGCCATCAACGACAAGATCGTCGACAAGTCCGGCGCGTGGTTCTCCTACGGCGACGCCCGCCTGGGCCAGGGCCGCGAGAACGCCAAGCGCTTCCTCCGCGAGAACCCCGAACTGTTCGACGAGATCAGGACCAAAATCCTCGCCAAGCACGCCGTCAACCCCATGCCCGCCGTCCAACGCGCCGGGGATGACGACGAGGAATAGACGCCAGCCGCGGCCCCGGAAGCAGCGCCGCGCGGGTGACGCTCAATCCTCCCGCACGGCGCTGCTTCGCGATGGATATCGCTCGACGCGCCGGCAAGGACCGGGCCGAGGGATCGTGCGGGGGCGCTACGCGAGTGAACCAGTGGCTTTCGCCGCCTCGTCGCCCCACGCCTCCGCTTCGGTCACCGCTCCCCGCTCCGGGAATGTCCGATTGAACGCCGCTCGCGTCATGACGCGCGAGCCGCAGCGGATCGACTCGCCCTCGTGTTTCACACCCACCACCCCCGAAGGGCCGAGTACAAGCGTCATCCGCCGCCCGCACCTCCCAGCCTTGATGGAATCGTCGAGCACGCACGCCCGCGCGAAGTAAACCAGCCCCTGCGTGTACCACGCCGCCGCGACGATCTTCCCGCCCTCGCGAGTACGGATGAGCTCGTAGCGGGAGGCGTCGAAACTCTCGCTCCAGTAGGACGCACCCTCGCCTTGACCGTCCGGCTTGTCAAAGACTCTCGTTCGGCTCACCAACTGCCCAGCCCCATACACCAGCAGCACAGCGGCGAGTGCAACGACGCCGATTCCGAGGACAACTCCGCCCGTCGTGGTGCCAAAGACAATTGCATCTCCAACTGACCGATACAGCAACAGCCCGATCACAAATCCCCCTACAAACGTCGCAACGCTGGCCGCGGTCACCCACTTCAACCATTCCACTGAAATCTGCGGGAGCCGCGGACGGAGCGGGTCCACAGCCGGCGGAGGATGAGGTTCGACTTGCACGTCAGCCGAGACCTGGACTCTGGCCCGGTCTTCGAAATCTCCAGAGTCCAAGGTGGGGTGCTCGTTTCGACCCTGATCGACTTCACCTTCCTCTCGGATACTTGATTCGAAGATTCTCGCGACAGTCCACTCCTCGAACCGGCAGCAGCGAACCAGCCTCTCGCCCGCCCGAGGAAGGCGCACAATCACACCCCGAAGCGCAACTTCTACACCCCGAACGGCGCTTGCGTCCGGATCCAAGTGATCACTTGCATCGAGCTCCGCAAAGACGTGCTCAGTCGCATGGCTCGAGTTGTTCTTGCTCCCCCCTCCCTCAATACGGAAAAGCGCAGCTAGGTAATCGTTGTCTCTGGGGTTGACTCTCCACACCCGATCCGCCTTCCACCGCGTCTCACGCACCATGCCCTCCGCCACATCATCGATAACCTGCTGCAGGTACTCCACCGCGCGTTCCCGGCCGTCGCGTTCGACCGACCTCCACGCCCACCCCAGCGCGACGGCCGCCGCCGCCACCAGCGCCAGTTCCACCCACACATTCCTGATCCCGAAAAACGCCAGAGCGCCCCCGACCGACGGGAAGCAGCAGAACAGCGACGTCGCCTTGAGCACCCCAAACGCGAACACCGCGTGGACCACCCGAGTCCACAGCGTCGGGAACACCTCGGCGCGCGCCTTCTCGATGAGGCCCTCGGCCTCCGCCCGCTCCTCCAGCGTCATCTCCCGGACAAAGTCCTCGAACACCCGAACACCTCCCGCGCCCCAACCTACCAGCCGGTCGCCCCAGATGTCCGAGAACCTCTTCCCCGCGTCACCCGAAGGCACGACCCAGTGCCGGGGGGAACTCCCTTGGCGGCTCGCGGCGTCGGGCAAACCACACCGGCTTTCATGAGCCACTCATGAACCCACCCGAAGGCCATAAATAGCGGCGGACCTTGGCATTCTTCGGACGCTCCGCCCCGGATCGCGGGGTATTCTTGGGGCGTCGGACATTCGGGCCGATGCAGATCGCACGGCCCTCGGTCGCGCCGTCGGCGTGCCCCTAGGACACAGGCCTCCGCGTCATCCACCGGCGCGGGGCGGAGGAGATTGATCGTGATGAATCGCTCGGTGCGAAGGTCGGCGGCGAGCGACCGACCCAAGAGCGTGAGCAAGTCGATCGTCGACCAGTGTTCGAGCATCAGCGCGCGGAGCGCGGCGCGGACGGAAGCCATGATGAGGCTCGGGCCGAGTCCGTGGCCGCTGACGTCGGCCATGACGAGCCCCCAGCGGCCGTCGCCGAGTTGGACGACATCGCAATAGTCGCCGCCGACCGCTTCGTTGGGAAACCACCACGTGGCGAGATCGTAGCCTGCGATCTTGGGCATTGCGTCGGGCATGAACGATCGCTGGACTTCGCGGGCGATGTTGAGCGACGCCTGCACGACGTGTTGCCGGCGGATTTCCTCGACCAGCCGTGCGCGGTCGATCGCGACGGCCGC